>NZ_PIGD01000005.1:0-272510 GCF_003050085.1 Vibrio sp. 10N.286.48.B8 | reverse complement strand
ATGCGCCATTGTAGCACGTGTGTAGCCCTACTCGTAAGGGCCATGATGACTTGACGTCGTCCCCACCTTCCTCCGGTTTATCACCGGCAGTCTCCCTGGAGTTCCCGACATTACTCGCTGGCAAACAAGGATAAGGGTTGCGCTCGTTGCGGGACTTAACCCAACATTTCACAACACGAGCTGACGACAGCCATGCAGCACCTGTCTCAGAGCTCCCGAAGGCACACCTGCGTCTCCGCTGGCTTCTCTGGATGTCAAGAGTAGGTAAGGTTCTTCGCGTTGCATCGAATTAAACCACATGCTCCACCGCTTGTGCGGGCCCCCGTCAATTCATTTGAGTTTTAATCTTGCGACCGTACTCCCCAGGCGGTCTACTTAACGCGTTAGCTCCGAAAGCCACGGCTCAAGGCCACAACCTCCAAGTAGACATCGTTTACGGCGTGGACTACCAGGGTATCTAATCCTGTTTGCTCCCCACGCTTTCGCATCTGAGTGTCAGTATCTGTCCAGGGGGCCGCCTTCGCCACTGGTATTCCTTCAGATCTCTACGCATTTCACCGCTACACCTGAAATTCTACCCCCCTCTACAGTACTCTAGTTCACCAGTTTCAAATGCAGTTCCGAGGTTGAGCCCCGGGCTTTCACATCTGACTTAATGAACCACCTGCATGCGCTTTACGCCCAGTAATTCCGATTAACGCTCGCACCCTCCGTATTACCGCGGCTGCTGGCACGGAGTTAGCCGGTGCTTCTTCTGTTGCTAACGTCAAGAGATAGCGCTATTAACGCTACCCCCTTCCTCACAACTGAAAGTACTTTACAACCCGAAGGCCTTCTTCATACACGCGGCATGGCTGCATCAGGCTTTCGCCCATTGTGCAATATTCCCCACTGCTGCCTCCCGTAGGAGTCTGGACCGTGTCTCAGTTCCAGTGTGGCTGATCATCCTCTCAGACCAGCTAGGGATCGTCGCCTTGGTGAGCCATTACCTCACCAACTAGCTAATCCCACCTAGGCATATCTTGACGCGAGAGGCCCGAAGGTCCCCCTCTTTGGCCCGTAGGCATTATGCGGTATTAGCCATCGTTTCCAATGGTTATCCCCCACATCAAGGCAATTTCCTAGGCATTACTCACCCGTCCGCCGCTCGACGCCCATTAACGCACCCGAAGGATTGTTAGTGTCGTTTCCGCTCGACTTGCATGTGTTAGGCCTGCCGCCAGCGTTCAATCTGAGCCATGATCAAACTCTTCAATTTAAGATTTTGTCGGCTCAATGAATACTGACTTCAAAACTACAAAAAGTAATTCTAAAGCTATTATCTTTCCAACAGAAAGATAATGAATTGACTGTGCCAAATACCTTCTTTCTACAAGAGAAAGTAGTTATTTGTATTGGTCACTCAGTTCATTGAAACCAAAGTTGATTCCGAAGAATCTGTTTTATCTAACGATAAAACGTTTTGATATTCATCAACGAGTGCCCACACAGATTGATAGGTTTAAATTGTTAAAGAGCTTCTCTTCGTTGTGACTTACATCACTTCGGAAGAGGCGGCCATTCTAGCGATTTAATTCTCAGTGTCAAACACTTTTGAAAATTAATTTCTACTTTCTAAAAGTAGGAGCGAATAATCGCTTAAAGCTAGTTGCCTAACTAACATTCTGCGCTGAAGCCTTGTGGCGTCTGCCGTGTCAGTGAGGCGGCATTATAGAGATGTTCATCACATTGGCAAGTGTTTATTAAAGAAAAATGCAAAAATAACGATTACATGACGAATAAACACTCAAAGCCTTATTTATGCAACTTTAACTACAAAGTAACTACACAATAACCACAGACTTATCCACAATCGCTTTAATTTTATCCCCTAGAAACTAAAAAAAGCTGCCTTATGGCAGCTTTTTAAATAGCAATGAGTCTAAATCCCAGAACCATATTGCTCTCCATCATCTTCATGGAGACCACATTCGCGTTTCAGCCCATTAAAACGAGTTTCTTCTTCAGTCATACCCGGTTCCCACTTCTTAGTTGTATGTGTATCTCCAACAGAAAGGTAACCCTGCTCTCGAAGCGGGTGATAACCGAGACCATGCTCTTCTAGGTAATAGTGAACATCTTTATTCGTCCAATCGATTACCGGCAAAAATTTAAACACACCATTTTGAATAGATAAGATTGGCAAGTTTGCACGCGATTGAGATTGCTCTCTTCTTAAACCGGAAAACCATGTCCCAGTCTCGAGCTCATCTAGCGCTCTTCTCATCGGTTCAACTTTATTAAGCTTGTTGTACTTCTCTATCCCTTCTATACCTTGCTCCCAAAGTTTTCCATATTGCGCTTCTTGCCAATTAGGGCTCTGTTGGGCACGAAAGACTTGAAGGTTTAGAGTCAACTTCTTACTTAACTCATCGATAAAGCGATATGTTTCAGGAAATAGATACCCTGTGTCCGTCAGAATAACCGGAATATCTGGTTTTGCTTGAGTCACTAAGTGCAGCATTAACGCGGCTTGAATGCCGAAACTTGAAGACACAACATGTGATCCTTCCAAGTTTTCTAATGCCCATTTAACTCTTTCTAATGCTGTTAGCTGTTCTAACTCAGCATTAATTTGCCCAAGACGAAGTATTTGCTCCGTCTTAGTCAATGCGAGTAGCTCTGCTAACTTCAATTTTGAAGCGACAGAATTATGCATGCAGATCCCTCTTGGAAATGATCACCTCTTCGATGATGCCAGCTCGGATTGTAAAATCACCGAACCCTTCATTGTCGTTGCGTTCTGTAGCCCAACGTCCCACCAGCGCATCAATCTCTTCTAAGATCTGAGCTGATGTGATGTTCTCTTTATACATCTTAGGGATACGAGTTCCGGCCTTGTTGCCACCTAGGTGCATGTTGTAACGCCCCGGAGCCTTACCCACTAAACCAAGTTCAGCCAACATTGCACGACCACAACCGTTTGGACAACCTGTGATTCGAAGGATGATGTTATCTTCTTCTGGTAATCCATGTTTTTTCAGAATGTCTTCAACATCCGTTACAAACTCAGGAAGAAAACGCTCAGCTTCTGCCATTGCTAAAGGACATGTTGGGAAAGCCACACACGCCATTGAGTTTTTACGTTGCTCTGAAACAGCATCGTCCATCAAGCCATATTGACGCGCCAGTTTTTCAATCTTGGCCTTTTGACTCGTCGACACACCCGCAACAATTAGGTTTTGGTTTGCAGTCATGCGGAAGTCACCTTTGTGGATCTTCGCTATTTCAGCAACACCTGTTTTCAGAGCTTTACCCGGAAAATCAAGTAAACGACCATTCTCGATGAATAACGCCAAGTGGTGCTTACCATCAATGCCTTCCGCCCAACCAATGCGATCACCACGGCCAGTAAACTCATAAGGTCGGCTTTCAGAAAATTCTACGCCTGCACGCTTTTCTACTTCTGCTTTGAATACATCAATACCAACACGGTCTAGCGTGTATTTGGTTTTTGCATTCTTACGGTTTGAACGGTTACCCCAGTCACGCTGAGTCGTTACCACCGCCGCTGCTACATCTAACGTTTTATCTAATGGCACAAAACCAAAGTCGTCAGCTTTACGTGCATAAGTAGAGGTATCACCATGTGTCATAGCAAGACCGCCACCGACTAACACGTTAAAGCCCACCAACTTTCCGTCTTCAGCAATAGCAACAAAGTTAAGATCGTTAGCATGGACGTCCACATCATTTTGCGGAGGAATGACAACCGTCGTCTTGAACTTACGCGGTAGGTAGTTGCTACCAAGGATAGGTTCTTCATCCGTTGTTTCTAGTTTTTCACCATCTAACCAGATTTCTGCATAAGCACGAGTCTTCGGTAATAGATGTTCACTGATCTTTTTCGCCCACTCATAAGCTTCTTGGTGAAGCTCAGACTCAACCGGGTTTGTCGTACACAGAACATTTCGGTTTACATCACCCGCTGTCGCAATTGAATCAATGCCAATGTTATTTAGCGTTTGGTGCATCAACTTAATGTTCGGCTTCAAGACACCGTGGAACTGAAACGTTTGACGAGTTGTTAGACGAATTGAACCGTAAGAGGTACTTTCGTCTGCGAACTTATCAATCGCCAACCACTGCTTAGGGGTAATGATGCCACCAGGCATACGAGCACGAAGCATTACGTTATGTAACGGTTCGAGCTTTTGCTTGGTACGTTCGTTGCGAATATCACGGTCGTCTTGTTGATACATACCGTGGAAACGAATCAACTGAAAGTTATCAGCAGTAAAGCCACCAGTTATTCGATCTTGGAGATCTTGTTCAATCGTACCGCGTAGGTTATTACTTTCACGCTTAAGACGTTCATTGTCAGCCAAAGGTCCAAGTACTTGACCTAGCACTTCTTGCTCTATTACTTGCTTGCTCATTAGTAGACATCCCTTTGGTAACGTTTCGCTTTACGTAAATCATTAATATATTGTTCAGCTTGTTCGCGGCTCTGATTGCCATGTTTTTCCGCAATAGTAACTAACGCTTCATGGACATCTTTCGCCATTCGAGTCGCATCGCCACAAACATAAAGGTACGCGCCCTCTTGGAGCCATTGCCAAACCTGCTCTGCTTGTTCGATTAAACGATCCTGAACATAAACCTTTTCTTTTTGGTCACGGCTAAAGGCAACATCTAGCTTAGTTAGCGCGCCAGACTTAAGGTACTTCTGCCATTCAACTTGGTATAAGAAATCTTGAGTAAAGGTACGGTCACCGAAGAACAACCAGCTTTTGCCTTCAGCATCATTGTTTTCACGCTCTTGAACGAAACTGCGGAAAGGAGCGATACCTGTACCCGGGCCGACCATGATGATTGGTGTATTGTCGTCTTGTGGTAGCTTGAAGTTATTGTTGTTCTCTACAAACACCTTCACTTCGCCACCTTCTTCAAGGCGCTGAGCCAAGAAGCTTGATGCTCCACCTAAACGAGACTCTTCACCTTTTTGGTATTCAACCAGACCAACCGTTAAGTGAACTTCTTCATCCACTTCCGCTTGGCTTGATGCAATAGAATAGAGGCGCGGAGTCAGCTTACGTAACAGGCCAATTAACTCATCAGCCGATAGCTTGGTTTTCTTCTCTGCTAGTACGTCAACGATCTGAGTATTGCCCGCGTATTCACGAAGCTTGTCTTTATCTTCCACCAACTTGATTAACTTCTTGCTGCCAGATAACTCAGCAAACTTGGTCACAAGCTGAGGGTTTGAAGTGGTAATCTCAAATTTACTCACTAGCGCACTATGGATAGATAGATTGTCACCATCGACATCGACACTTTCGATGCCTGATAACCCAACCTTAGAAAGGATCTGATTCGCGAGTTCTGAACTGTTTTCATACCATACGCCTAGCGCATCGCCGGGTTGGTAGGTAATACCTGACTCATCAAGATCGATCTCGATATGACGAACATCTTTACCCGAGTCACGACCCGTGATCTTTTGGCTGGTTAATAGTGTCGCTGTGTATGGGTTTTGTTTGGTGTATTGCGAATGACCAGCAGCCGCTTGACCTACAGGTAATTGAACCACATCGGCTTCAGTGCCTGTCGATAGCGTCTCTTTTACTTGCTCTAATGCTTTAGCGCGCCATTCCGTTGCTGACTCTTCGTAATCAACATCACAATCAAGGCGATCGACAAACGATTTAGCACCAAGCTTAGAGAGGAAGTTATCGAAGTCTTTAGCCGTTTGGCAGAAGAACTCATAGCTTGAGTCACCTAAACCAATCACACCGTATTGTAAGTTTGATAATTTTGGCGCTTTCTTCGATTGTAGGAATTCATGTAACTCAATGGCGTTATCAGGGGCTTCGCCCTCACCATTGGTTGAAGCGACGAAAATGACGTGTGTCTCTTTGGCTAAGTTCTTACCTTTATAATCACTCGCATCGAAAAGCTCGACCGCGATTCCTAAGGCTTTCGCTTCTGCCTCTAACGATTCAGCGACGCCTTTAGCATTACCGGTTTGAGAAGCAAAGATAATGCTTAGCTTGCCCTCTGGCTTAGCCGCTACTGCAGCGGCCGCTTGAGCAATTGGCGCAGCAGCACCGACAGGCTGAGCTTGGCTCACTCCCCAAAGGTAACCACTGACCCATGCCAGTTGCTGTGAAGACAGTTCAGAAACAGTTTGCTGAAGATGACCCAATTGTTGGTCATTAAGTGGTGCTGCTAGCCCAGGCAACTCATTAGTCCCAGACTGTGCATTATTATTTTGTGAAGACTCTTTCTTATTTAAAGACATGGTCACGACATCCCTAATCATTGCGTGACGATAGATTAACCACTCCTTTTAATAACAAGAAAGAATAGAAAAGTATGTTTTATAACTTTTTGGAAGTAAAAACCGATTGAAACGTAAATTGTCTTACTGGTTTTCAATGCGTACTTGCTGAAAGCCAACCGCCATTGCCGACTTAGATGCTAGGTCTAAATCCGCGTAATGACACTCTTCACCATGAACATCAGTAAGCAGAACAAAGCCACCTCCCATATGGCGAAACTCCACAACCCAAGACCCTTCTTGAATTGAGGGCTCTATGATGGCTTCAACTAACAGGTTTTCTCTATATAAATTTCGTAATTCATTGAGTGTCATATTCCATCCCTTGCTTTGACCTCACTACATAGACCTTCTAAGAATAGACGCTAATTAGCTCTTTGTATTAAGGATGGTCGAAAGTGATGAATGTGCTAACTAATTCCAGAAAGATATAATCAATAGATATAAAAAAACGCCACTTAATAAAGTGGCGTTCTTAAAATTCGTTCTAAATTTGCTTTATATGGCCTAGAAGCGCACTTCAGCACCAGCAAACCAACCATCGACCATGACAAAGCTCTTACCTAGTTCCGAGCTAAAGAACTCATCCGAATCTAGGTCGATAACACGGTAACCACCACGCAGAGCAATTTCAGATTCTGATACAGGGATTCGGTACTGAACACCCGCCATCAAGTCAGTGCTCTTAATACCACTGCTATCACCGAACTCCATCGTACCAATGATATCGAAGTTGGTGTCCGGCACATTGATCTCTGCGTTACCGTAGAAGCTCCACGTGAACTCATCAAACGTCGATGTTTTCGCACCCGTCGCTTTTGGTTCAATGTAATTAGAGTTTGAGTATTGAGTAAACGTCACACCAGCATCGAAGTTCATCAACTTGTGCTCTAACAGTGTGTAGTAAAACGTGTAGTCGTACTTATCAAAAGCCAACGAGTCCGCATCAACAGAGGTATAACGGAAGCTAGCATTTGGGAGCATTGGGGCATTATGCTCAAATGCGAAATACAACGAAGGTGAGTTAGAATCGTCATCTTGTCTAACTTCGTTTAACTTTGTACTTCCCCACCACATATCAGCACCGACTTTAGCCGTGTAAGAAAACTCTTCAGCAGCAGACACTGCTGAACTTAAAGATAGCATTCCCACTAAAGCAATTAATGGCATTTTATTCATTTGAGATAGCTCCAATTCCATATCGTAGTGCTAATTGTATGCACATTCATAGATTATTGGGGAAAATTCTACCACACATCTTAAATTCTAAAACGATAAACCGCTGACGAGTAAAGATTTGACGGCACTATGACCTTAGTAACGTCTCTGGTTAGAACTGTGTACAAAGTTTTTGAAAAACCACACACCGATTGCAATCACGATCAACCAAGGCAGTAACTTAAACACAACGCCCATCATACCTAAGACCAACATGACTAATAACGCTACTCCGGTTGCGGCCAATACCGTCATAAACGTGATACCTGTGACAAGCAGAGTTGCAACGAAAATAAGAACAAAGATTAATTCAAACATAATGGTCTCCCTAATGAGTTAATGATCTATCTTTCCTACTTTCTAACATTGCAGCTTCCATACCAAGTATGCAAATCCAAGAAAACCCTTATTTATCAGATAAATAAAAAGCCACACATCTTCATGCGTGGCTTTTCGGAAACTTGTAGTGGTAAATTTAGCCTCTAATGGCGAATTTAACCTTAAGTTTTTAACTTAGAGGGAGGTTAAACATTTAGCTCTTTAGGGATCTTAGCCAATGCTGTTTGCATCACTTCGATACCTGCACCTTTCTTATGTGCGTTTTCACTGATGTAGCGACGCCATTGTCTTGCACCAGGCATGCTTTGGAACAAACCAAGCATATGACGAGAGATATGTCCTAAGCTTGCGCCATTTGAAAGTTCACGTTCGATGTACGGGTACATTTCTTCAACCACTTGTGAGCGCTTCTTGATTGGCGTGTCTAAACCAAAGATCTGCTGATCGACTTCAGCCAAGATAAATGGGCTATGGTAAGCCTCACGACCAATCATCACGCCATCAAGGTGTTGTAAGTGCTCTTTAGTTTGTTCAAGAGTAGTAATGCCACCATTCACGGCAATCACAAGATCAGAGAAGTCTTTCTTGATTTGATATGCACGATCATAATCTAGAGGTGGGATCTCACGGTTCTCTTTCGGACTCAGGCCACTCAACCACGCTTTACGCGCATGGATAGTAAATTGCTCACAGCCACCTTTTTCAGAAACCGTCGAAACAAACTTAGTTAGAAACTCATAAGAGTCTTGGTCATCGATACCGATACGCGTTTTCACGGTAATTGGAATATCAGTGACTTCTTTCATCGCTGACACACAATCTGCCACCAGCTCTGGCTCAGCCATTAAACACGCACCAAAGCGACCGTTTTGAACTCGGTCTGAAGGGCAACCTACGTTAAGGTTCACTTCATCATAACCGCGCTCACCAGCCAGTTTGGCACAAGCAGCCAGATCAACCGGATTAGAACCGCCGAGTTGAAGAGCAAGAGGATGTTCTTGCTCGTTATATTCTAGAAAGTCGCCCTTACCATGTAAGATCGCGCCCGTTGTTACCATTTCCGTGTACAGAAGAGTCTGCTGAGAAAGCAAACGGTGAAAGTAACGACAGTGGCGGTCAGTCCAATCGAGCATGGGTGCAACAGAAAGTCGGTTACTAGCGTATTTACTGGTTTTATTAGTGTTTGTCATGATTCAGTCTCAATTAATACTGTACAAACATACAGTGAATTACCTAGAATTAAACGGAATTACTTCCTGTAGTACCCCTCAAGTACCCCTTTAGGAGTTGGACAATGGCAAGTTATACCATCGAGACCAGAAAGCTAAAAAGCGGTGAACCAAGGTTCAAGGTAACAATCATCGTTAAAAAGAATTCGCGCATTATACACAGGGAAAGCAAAACTCTAAAAAAGAAAGCACTCGCTAAAGCTTTCGGTAAAAAAAGGGTAGCGGAACTAGAAGCTCAAGGGGTACTCAATCAGCCAAAAACAGTCCCCCTTTCGGTACTCCTCGATTTGTTCATGGCTGAGCGTGATCTCTGGGACAATACAGGCCGCACAAAACGCTACGTTATTAAAATGCTTAGGGATTGCGACATCGCCCAAGTTGAGAGTAATCAGCTACGAACTAGCGACTTAATCGAGCACTGTAAAAATAGAAGAGGCGCAGAAGCCAAACCCGCAACGATTTATCATGATATTGCTTACCTACGTTCTGTAATGAAAAAGTCTAAGCCTGTCTTCAACATCGATACCAATCACCAAATATTTGATGAAGCCGTACCCGTTCTTATTGATATGGGGTTAGTCGGTAAGAGTCAGAAACGAACACGTCGCCCAACTTCTGAAGAACTGAAACTCTTAAAGCTTGGATTAGAACAACGTGAATCTTTCCGGCCAAACGGCACAACTCGAATCCCATTCACTGACATTCTTGAATTCAGCATTCTCACTTGTATGCGAATTGGTGAAGTCTGCAAACTGCGTTGGGAAGACCTCAACCAAGATCATAAGACGATACTTGTTAGAGATAGAAAAGACCCAAGGAAGAAAGAAGGTAATCACATGATTGTGCCGTTGCTTGGTGAGTCATTTGAGATCGCACTAAAGCAACCAAACAAAGGTGAGCTTATTTTCCCGTACAACTCACGAAGTGTTAGCGCAGGGTTTCAGCGAGTTAGGAACGAGCTGGGTATCGAAGACTTGAGGTATCACGATTTGCGAAGAGAGGGAGCAAGTCGCTTGTTCGAAAAAGGCTATTCAATTGAAGAGGTGGCTCAAGTGACTGGCCATCGAAACCTAAATATTTTGTGGCAGGTCTATACTCAGTTAAATCCTAGCCTACTTCATCATAAATCAGATAACAGTTCGTTGTGAATACATTGATTACATTATAGTATCGACCAAATTAATATGCATCTACAGATATATTACCTGAAGGACTACTAACTATGGCAAGGCCACGAGTTTTCGTCAGCTCAACATACTACGACTTAAAATATGTTCGTGCCGATCTTCAACGCTTCATTGAAGACCAAGGATATGATCCAGTCTTAAATGAAAAAGGACATATCCCTTATGGCTCTGATGAAAAGCTAGAGAGCTATTGTTACAAAGAAATAGAACTCTGCGATATTGTTATCGGTATTGTTGGGGGGCGATATGGTTCTGATTCATATGAGAGTCAAGGCTACTCTGTGTCTAATGCCGAGCTTCAAAGTGCAATAAAGAAAGGAAAGCAGTTATATGTTTTCATAGATCATCAGGTGATGACTGAATATAGAACCTACCAAGCGAATAAAGACAATGACTCAATTAATTATGCCTCGGTAGACGACCCAAAAGTTTTCAAGTTTATTGATGATCTGTTTAATCTACCGAACAACAATCAAGTCCAATCATTTAATTCTGTAGTAGACATAACTAGACACTTAAAAGAGCAATGGGCAGGTTTGTTCCAAAGACTTCTCAGTGAAGAGATCAGAAAACGTGAACTCAGTATCATCGACGAGATTAATAGTACGTCGTCAACTTTGAAATCACTAGTGACTTACCTTACCGAAGAAAAAGAAAAAGGTAATACAACTATAGAGAATATTCTTTTGAATAATCACCCAGCTTTTGAAGAGTTACGTAGAAAGATATCTTTAGGGCATAGGGTTTTTTTCCAAAACAAAAAAGAGCTTAGAGAGCTACTTGATACATATGGTTATCATAATAGCGACCTCTTTGGTGATGGAGCGATCGACTACATAAAACACGGTTTAAACCTAATAGTCTCAGAGGAAGTTTTTGACGAACAACAAAACCTCAAGATCTTCACCCCTGAAAATTGGAAAGATGAATATATCACTTTAACGGAACTTTCCCCGCCGAAAATCCCACCTTCACCGCCACCAATATCGAAAAGGCCAACTCCGCCGCCTCCGCCTCCGAGAAGGCCAATACCACCCAAAAGGCCACGGAAACCAATAAAGCCACAAGCAACAATTGATGATGATTTTAAGTTTTAAACATTTAAGACATTGATATAAAAAGAAAGCCCTTTTACTGAGGGCTTTTGCTTTCAAGTCGAGTCAAACGATCATCCATCTTTTCCATCATTAGGCGTAACCACTTAACATCAGTTTTAAGTGTAATACCTACACCTACCCCGCTAGATAAAGCACTGACAACCGCAACAATTATTGTTTGATACTCTGCCATTTACTTAAACTCATTGCGTAGGGTTTCCCATAGGCCAAATACTATTGGAGCACTTGCGCCAATAATGCCACCGAATTGAACACCGTCTGCCGATACACTCGCGGTGATAAGTTCAGGGTGACCAGCTACCAAAGCAGCTCCCGCGCCCAGTAACGCTAAACCCTTTTTAGTGGATGGTTGGTCAAGGTCGATTCCGATTTTTTCTAGTAAACTTTTCATAGTAATTTGCTCTTCCTTAAATACTTGATGGTGTAACTATGAGTAATGGGCTCTATCGAGTTCGATATGAGGACCATCTTTAAAGCTGACCCAATCACCACCCCATACAATCGGAATACCCAACTCATCCGCTGCCTGTTTGAATGCCCAACTCACTTGTTCGTAATAACTAAAGCCCCACGTCACTTTGCCGTTTTCGTCATACACGACAAAATCAACCGCGCAGCCTGATTGGTGACGGCTTTTTTTGCTGTATCCGTCTAACTGGCTTGCACCTTGTTTGAATAGAGCGTTTTGTTCTTCTGCGGTGCGCTTACCTGACGTAATGCCAAAATCAAACGGGGTTAGCTCAATAGCGCGGCGAACGACTCGCTTTAAATCACCGCGTACGCCCACCATGCGCATCTCACTTCTAGCTGATAAAGCAAAGCCACTCACTATTTTGATTATCTTGTCTTTTTTCATTAGGTATCCCCCAAACAGGATCAGGAAAAGCAGTACTAGCAAATACTTAATATTCATTACCACCAAACCCTTGTTAATCAGGCACCGGATAAACAGCTTCCTCAGCAATCCACGCCTTTTTGACATGAATAAGCCCAAACAAGTTTTCTAACGTTGTAGGTGCCTCTTCCAAGTAAACCATCACATCATTAGTTATATCTTCCACATCGAAAGAAATTTGAAGTTCTGATTCAGCAATACTGGCTACATCGCCCACTTGAACATTAAGAACAACATCAGACGAGCCACCAAAGACCAATGACGAATCACTCGAAGAGTACGCAGCTGTCACACTGCAATACGCGCCTCTATATGATGGGGCGGCTTGAGTCTTAATTCCGATTACGCAAGAAATAGGAGTATCTAACGCGCTCACCTTCGCAGCCGTTGACGCATCAAGATTTATCTTCCCTTTGAGCGTGACCGACATCATTAACGATACAGAATCATAAGGCTCCGCTTTCGTTATCAAATCGACTGCTGACTTTAATTGCATTCTTCGACCCCACTCACCATTAATGCTTTCATTTCGATGATACAGAGCCGCGTTATGACTACGCTCAGGATCGTCATAAAGGTTATTTAAGATGGTCACGAAACCGGACGCACTCCCGCCATCTTGAGCACTTAGAGGAATACAGGCCAAGACATTAGCCCCGACTTCCCCAACTGAGCCCGAACTCGAAGAGGCTTGGGGTGGGTTTGAAAGTTGGAACATTAGATAAACTCCCCTACTTTGACGCTATCGCCTATGGCACCTTGCAGTGTCACGATGGCATCCGTTTGAATTAATGTATGACCGCCAGCTGCAAGATCAATTAAGCCTTGCACCAACACGGGACTGACATTGTCGGTAGAAGCCTGAATAAAGAGCCCTTTACGCCCAGCTTTCCCATCAATAATTTGCTCATCGCTTGTTAAGTCCAATAACCCACTGCCGACCTTTTGCAAGGTGTACAAATCAGCAAGCTTTTCCACCTTGAGGACGTCATTTTGAATGCGTGTTTTTACCTCGGTTTGGACTTCACCCACCTTTATCGGAGATAGAACTTTATCAACGGTAATTGGCGTTAAAATCTCGCTAATCGCTACCGAATTACTGATATCAATTTTTTGCGCTTTGGTGATAATTGGAACATCTGCGATTTGATATTCAATCGTCACGGCATCCGCTTTGTGATTAAAAAGTTCAAGCTCGTCAAAACGAGTGATATCAACCGTGTCACCACGTTCAATCTCTACAGGTCGCAGAGCATCACCGCGCAACATGACGGTATTACTGGCCTCACGCATGATGAGATACTTACCAGCCTGACCTGCGTTAAATTTAATGGCTTCGCCAGTATTTAAGGTATGCAGTTGCTTCATTGTTTACGCCCCGCGAACATATAAGCCATCGTTAATACCGAGACGAGAATCCCGACCATAAGAGACACATTTTTCAGTAACTCGTTATTGCTTTCGTTCTCACCCGTTTGCTCTCGCGCTTTTGCTGCCCCTGCTATTGCAAGTGCTGCTTTGGTCGTTTCCGTTTGTTGGCCTGCCATGGATTTAATGGAATCTATCGCATGCTCGCTAAGATTTGCATTTGCATCCAATGCGCTCTCACCAAAACTGAACGCTCCGTCTAACGCTTTCTCACCAAAGCCCAAAGAAGCATCAACGGTATCCGCTGAAAAATCTAATGCGTCAGTGCCGAATTTAAACGCTTCTTCTGCCGTTCGACCTGCAACCGCCATTGCGCCATGGTCAGTCATGCTTAAATTAATGTCAGAGTTTTCTATCCCTGACAGCGCAAAGCCATTGTTATCGCCACCGAGACCTTGGCTATTGCTTTTGTTTGTGGTTGTAGTGACGGTTTTCGCATCACTCTTTGAGCTACTTTTCCCGCCCATATCATCAAACCTTATCTGTAATACATGCTCATTCTTGTGAGTTTCAATCTCTCGAACAGGCAATCGTAATTTACGCTGAATATAGCGATGGGCTCCGCGTTTGCTAAAGTGGGCGCGAATGGAGTCAAACCCATTCGCTTTACCGTGATTAATGGCACTGAGCGTACCCGCTGCCATATCACCCGCTAACGCAACCACCACCAACTCCTTAGAGCCTGATTGTGATTGCTCACCGCGCAGTAACATGTAGGTATCTTCCACTCGATAAAGGGACTCTCGCCCCTCTTGAACTTCAATTTCTGCTTGTTTGAGGTAATCACCAAGGGCTTTACATAGCCTCGGCTTGGCATTGCCCCAAGTTTCAGGAATTAAGTTACTTTCGAGTGAGAACATACAGCGCAATCAGAGCAACAAGCGCTATTCCCCACCACGGTATGCCGTTGTTGCTGCCAAAATTCATTGCGCCAGCAGTAAAGCCACTGTTATTTGTGGTGTTAGATGTGTTACCTGATTTTGCTGGACCCGAAGACCCGCCCGTCAAGCCACCGCCACCCGTTAAAGACGTTAATGAACCTAGCATTAGCGAAACACTCCCGATTTGTAGGCAAGGTATAACAAGGCAATCAACGCGGTAGCAGTCAGAGCCTTATTGATGCCCTGACTCACACCAAACCCAAGCGCAGAACCAAGACCAAGACCACCTAAACCAATGAAAAGTAATGGCATAACTATTTACCTTTCAGCATGACAACAAGCAGAACCAGCACTAACAGCGCAGCAATACCACCACCGATATAAAGCAGGGTGTTATCTTTCGCCACAAGTGAGCCTTGAGGGGTTGTAACAGCGTTGCCGTTATTATCAACAACGGGTGCGTTAGGTTGCTGGGTAGTGTTTGGGTTAGATGAATTGTCATCATCACCAAACAGCCAATCGGCATTTTCACCCACGCTATCAAGCGCACCGCCCCCAAACTCTAAGAGGTCATCAAAAAAGCTCATATCGGCTCCTTAGCTTCGACCCGCGAGCATTTCAGGGCGAACCACTTTCACCGATTCAACCAAAATAGGGATTGAGCCTGCTACGTCACTCGTTGTTACTGAGAACTTCAAGTTAGAGCTGTGCTGTGTTGGAAATAGCTCATCGATAGAAAAACCACGCACAATAGGATCGAAGTGAAAGTAACCCGCTTGAGGTGTACGCTCGTTACGCTTGGCGTTCGCTTCATTGATAAACTTGTTGGCTTCGTACTCTTTAACAAAGTCGCGCTCAACTTCGAGTTTAGTGATACCCGTGTGCATGAAGTGCGCACGACGTAAACTAATCAACGGGCTTGATACTAGGCTTGTGAATTCGTTCACCCCTGCCGCGTTCGCTGGCATGGTTTCACGCTTGACCATTGGCACGATGATTCGTGCAGGTTGTGCATTCGTCACCCACGCATGGACTTGAATCGATAGCGGGTCGCCACTGGCTTTCGCTTTGAACTGAACATCTAAGTGAATATTGTCACCCGCTTCTGTCACCAGCCCCGTGTAGCGAACACCATTTTTAGTGCGTGCGGAAATATCACTAAACGGGATCACATAGTGGCCAGTTGTATGAACGCGTTGTTTGTAACGCTCAAGCATCAAAATCTCACTGCCCGTTAAGACATAGATTTCTTCTGCATTAAGCGTGATAGACAAACGCTCAATATCGGCTGCTTCGGCATTGGTCTCTAATACCAACTCTTGATAAGTAGGACCAACAGGGATAGGTAACGTACCTTTTTGTCCCCAAGCAGCACCGACCATGGAATTAAGTTTGATTGGTTTTACTGACATGTTTATATCTCCTTAAAACCAGCCACGCTTGCCGTTAATGAGTTCTTTGATTGCTTCTAGCGTTGATACGTTATTGATGATGGCAATCACCAGTAAGGTCAGTGCTACAGCAATCAACATGTTTTTATGTTGAGCTTTCATGAGTTCCCCTGTCTCTCGACGTTGGATTGTGAATAATCAAATTGAGCGTTTATCAAATAGGAGTGAGGTAAAAAAAGGAAGGGAAAGTAACCTATAGGTTGAACGGGTAACCTATAGGTTAAAAAGGTCGATTAACGGTAGTTTAAATTGAGCTTAGAGCCTGACTGACAGTTAAACGCTTTGTGCTCGATGTTGCCGATACCATCACCAATCAATAAGTATTCGGCTATCGGTTTACCAATGCGTTCTTTATTGACCTTGGCAGACTTTAGCCCCGCCACGATATTCACATCCAACCCGCGTTTATCCGCTATCCAGTGAGCATCACTCATTGAGTTAACCGCGCCTACCCACCAAACACTTGATTGTTCAGTCACGGTTTTTGGTACTTCTTGCCCTCGTTGAAACACCGTATGCACCACCAGACCGTATTGACGACCTCCGCGCAAAAGCTCACCCGCACGACCTCGAAGCTTGCCCGAGGTTTCTACACATGACGCCAATTCTTCGATAACGGTATAGAGCTGGCTAGCCCGACCGTTACCCACCGACCACACCACCGACGCAAAGAACTCTAATTCGTCGGCCGTTGCCCCATTTGCTGGAATGTAGGCCAGCTTAAACGAGCCACCGCGACGACGCGCCATAATGAGCGTTTTGACAAAGGTTAAGCGTGATGAAGTGCCGTGGCACATTTGGCCTTGAAATTTACTCCCTGCGTAGTTGGTGTAGGGGTCAAAAAAGACCGCTTGAGCCGTTTTAGGGACTAGCCCCAAATGCTTAACGGCTGAGGTTTTACCTCCTCCTGTTCCCGCCACATAAATGGTGTGCTCGGCATCATGTGACGGGTTCGAGTTAACGGGGTTCGGTAGGGCTAGGGGCTTCGGCTTTTTCACCGTCCACCTCCTTTGATTGTTGCAACATGAGCAATTGCTTTTTAGAGGCATAAATCAAACCAAGAACCGCAAGCAATAAGGTGGCCTCTTCGATGTAATCCCCAAACACGCCCATAAGCGTACTACCGTGTTTTGCAAAGACAGGCTCAGCCGCATCCATCACCGCTTGCTTACCTTTACCGTCAAACTCAAATTCAACTCCCGAAATGATGGAGGTCGCTTGCTCGCTTAAGGCAAACAAAATATTCAGCAAGCCCGCCATAGCTTCCGTTTTATCTTCGGTTACCGTCTCGGTTGGCTCGGTTAAGCCAACTAAATCGCTCTCGGTTTTTGCTTGTTCTTCAAGCTGATGAATAACGGAGCCAAAATCCCCCCAATCATCCAGTTCAATTTGTTCACCTGGTAAGGTTTCGTTAACTTGCTCCATGCTCCCCCCCTTGCGGTTGTTCGGCTGAGGCTTTTGGTAGCAGTTGAGACACCGCCCAAACAATAAAGATAACCGATGCTAACCCCGTGATTACTCGTTTAAAGGGGAATTTGCTTGGGGTCTTCTCTGTTTTTTCATCATCGACCGTATCGGTTATCTTTCGGTTGGAAACCTCGTCTTTACTGGCTTCATCCACTTGCACCGATTCGGTTAACTCAATTACATCGATAAGGTTAGGCTCGGTTATCAAATCCGACTCAATAACCGAACCTTTCTCGGTTGGATTCGGTTTAAGTTCGGTTAACTCAGCAACGGAATTAGCTTTGATGAACTCCGTAACCTTTTTGCTATTCGAACTGTTACCGCACTCAGGGCAACGGTAATACATCAGTCCAATGTTACGGCTGTTTTTTGGTGGCTCACCAGACGCGATCAATTGCCCCTCACCCACTTGGTGAGTGGTGGCGGCAGACTGGCAAACAGGACAAGCAATATACCCACGAACAGGGTTTTCATATTTAGCCATGTTTCACCTCGACGCTTTCCACATCACCAAGTTGTTCTTGGTTGGCCACAACGACAGCGCGGTACTTATTGCGCGCCACTCCATTGAGTTTTTCGAGTTGCTCTAATTGCTCAAATAGATTGACGGGAAGCCCTAAAGCTTCGAGTGACAAATTGCCACTCATCAGCATTCCCATGGCTTTTTTCATGAGCTTGCTGGTATCCATTTCTTTGAAGCGGTCAATTTCTACTTTCATGTTGGCGGTGAGTCTGTCAGCCGCGTCCAACGCAGCTAAATCTCGCTGACACTCATCAAGCGATAGTATTTTCATTTCAATCCTCTGTCTCACGACGTTGTTTAGTGTTTAGCCCCTGATTCACATCGTTGGCAATGGTTTAATACACAATCAGACGGTTGTTTCTAAAACTGATACTCGTGTATTTATCAATTTGAACCTTGGCTCCCCGCATCAGCGGTGAGATTAAGCATTGGACTCCCTCTACGCTCCATCCGGTCACGCGTTGAAGATGTTCAACTAAGGGAGAGTTACAGTTATTTTCAGTGCTCCAAGGTGAGACGCTCCGCGCCTCTTGAAGACGCTTCACGTCTTTTTTCTTAACGAGCGAATAGCACTCGCTAGACGTTTCGATAAGACGACCGAGCCAAGAAAAGCCGATCACCTTTTTGGTTGTTTCACCGTATTGGTTTTGTTTTGATTGGTAGGCAACTTTTGCACTATCAGCCAATTGGCAGAACAGCGACCACTTCGAAGAATCTGCCGCTTGGCGCAGCTCTTCGAGCTTTGGGTCTATCATGGTCTGTTCCGGTTTTGCCCTGCGTAGATTTCGCCAGAGTGAAACTGGCTTACCACCAAATTGCTGAAACTGGCGGATTCGATGAGTGGAAGCCCAAGCACGAGCACGATAGGCAGATTCTTCACCCTCGCTTTCTGGCATGTGCTTACCGTTAATGTTCTTCGAGACGTATTTAGCAATGTAGGCAGTCGCCCCGCCCTTTTTTGGATCAGCCTCTTTCACATCAAAACGAGGTGAAATATCAGAACCTAGTTCGTGCTTATCCTCAGAGATCGCGCACAACTTTAAGGTTTCGATAATGAAATCTTTGTCGTCAGGCGAACAAAACAGAAAGTAGTGAGCATGACTGGTCGCGTCTTTGTGTGGTTCAGCCACTCGAAAACCAAAATAATGAATATCTTCTTTCGCTAGCAGTGCTCGGCCTAACGCCCATTGCTGCATGAGAACTTGGTGGCCGTCTTTGATACTCGCACCATTCCACTTTTTAGAGACGCGGTGGTATTTACTCGGCAACGTCCAAGTAATAAAGAGCGCGGTATAACCTAAGTCTTGAGCCAACTCTTCAAAGCCACGAGAACGCACCATCATTTCAATACGACGGTTTTCTGGATTCGCAGTCGTTCGCTTGACCACATCCTCAAGATTGAAAGAATCGCCCGTCTCGTTATTCATCACTGCCATAGTTTCAAGGAACGCTTTAGCGTCACGCTGTTTCTGTTTCCAGTTGGCAAATGACAACGCACTGATCACCGGTGACTGATGTTTTCCCTCACCAACTCGCTCAAGCGTGATTTGTGAATACTCAATGTATTGTGCTCGGAGGTGTAACAAGCGTCCCTCAATCCAAGATTCAGATTGCATCTTGAGTACGGCTACCTGTAGGTCTTGTTCTAACTCTTCCGGTTTCTTATCGCGTTTTTTAAGGTTCACTTGTGGCGCGTTAACATGAATCGTTTTTAATTCAGCTTCCTGCAATTGGTAAACATGCTCTATCGCATCTAAAAAGCTTTTGAATACTTCGGGTTGGCTTTCTTCGGTAAGCAGTAACGCGCACTTATCAGCGAACGTTTTTGCTAGTTCACTAACGGCATCATCACGCATCAAAATATCGTGGCTTAACGGTTGAGTTCGACTCTTAGCGCGACTATCAACAAACGGGAATTTGTCTTCAATGAAATGCGCTCTTTTCAGCCCAAACTTAACGGCATCTTCTGCCGCTAGTATCAGATTTTCTTTGGTAGGGTTTTGGCGTTGTTTACGCTTGGCTATTTTGCGCTTCACATCGTTACGCACGATTTTAGGCAAGCGAGGAAAGAAGCGTTTAGTGAACGCAGAGTAACGAGTGAGTTCCCCTGCGTCACTTTTAGCTTCCATGTTAGCAAGTGCGGCTATCATCGCTTGTTCGTTCATTACAGCCCCGTACACGAATGATTTGTGCAAACGTAATTCATCGGTCTAGCTTTGCGCTTTGAACGCTTCGATAAACCATGTTTTTCACGTAACTGCTCTATCAAATGAATAGAGCGTTCACGTAGTTCCGGTTTTGGGTCAACCATGCCGAGCATATCGGGACAAGGTAGGTGGATCGGGTCAGATACCTGCATGTCTATTCCTCCAAGCTTTCCAACAGCTCTGTAGCTTCGACTAGTTGCTCATAGATTGGGTGCAGAAATTCAAACTCTGGTGAAGATGGGCTTAACCAAGACAAACGACCTTTCACGATCATGAAAAGCTCTTTAGCTTCACTCGAATGAGAAAAATCAACGTTAATGCTATGAATCGGTGTCGTTACATTATTCATGCTCAATCCTCTATCCGTTTACTGATAGCCAATCTTGCTTGGCTTCCGCATGACGCTTATCAATGTATGCAGCCAAGTCTTCAATCTTGACCAACGAGGGGCTACGTTCTGAATCACGCAACTTAAAAGTAGGAACGGGGAAGTCGCAGCCTTTGGCTTTTTGTTCTGCCGTCTTTGGAGTGATGCCAAAAAACTCTTGGCTGATCTGTTTAAGCTCAACAGTCGGGTTTTCAAATCGCGCAAGTAAAGCAAATCTTGTGTTCATAATTCCTCCATGTAGTACACTTGAGGTAACTGTAACCAATTCACAATTCCTCAGAGTTCCTCAAAGTCGATTTGAGTTAATTATGAGGCATTACTTTTTGATTTCAACACATTTTTGAAGAATTGAGGCGATAATGAGCGAGTTTGAGTTAAGTTTGAGGAAATTAAAGGAGGTTACGAATACCTCTACGAATGCAGAGCTAGCAAAGGTTTTAGAGATATCTCCAAAGACGATTTATACGTGGAGAGAGCGTCAAAACATCCCTGAAAAAATATTCCTCAAAGCTAGACAGCTATCACAAAAGGCCGTCAGTTTGCCTACTGGTTATCTTGAGCTTAAGTTTTTCGATATTGAGGTGAGTGCTGGACAAGGCACGCTTGTTGAAAAAGAAGAAGAATCTAGCGCAATGGTTTTCAGTGAGAAATTCATAAGGCAAGAGCTTGGCTTTAACCCAAACAATATCTTCCTGATGCCCGTTCGCGGTGACAGCATGATCCCAACTCTTAAGAATCAAAGTGTTGTAATGGTGAACCGCGTTGATGGTTTTTCTACTGATGGGATTTACGTATTTAGATATGACAATCGACTGATGGTGAAAAGACTTCAATTCTTGCCAAACGGTATCAAGGTAGTCAGTGACAATAGTGCTTATGAAGCATGGGAACTTGGAAAAGAAGAGATTAAAGGCAACGACTTCGAGATCATCGGTGAGGTGGTTTGGTCAGGGCAGAGAATGTAATCGCAACTACTCAAAATAATAGAAGGAAGAGCAACTTAACATGAAAGAAAAAATGGAAAATGTAAACGAACTATCAAAGGGAACCAATGATTCTTCCCCAAAGCAAACTGCCCCAAATACCCAATTAGATAGTCCCTCCCCAAAAAATCTATTGGCTTTCTTGAAAGCTAATTTAAAAAGCAACATTCAAGGTCACGCAACAACATTTGGGGTCCTTTGTATATCTATGATGGCCGGAATAGGTTTAGCGAACGGGCTCGGAGCCTCAATAAAAATATTCGATATACTAGAAGAGAACATCGGTGTTTACTCAGTGCTAACATTAAGTATTGTTTTTATAATTCTCAACATATTGCTATTGGCTCTTAACTTTATCGATGATGTCAAACGCAGAGAGTTAGCACATCATTGCATTACCATTACTCTAAACAATATCTCCGGATACCTAGTTTGCTTTGCCTGCTTCTACATAGCCGCAATGGCAACATTTGTTCGTGAGTTTGAAATCGCTTTATTTATTTGGCTAGTGAGCTTCTTAATGTTCCCCATACTCTTGGAGTACATACAAAAGAAAGATAAATACGCAGATTTAAAAGACAAAATACAATTAATGGACATACTCACTATTATTTTTGTTCTAGGTCTGTTCACTTTCGGTTTATTTACAGTTGGATTGAAATAAGACTCTTGGTTTTACTAATAAAGTGGTACGGATTTTGTACATATGACTCACAGGAAGGCTTAGTCTTTGCTTAAAAGTGAGTCCAATCCAACATGGTAACTTGGAAAAGAAGAGATTAAAGGTGCCGACATCGAGATCATCGGTGAGGTTGTTTGGTCAGGCCAAAGAATGTAACGCGTAGAAGTATTTATTGAGAGCGGTACTCCTATAGTACCCCTCAAACTATCTCAGCCCTTGCTAAGGCTGCTTAATCAATCCAATCGAGCATTGGAGCGACAGACAACCTACATGAATGTGTCATGGCAAAGTACCCTAGTAGCGAGTCAAAAAAATATGCTGGAATACCCAGCAAAAGCAAGGTCGGCTATTGTAAATGCTATGCCCTGTTTGTGCTATATGAACTTTGCCTCACACTTTTTTATAAACCTATTCACCAGATCTCTAATTCAGCCTCACTAATCAGTTATGCCTTGAGTCACACTGTCATTTTGAGTTACCTTGTCTTATTCAAAGTCGTGGGTCACAATACGCTCTGTACCTGACTTTAATAGAAATCAATGGCTCCTTAGCCGAAATAACCTGAAAATAGGGTTTGTTTAAGGATGTCCGATTGAATGGTGAAGAATTTGGACCACACATTAATAGAGCAAGTTGAAGGGATATGCGCATCTCGTGGCGTTAGATTAACGCCTCAAAGAAAGCGAGTGTTTGAGCTCATCCTCTCTAATAAGAAAGCCTCTAGTGCTTATGAATTATTAGAGCAATTGAAAGTCAGTGAGCCGCAAGCCAAGCCACCTACAGTATATCGCGCTTTGGATTTCTTGTTGGAGCAAGGTTTCATTCACAGAGTTGAGTCAACCAATAGCTTCATATGCTGCTGTTCTTGCAATGCCAACAAACATTTCTCCCAACTACTGATCTGCGATAAATGTGGCACTGTGATCGAACTGCAAGACGATGCGCTTGTCACCCTACTCGCCAGTAACGCTGAGAAGCATGGCTTTCAATTGACTAATCATGTCATTGAATCGCATGGCATTTGCCAATCTTGCTCCTCCGAGATGAAAGAATAAGATTATAGAAGAACATTATGCGCGCTGAATTTGTAAACCCGTTTTTAGCTTCTTTGATGAACGTACTAAAAACGATGGCTTCTCTAGAATTGAAGCCACAAAAACCAAGAGTTAAGAAAGATGAAATCGCTCGTGGCGATGTATCCGGCCTAATTGGTATGGTGGGTACACAATCTCGTGGCTCTATGTCGATCACCTTTGATGAAGGTCTCGCTCTCGAAATCATGGAAAACATGCTCGGTGAACGACCAAACGGCCTCAACGAAGAAGTGACCGATATGGTGGGTGAAATCACTAACATGGTGACTGGCGGTGCAAAACGTATTCTTGCGGAAAGCGGTTTTGACTTCGATATGGCAACGCCAATCGTGGTTTCCGGTAAAGGTCATACGATTCGTCACAAGTGTGATGGGGCAATCATCATCATGCCTTTTTCATCTCAATGGGGTAATGCTTTCATCGAGATCTGTTTCGAATAACAGCTGTTTATTTCTAGCAGTACTGAGTATCAAAGAAGGTTGGCATAATGCCAGCCTTTTTTATTACCTGCGATTTAACCATTGCTTGCTCTACAGATACAAAAACGCCAACCCGAAGGTTGGCGTTTTTTGGATGCTATCGACTCAATTAAGCTTTAAGCGCTTTAAATGCGTTGATTAGACCGTTCGTTGAGCTGTCGTGAGATGTTACTTGAGCATCATCAGCAAGCTCTGGAAGAATTTGGTTTGCTAGTTGCTTACCAAGTTCTACACCCCATTGGTCGAAGCTGAAGATGTTCCAGATAACACCTTGAACAAAGATCTTGTGCTCGTACATCGCGATTAGGTTACCTAAAGAGCGAGGGTTGATTTGCTTAACAAGAATTGAGTTCGTTGGGCGGTTACCTTCAAACACTTTGAAAGGTACTAGCTCAGCAACTTCTTCAGCTGTTTTGCCCGCAGCTAGGAATTCAGCTTCTACAGCCTCTTTTGTCTTACCGAAAGCTAGAGCTTCAGTTTGAGCAAAGAAGTTAGACATTAGCTTCTGGTGGTGATCAGATGCTGGGTTGTGGCTGATAGCAGGCGCGATGAAGTCTGATGGGATCAGCTTAGTGCCTTGGTGAATCAGTTGGTAGAAAGCGTGCTGGCCGTTTGTACCAGGTTCACCCCAGATGATAGGACCAGTTTGGTACTCTACCGGGTTACCTTCACGGTCTACAAACTTACCGTTTGATTCCATGTTACCTTGCTGGAAGTAAGCAGCAAAACGGTGCATGTATTGATCGTAAGGTAGAATTGCTTCTGACTCAGCGCCGTGGAAGTTGTTGTACCAAATACCGATAAGCGCAAGGATGACTGGAATGTTGCTTTCAAACTCAGTTGAAGCAAAGTGGTTATCCATCTCGTGAGCACCTTCTAGTAGCTCAACGAAGTTATCGAAGCCAACAGAAAGAGAAATAGAAAGACCGATCGCAGACCATAGTGAGTAGCGGCCACCAACCCAGTCCCAGAATTCGAACATGTTGTCAGTATCGATACCAAACTCAGCAACTGCAGTTGCATTAGTTGATAGTGCTGCGAAGTGTTTAGCTACGTGTGCGTTGTCACCCGCTTCAGCCAAGAACCAATCACGTGCAGAGTGCGCGTTAGTCATTGTTTCTTGAGTAGTGAATGTTTTAGATGCCACTAAGAATAGCGTTGTTTCTGGGTTCAGAGGCTTAAGTGTCTCAACGATGTGAGTGCCATCTACGTTAGAAACGAAGTGCATGTTTAGACGAGTTTTATATGGCGTTAGAGCTTCAGTCACCATGTATGGACCAAGGTCCGAACCGCCGATACCGATGTTAACTACATCAGTGATCTCTTTACCTGTGTAACCTTTCCACTCACCAGAAACGATGCGGTGCGTGAACAGTTCCATTTTTGCTAGTACTGCGTTCACTGCTGGCATTACGTCTTTGCCATCAACCATTACTGGGTTGTCGCTACGGTTACGTAAAGCTGTGTGAAGTACTGAACGACCTTCAGTCTTGTTGATTGCATCACCGCCAAACATCGCTTCAATTGCAGACTTAACTTCAGTCTCGTTTGCAAGAGCAAATAGGTGCTGCATAGTTTCAGCATCGATAAGGTTCTTAGAGTAATCGACTAAGATGTCAGAACCGAAACGAGTAGAAAAGCTCTCGAAACGCTTTGCATCTTGAGCAAACAGCTCTTTCATATCCATATCTTGAGCAGACTCAAAATGTGCCGTTAGAGCTTTCCACGCTTGTGTATGCGTTGGGTTGATATTTTTCAACATGGTATCTATCCCGATGTTACTGTAGGTTTTATTCTAAACGTCACCTAGGTGATGAATAGAACCCCCGATTAGGCGAAAGTTTATATTTTTCTGTGATGACCAAACCGCGCCACCACTGAAAGATTCTTTGTAATTTTTTTTCACGACGTATTATGCCGCATATGAAGAGCTGTACCTTGAGATAAATCAGGATTAGATTTCCTGACAGAAGAATCGGTACAGACTCTAGCTCTAACATAATTAAATGTGAGCGATACCTGATAAATTCAAGTTCAAAAGATAGCGTTAAACCACTTTTTTTCCAAATACATTATAAAGGATGGCGTATGTGGATTCAGAAGACTATACACCTAAATGCACGAAAGCGTGGATTCCATCTCATTACTGATGAAATTGAACAACAGATACACGATATCAACTCTCTCTCTGTTGGTTTATTACATCTCTTTATTCAACATACCTCTGCCAGTCTCACGTTAAATGAGAACGCAGATCCTACCGTTCGCTCCGATATGGAATCGCACTTTAATAAGTTTATCCCAGAGCGAGCGCCCTACTACAGACACACCTATGAAGGTGATGATGACATGCCTGCCCACATTAAAGCATCGACACTTGGCACCAGTGTGACAATACCAATTAGCAATGGTCGTTTAGCTTTAGGAACATGGCAGGGCATTTACTTAGGAGAGCACCGGGATTGTGGTGGAAGCCGAACTGTGATTGCTACGATGCAAGGTGAGTAGACTGCTTGAAAACAAGATCTCCTTAATAAAAACAATATCTTGTTAATAAAAAAGAGTGGTGTGTTTCCACGACCACTCTTATAACAATAGCATTTGACCTACCATAGGCCGAAAGCTTTAGAAGGGCTGATTTATCATGACCCTAAAGGTCCCTTCATCACCACCTCGCACTAATTCAGCACGAACAACAATGCCTTCCACTTGGAAACGAACCGCGCCACCTAAGCTCCACTTCATGTCTGTATGCAGTGTTTTAATGTCGTACTCATCGGCAACACGCCCTACTTCAGCAAACGCTACCCATTGCCACCAAGGCAAGTCGTAGTAGTTAATCAGTGGGATATCGCCCAAAGGTTGCCAGTCAGGAAGCACTCGATACTCTGCAGAGTAATGCACTGCAGAGCGACCGTGATAACGGCCTCCGGTATAACCTCGTAATCGATACAAGCCACCTAATCGAGCTTGCTCGGTCTCCGGTGGACGAGCACAATCTTGCCCAGAGCAGTTATCCCATGTAGGCGTGTCAGCCGTATAGAAATCGAATGCTAAAACTTGTTGATCGAATAAGTCCCCTAAAGGACCTAAAGCAAAGTACTGACTATTTTGGAAGGTCCACTTGAGCCACAAGTCATCATTAGACCAGCTTTCAGCTCCGGTAGTGAATTCTAAGTTAGTATGAGAGCCCTTGGTTGGGTTACGTGTGCTATCACGGTTATCCCAATCAAACGCCAAACTAAAGCCCGTCGCCTCTTCAGAATTGTTTAAGCCTTCTAACTCTCGGGAAGTATAAAAAGGTGTAAAGACAATCGAGCTGACACCCGACTCAACGGGCGAAGCAAAGCTCACGTCTTTGATCGGTTGAAATGCCCCTAACAAGCCATATTCTGCAACATTGCCCCAAGGCAGCAGGTACTTAAACTCAAACTGATAGTTTTCTTCTAAACCATCGGCAATGGTTTTGTCATCAATGGATGAATCATTATCGCCTTGAGAGCCAATGTAATACGGGTTGTCGTTGAAGCGAGCTTGATACATCTGAGTGCTGAACAGTACGTTCTCAGACAATGCAAAATTAAAGGCTGATAAGAAACCGACGTAGCTATCTTTATCTGAATAAAGTGCCATACCAAACAGAGCGGCTTGAGGTTGCCAAACACCCTTTGCGACACCCGCAACCCCAAAGGTGTTACCCATGGTTTCGGTGCTGAAGTAGAAAGGGACAAAGGCTGAATCTTTTTCTTCACTCAAAGCAGAGGAAGAAAAGCTGACACCAAGTAGCGCCATCACTGACATCACTAAGTGTCGAGTCGTTCGCTTGAACATCATTTACTTTATAAGATCCATGATTACTTCACATACTCCATCGCAACACGCGAAGTCAGTTTAGTGACCAACTCGTAAGCGATAGTGCCAATATGTTCTGCCACTTCTTCTGAAGGTAAGTCTTCACCCCATAGCGTCGCTTCATCACCCACTTGATCCATCGCATCAGGGCCCAGGTCAACCGTTAGCATATCCATCGATACTCGGCCTGCGATAGGCACCTTTCTACCGTTGACGAACACTGGCGTGCCGTTCGGCGCGGTGCGAGGGTAACCATCGCCATAACCAATTGCGATTACACCAACTTTAGTATCACGTTCACTGGTCCAGTTACCGCCATAACCCACGCTTTCACCGGCTTTCAAATCACGAACCGCAATCAGGTGAGAGGTCAGAGTCATCACAGGCAAGAAACCAAGCTCTTGAGCTGATTTGTCAACGAAAGGTGATACGCCGTAAGAAATGATGCCAGGACGAACCCAATCTAAGTGGCTATCTGGCCAAGCAAGTAAACCTGCAGAGTTCGCAAGGGAGCGCTCACCCTCACAGCCTTCTGTCAGAGATAGGAATAATTCAGTCTGTTGCTCTGTGGTTGCTTTGTCTAACTCATCTGCACAGCCAAAATGGCTCATGTAACGCAAAGGCTTAGCCACGTTAGGACATTGATGCAGGCGCTCAACGAAATCTTGATATTGTTCAGAACGAACTCCCAAGCGATGCATGCCGCTATCAACTTTCAGCCACACCACAACGGGTGATTCAAGAACTGAATTTTCTAGAGCACTAAGCTGTTCTTCACAATGCACTACAGTTTGGATGTTATTAGTCACCAAGATCGGTAAATCACCTGACGAGTAAAAACCCTCAAGCAATAGAACAGGTTGAACAATACCACCTGCACGCAGCTGCAGAGCTTCTTCAATACGCGCCACACCAAACGCATCTGAGTTTTTCGAGTGCTTAGCAATATGCAGTAAGCCGTGTCCATAGCCATTGGCTTTCACAACCGACATTACCTTGCACTGAGGAGCCTTCGACTTTATCTGGTTCAGGTTATGTTCGAGCGCGTTTAAATCAATGCTCGCCGTCGCCGCTTTCATGTAAGTCATTAGCGATTACTCATCATCAAATGCAGGACCTGCATAGTTATCAAATCGGGAGTGTTGACCTTGGAATGTCAAACGAACCGAACCGATAGGACCGTTACGCTGCTTACCAAGGATGATCTCAGCAATGCCCTTTAGTGAGCTGTCTGGGTTATAAACCTCATCACGATAGATAAACATGATCAAATCGGCATCTTGCTCGATCGAACCTGATTCACGCAAATCCGAGTTTACCGGGCGCTTATCAGCACGTTGCTCTAGGGAACGGTTAAGCTGAGAAAGTGCGACAACCGGAACGTTGAGCTCTTTTGCCAGCGCTTTCAATGAGCGAGAAATCTCGGCGATTTCAAGTGTACGGTTATCTGATAACGAAGGTACACGCATTAATTGAAGGTAATCTATCATGATCATAGAGATACCATCATGCTCACGAGCGATACGTCGAGCTCGAGAACGTACTTCGGTTGGCGTCAGACCCGAGCTGTCATCGATATACATATTCTTCTTATCCATCAGAATACCCATACTCGATGAGATACGAGCCCAATCTTCATCGTCCAGTTGACCGGTACGAATTTTGGTTTGGTCTACGCGAGAAAGCGACGCAAGCATACGCATCATCAGCTGTTCGGCTGGCATCTCTAGCGAGAAAATTAAAACTGGTTTGTCTTGCTTCATCGCTGCGTTTTCACACAAGTTCATCGCAAACGTGGTTTTACCCATCGATGGACGAGCGGCGACAATGATTAAATCAGAACCTTGTAGGCCAGCAGTCTTTTTATTGAGGTCGTTGAAACCGGTATCGACACCTGTCACACCATCTTGTGGCGTTTTGTATAGGATCTCGATACGCTCTAGCGTCTTTTCTAGAATACTATCAACGTTTTGCGGACCTTCGTTTTCACTTGCACGGCCTTCGGCTATCGCGAAGACTTTACTTTCAGCAAGATCAACCAGCTCTTCCGATGTACGACCTTGTGGGTCATAACCAGAATCCGCAATCTCATTCGCCACCCCGATCAGGCTACGAACGAGTGCACGTTGCGCCACGATATCCGCATACGCATTGATGTTTGCCGCACTTGGAGTGTTTTTCGCTAGGTCGGCAAGGTAAGCAAAGCCACCCACTTCTTCAAGTTGCTCACGCAGCTCTAAATGTTCAGAGAGTGTAATAAGATCCAGAGGAGAACTTTCTTCAAGGATATCCTTTACCGCTTCAAAGATCAGACGGTGAGGACGGCTATAAAAGTCTTTGGCCACAACCTTTTCGGCAACCGTATCCCAGCGTTCGTTATCCAATAACAAACCGCCAATAACAGATTGCTCAGCTTCTAATGAATGTGGCGGGACCTTGATGGCGTCCACCTGATCGTTGGCTGATTTCTGACTTTTGGTATCCACTATGACTACACTCAATAACTAATAATGATCGTTCATTATACCCAAGAACATCCGTTTGTAATCCGATCCTATGAGTTTGTTTTATTCTTCAGGAAGAATTTACCTATTGCTGACGGAATTAACCAAGGGTAGCATTACGATCCTGCCATTCACTCACTGTATAACTAGAGGTATGCGTGTCCAAATTATTGGCTCTGAGCACTGGTCTTCTAAGCACTGGTCTCCTGAGCGCTCCGTTGGCCTTAGCTGATGATGCTAAAGCCTCTGTTGATGCAATCCTCGACTCTATAGTAGTTCCAGAACCTACTGCTGAGCCGATCGTCGTTGCACCAGCACCTGAAGAAAAAGATATGGATATCGCACCGAGTGATACAAGTGATACAGAGCTGCCGAGCCCGCTAAAAACGGAAGTCGAATTTGGATATCAGTCGCATACTGGTAATTCTGATTCACGATCGCTTAACGCACGCCTTAACGGTGAGTACACGGCTGGCCGTCATAGAACCAGTGGTGAATGGAAATACTACAACCTCTACAAAGATGGCGAAGAAGATAAAAGGCAATCGACTTACTCGGCTCAAAGTGACTACAAGTTAAGCCCTAAAACCTACCTTTACGGCAGTTTCAAAGGTGTCGATTCACGATACAGTGCTTACTTTAAGGACTACACTATTTCGAGTGGTCTGGGTTACCAGTTTTCAAATACTGAAGAGTTTGTATTGGAAGTCGAAGTCGGTCCGGGTTTTCGTTACCAAGAGCCAAATCTCGATGAGCTAGACGATGATGACATCATCTTCCCAGAGATTGTTGAAGAAGCGATTTTTCGTGGCAACGTGAATACGTCTTGGCAGGTATTGAAGAATCTGCAGCTAAAAGCGGATGTGACATTAGTGTCTGGCCACAGTAACCTAAAGTTTGATACCGAACTCGAAGCCATCAATGATATTACTGACAATATAGCGCTGAAGATCGCTCACTCTCGCCAGTACCACGATAAAGTGCCTGAAGGGTTAAGCAAAGAAGACTCTGTTCTATCAATCAACTTGCTATTCCAATTCTAATCTTAAGATCACTTCTAACCTTGAGAACGACCAGTTCAGCAATAACAGCTTATGGACCACTGTAAGCTTTTTACTTACCACAACCCTTCCTTGTACTTTCCTATATTCCAGACATAAAAAAACACCAGCCGAAGCTGGTGTTTAAAACTTTCAAAAGAAAGAATTCGTCTTGGTACTGAAATTACTCAGCTGCAACGATAGCGATTTTCGCAGTAGCAAAAACTTCAGAGTGAAGTTGGATGCTTACTTCGAATTCGCCGATGTTACGTAGAGCGCCTTCAGGTAGGCGTACTTCGCTCTTAGCTACTGCAACACCTGCCGCTGTAATAGCGTCAGCGATGTCACGAGTACCGATAGAACCGAATAGTTTACCTTCGTCACCAGCTTTAGAAGCGATTGTAACGCCTTCTAGAGTGTTAACGCTCTCTGCACGAGCTTCAGCAGCAGCTAGTTGCTCAGCAACTTTAGCTTCTAGTTCAGCACGACGAGTTTCGAACATAGCAACGTTGTCTTTAGTTGCCATAACTGCTTTACCCTGTGGGATAAGGAAGTTACGAGCGTAACCAGATTTAACGTTTACTTGGTCGCCAAGGCCACCTAGGTTACCGATCTTATCAAGTAGAATAACTTGCATTATCTTAGTCCTCTTAAACTATTATTAACTATTACCGATTACTGATGCTTGTCAGTGTACGGTAGTAGAGCTAGGTAACGAGAACGCTTGATAGCGCGAGCTAGTTGACGCTGGTACTTAGCGCTTGTACCAGTGATACGGCTAGGTACGATTTTACCAGCTTCAGTGATGTAGTTTTTAAGAGTTGCTACGTCTTTGTAGTCAATCTCTTGTACGCCTTCTGCAGTGAAACGGCAGAATTTACGACGACGGAAGAAACGAGCCATGGGCTATCTCCTGATCTTAAATTTAGTAAAGCGGTCTTTCACAATTATCGAAATAACTATCAACGACCTAAAACAAGTTGAGAATTTTTTAAGGCGTTAAGCCAAAAAAGAATTACTCAGCAGCTGCTTCTGGTTTAGCTTCTGTACGCTCTTCGCGACGAGGAGCACGCTCTGCACGCTCTTCTTTTTGCTTAAGCATAATAGATTGCTCAGTCACAGCGCCTTTAGTGCGCATGATCATGTTACGTAGAACTGCATCGTTGAAACGGAAAGCAGTTTCTAGCTCGTCAATCACTTCTTGACCAGCTTCAACGTTCATAAGAACGTAGTGAGCTTTGTGAAGCTTGTTGATTGGGTAAGCCATTTGACGACGACCCCAGTCTTCTAGACGGTGGATAGTACCGCCAGCTTCAGTGATAGAACCAGTGTAACGCTCGATCATGCCAGCAACTTGCTCGCTTTGATCAGGGTGAACCATGAATACGATTTCGTAATGACGCATTTGGTTGCTCCTTACGGATTATTAGCTTCCACGAGTGGCCCGGTCGTCCAGAGGAAGCAAGGAACTAAAGATAAATGACCGAGTTTTAAGGACGGCAAATATTATAGAAAGAACCCTGTATTGGCAAGTGATATTTGGCGAATAATGAAACAGTTTTTCTTTCGCCATTTAGGGGCTGTTAATCTTTCGAGCTGGCTTTTGCAGCTCTTTGTGGGAAATTTATACAAGACAGAGGCTTTGACGTGTAGCTAGCCTACATAAAAAGCCGATAACGCAGTAGAAATGAACCACAAAGGCTGCCCGAAGGGTTCGGCTAAAATCGTTTTATGCTTTGTTGAAGAATATTTGCTTAGAATGACTAGGCTACATACTCTTCGCCGCGCCTAAAACGATTTTATCTCGAACAAAATTCAACCACGAAAGAGCAACAACCCCTTGCCATCTGACAAACCAACCCGTTCTTTCGTAGCAGCCTAAAAACAAACGCCCACCAGCAAGTGGTAGGCGTTAATAAATTCATAGACTTAAAGTCGTTTTTCCTTTTGACTCAGCTTAACGCTATTGAGCTAAGCGCTGACGTACCGCTTCAAATAAACAGATACCGGATGCTACAGAAACGTTTAAGCTCGACACGCTACCTGCCATTGGGATCTTAATCAGATCATCACAGGTTTCACGCGTTAGACGACGCATACCGTCACCTTCTGCACCCATAACTACCGCAAGAGGGCCTGTTAGTTTCGCTTGGTAGATATCATGCGTTGCTTCACCTGCCGTACCCACAAACCATACGCCCTGCTCTTGCAGTGCACGCATTGTGCGAGCTAGGTTGGTTACACGCACGAGAGGAACTGTTTCAGCCGCACCACACGCTACCTTGCTTACCGTTGCTGTTAACGGTGAAGAGCGATCTTTCGGTACGATAACCGCAGCGACACCTGCGGCATCCGCGTTACGTAGACAAGCGCCTAGGTTGTGAGGATCTGTTACGCCGTCTAGAACCAACAGCAAAGGCTGTTCATGCTGCGCTAGAATATCGTCTAGGTGAGTTTCATTAAGCTGCTTAGCAGGCTTCACCTTAGCAATAAGGCCTTGGTGATTCGCACCTTGTGCTTTTTCATCCAGCGGCTTACGACCCATCTGTTGAATCGACACACCAAACTGTTGCAGTTGGTTCAGTAATGGAAGAAGACGCTCGTCTTGACGACCTTTCAGTACATACGCTTCGATAAAACGTGCAGGATCTTTTTCTAGTACGGCTTTCACCGCGTGAATACCGTAAATAAATTCGTTACTCATTGTCTCAACTTACTCTTATTGCTCAGAGAAGAATGACATCAAACCCGACGCATTCATCTCTGTATTGTTTATTTCGAGAGTATGCGTCTTGCGCCTGATACTCTCGCATTAAAGTCATTTCGTATTAAATCAGTTAGGCGCTAAACCTGATTAGCAGAGCGCCTTATTAATCTTAAGATTTATCAGTCTTAAGACTTATCAGCCTTTGGCTTACGGCTTGCAGCACGCTTTTTCTTAGCGCGAGCTTTAGCAGCACCGGTTTTATTCGCTGGCTTTTTCTTCTTAGCCGGGCCTTCGCTGCTTCCGTCAGGTCGCTTAGTTGGCTCAACCATAGGCTTCGCTGATACACCTGGCTTATTACTCTTCACTGCTGAGCGCTTCTTGCTTTTCGCCTTTTTCATCGCTTCGGCTGCACGCTTCTTGGCTGTTTTGCCTTTACCACGCGGCTGACGATCAGTGTCTTCTAAGTCAAAGTCGATTTGGCGAGTTTCTAAGTTAACCGCAGAAACTTTCACTTTAACCGAATCACCCAAGCGGTAGATATTACCAGAGCTTTCACCCACGAGACGCTGACCAACAGCATCAAATTGGTAGTAATCGTTCGCTAGCGCTGAGATATGTACCAAGCCATCGATGTGCAGTTCAGTTAGACGAACAAAGAAGCCGAAGCCAGTCACGTTGGCAATTACACCATCCATCACTTCACCGACATGGTCTTGCATGTATTCACACTTCAACCAGTCGTTTACTTCACGCGTTGCGTCATCAGCACGACGCTCAGTCATTGAACACTGCTCGCCGTAGAAGTCCATATCATCGAAAGTGTAGTGGTAACCACCGGTTGGCGTCCAACGTTCGCTGTTACGACCGCCTTCTTTCGCAATAAGGTACTTAATCGCACGGTGCAATAGCAAGTCAGGGTAACGACGAATCGGCGAGGTAAAGTGAGCATAGCGTTTAAGGGCTAAGCCAAAGTGACCCGCGTTATCCGCGTTGTAGACCGCTTGCTTCATTGAACGAAGTAGCATGGTTTGGATTAATTCACGGTCTTCACGTTCGTTAATCTGTTGCATCAATTGTGCATAGTCTACAGGTGATGGCGACAGACCACCTTCCAGTGTTAAACCTAATTCACTTAAGAAGCTCTTGAAGCCCATTAGGCGCTCTTCGCCCGGAGTTTCGTGAACACGGTACAGAGCAGGCTCTTTCGCTTTCTCTACGTAAGATGCCGATGCGATGTTCGCCAGAATCATACACTCTTCGATGATCTTGTGTGCATCGTTACGGATTACCGGTTCAATGCGGTCGATCTTACGATCCGCATTGAAGATAAATTTGGTTTCTACCGTTTCAAACTCAATCGCACCACGCTCATCACGCGTTTTCTTCAGAACTTTGTACATCTTGTGCAGTTCTTCTAGATGCGGTACTTCTGGCTCGTAACGCTCACGAAGTTCTTCATTGCCATCTAAGATCGCGCCTACTTTATTGTAAGTAAGACGAGCATGAGAGTTCATGACTGCTTCATAGTGCTTGTAACCCGACAGCTTACCTTTGTCTGAGATAGTCATCTCACACACCATACATAAACGGTCTACTTGTGGGTTCAATGAACATAAGCCATTTGAAAGTACTTCTGGCAGCATTGGTACAACTTGTGACGGGAAGTATACCGAGTTACCACGGTTAATCGCTTCTTTGTCTAGCGCGGTATCTGGGCGAACGTAGTAACTTACGTCAGCAATCGCTACCCATAGACGCCAGCCGCCGCCTTTCTTCGCTTCACAGTAAACCGCATCATCGAAGTCACGCGCATCTTCACCATCAATGGTAACCAATGGCAGTTTACGCAGGTCTACACGTCCTTCTTTTGCTTCTTCAGGAACATGCTCACCGAGGTTTTCGATTTGCTTATCTACCGCTTCAGGCCACTCTTGTGGGATCTGATGAGTACGGATCGCAATCTGCGTTTCCATACCCGGCGCCATATTTTCACCAAGAACTTCGGTTACTTTACCCATCATGTTACGAGAACGACCACCGCGATCCGTAATCTCAATCACAACCACATTACCCATTCGAGCACCGCCTTTATGCTCAGTTGGGATCTGGATGTCGTGACTAATACGCGAATCATCAGCAACAACGTAAGAATGGCCGTATTCTAGGAAGAAGCGACCAACAAGTGGCGTTTTACGCTCTTCAAGCACACGAACCAAGCGACCTTCACGACGGCCACGCTTACTGTTATCAGTAGGCTGAACCAATACGTAATCACCATGCATGATGGTTTTCATCTGGTGATGTGGCAGCACGATATCATTGTCTTTACCCACACTGCCATCTGGGCGAACCCAACCATGACCGTCTTTATGACCAATCACATAGCCTTTGATCAGTTCCATCTTCTCAGGCAATGCGTAGCACTGACGACGAGTAAAGATAAGCTGTCCATCACGCTCCATTGCACGTAAACGACGACGCAGCCCTTCATATTGTTCCTCTCCAGCAAGACCCAAAGCTTCGAATAGATCGTTGCGGTTCATCGGAATATTCGCGTCTGTTAGAAACGAAATAATGAACTCTCGGCTTGGTACTGGGTTATCGTAATTTTTCGACTCTCGGTCGGCAAAAGGATCAACAGTGGTTGTCGCTGTCGTGTTTTCTGACGTTGGTGTGTTTTTTGACATAGGCGGGCCTGCTTAAGCAAGGAAGGTATATACCCCTAGTATATCTGATGCTAGGGGTAAGCTACAGATATGCTTTGGAAAACACTCAAATAACCTCAGATTGATACGTATTTTCACTTTGTGAAACATCGCTTCATAGACGTGGACTATCATCAAAATTTCAAGCAAACGATAAAACAAACGTTTGCGCCATGAATGAAATACACTATTATCCACGCACTTTACCAACTCCTGTTCTGAGTATGATATGAAACTAAAACGCACTTTATTGGCTTCAGCAATGGCAAGCCTCGCTCTATTTCCATTTGCGAGTTCGGCAATGGAAAAAGCTGACCTGATGATTACCGATGCCATGGTTCTGACCATGAACCAAGACAAAACGGTTTATGAAAGCGGTACTGTTGTCGTCAAAGACAACAAAATCATTGCGGTGGGTGATGCTTCACTAGAGAAGCAGTACCAAGCTAAGCAAGTGTTAGACGTTGATGGCGATATCGTTATGCCGGGTCTTATCAATACTCATACTCATGTATCAATGACGGTTTTCCGTTCGTTGGCCGATGATGTGCCAGATCGCCTGCACCGCTACATCTTCCCACTAGAGAAAAAGCTAGTATCGCGAGACATGGTACGTATTGGGGCGAACCTAGGTAACGTTGAAATGGTAAAAGGCGGTGTGACCACTTACGCCGACATGTACTACTTCGAAGATGAAGTCGCAAAAACCGTCGATAAGATTGGTATGCGTGCCATCCTAGGTGAAACGGTGATTAAGTTCCCTGTAGCCGATGCGGCTAACGCCGAAGAAGGTATTAAGTACGCGTTGAACTTCATTGAAGAATATAAAGATCACCCACGCATCACACCAGCGTTTGCACCGCATGCTCCTTACACCAACACCACAGAGATCCTGCAGAAAATATCTAAGCTCTCTCTAGAGTTAGATGTTCCAGTAATGATTCACCTTGCAGAGTCACACCGTGAAGAAGAGAAAATTGCAGAACGCTCAGGTGGCTTATCTCCAGTTCAATACATGGACAGCATTGGCGCACTCAACAAAAACTTGGTGGGTGCACACATGATCCTAGTAGACGATCATGATATCGAACTGGTGAAGAAATCGGATATGGGCGTAGCTCACAACATGAGTGCTAACATCAAGTCAGCAAAAGGCGTATCACCTGCGCTTAAGATGTATGACGAGAACGTGCGTATCGGTTTAGGTACCGATGGCCCAATGTCTGGTAACACACTGAGCACGATTGATGAGTTCAACCAAGTCGCTAAGGTTCACAAGCTAGTTAATAAAGATCGTGCTGCGATGCCGCCGATCAAAGTGATCGACATGGCGACCATGGGCGCAGCAAAAGCGCTACACATGGAAGATAAGATTGGCTCTCTTGAAGCAGGCAAACTCGCCGACATCATAGTGATCGATACCAAGGCACCAAACATGGTTCCAGTGTACAACCCATACTCAGCATTAGTTTACTCTGCTAACTCGGGTAACGTTCGCCACACCATCGTTGATGGCAAGATCATCATGCAAGACCGCGACATGCTAACGGTAGACGAAGACAAGATTCGTCAAGAAGCACTCGATTTCACCAAGGTTGTTCGTGAAACGGTCATTGAGTCTGGTGAGGTTGTTCAATAAGCTCGCTATCGAATAGCATGACCATCTAAACGTAAAAAGCCCCGCACTAATTCAATTAGGCGGGGCTTTTTAAATCTTATTTCCTGTAACAATGAGTGCAGGGATCATTACAGTTTTTTTGCTCGGTATTACCAGAACACGTCTCGACGTTTTGCTCGAGCAATAATATTGTCTGGCATTCTCTGTTCCAGACCACTACGAAGCACAGTGATACGTCTGTGTTGTCTTTGGTCTGCCGTTACCGAGTTATACAACCAACGGTAAGCATCTTCATAATCCAATGGACTACCGTAGTCACGTAACAAGAGTTCAGCTAAGTGAATACTCGCACTTAGATTCCCCATCGAAGCCGCTTCACGTAGATACGGAATCGCACGCTCTTTGTCTTGTTGTACCAAAGTACCACGAGAGTAATAACGACCTAACTGCTCTAATGCAGCGGGTAAACCTTGATGTGCCGCGTTTTCCATATAGTAAAGGCCAAGCTCTACATCTTGTGGAACACACACACCCCAAGCCAACATATCGCCGTATAAAAACTCATAAGAAGGCAAGCTAATACGCGTTGCACGAGCAACGATATCTTCAACTAACTGGCACTTATCAGCTTTCACTCGCTCTAGATGTTGATTATTTTCGATTAAATTAATCAGTTCAGCTTCTGTATATATTGGAACGGGCTCTCCCACATCAGCCAAATTAGCATGACTCAAGGATGAGCTCAGCGCCATTATCAATGAAGCTGCTACAATTCGTAGCTTCATACCTGCACTCTATTATCTGTCGCTAAAGTTATCTATTGAGGGGTGCAGAGGATTTCTACACGCACAAAACAGGGTGAACTTCACTTTCCATGATATCTGTATCGGCAATAACCCTGATGGCTTTAGACAAAACTTGCCGCTAATGGGCAATATTTTGCCAGATGGCGTTCAAAAGATCACCAAAGACGGCTTCGTTTTCAAATTACAGGTACAAAAAAGCCGACTTAATAAAGTCGGCTTTTAGAAACGATTTAATTATCAAAGCACTTTATGTGCTGTGGTAATCACTCAGCGGGCATTACGCGCCGTATGGGTGAACCTTGATGATAGTTTCGTTACGATCTGGGCCAGTTGATACGATATCAATTGGAACGCCAGTTAGGTCTTCGATACGCTTGATGTAATCTAGAGCAGCTTGTGGAAGCGCGTCGATAGATTTAGCACCAAATGTGTTTTCAGACCAACCAGGCATTGTTTCGTAGATTGGCGTCGCTTCTTCAAATGACTCAGCAGCCATTGGAGAAACTTCTAGGATAGAACCATCTTTCATCTTGTAACCAGTACAGATTTTTAGTTCTTCTAGGCCATCTAGAACGTCTAGTTTAGTTAGACACATACCAGATAGAGAGTTGATTTGGATTGCACGACGCATAGCAACAGCATCGAACCAACCAGTACGACGTAGACGACCAGTTGTTGCGCCAAACTCGTGACCAACATCGCCTAGGTGCTTACCAACTGGGTCTTGCTTCTCAAGGCCATCGTATAGCTCAGTAGGGAATGGACCTGAACCAACACGAGTACAGTAAGCCTTAGTAATACCAAGGATGTAACCGATGTGACGAGGACCGAAACCTGAACCTGCAGCAACACCACCAGCAGTAGTGTTAGAAGACGTTACGTATGGGTAAGTACCGTGGTCGATATCTAGTAGCGTACCTTGAGCACCTTCGAACATGATCTTGTCGCCGCGCTTACGTGCTGCGTCTAGTTCGTCAGTTACGTCGATAACCATCGCAGTTAACATGTCTGCGTAGCTCATCGCTTGCTCAAGAACTTCTTCGTAGCTTACTGTTTCAGCTTTGTAGAAGTGCTCTAGTTGGAAGTTGTGGAATTCCATAACTTCTTTTAGCTTCTCAGCAAATGCTTCTTTATCGAAAAGGTCGCCAACGCGTAGACCGCGACGAGCAACTTTATCTTCGTAAGCTGGACCGATACCACGACCCGTTGTACCGATAGCTTTAGCGCCACGAGCGATTTCACGCGCGTTGTCGATTGCAATGTGGTACGGAAGAATTAGAGGACAAGCTTCAGAGATGAAAAGACGCTCACGTACTGGGATACCGCGATCTTCAAGAGGCTTCATTTCTTTTAGAAGTGCGTCAGGCGATAATACTACACCGTTACCAATAACACATTTAACGTTATTGCGTAGGATACCTGATGGAATTAAGTGAAGAACGGTTTTTTCACCGTCAATTACAAGTGTGTGACCTGCATTGTGACCGCCTTGGTAGCGAACCACGTATTTTGCATCTTCAGTTAAAAGGTCAACGATTTTACCTTTACCTTCATCACCCCATTGGGTGCCTAGAACGACTACGTTATTTCCCATCTTTCCAATTTCTGTTGCTAATTAAAAATGGATTCTAGCACTGAATCACACTTCTTGCAGTCACTTTTTGTCCATAAACGTTAACGCTGTACAAAAATAAACCAGTGATAACTGAGGGCGAATGTATGAAGATACTGATATCATTGCTTTTTTACAGACAAAAGGCAGAACCATGTCTCAATCAATTTGGCTCGCTATTGGGCTCGTACTTATTGTTGAAGGGCTCGGCCCCTTAATTGCACCCAATGGCTGGAGAAACATGGTCGCGCAACTGAGCGAACAACCAGACACACAACTGCGTCGCATTGGCGGCTGTCTTGTGGTGGCAGGAGCGGTTATCGCTTTCATGACCTACCGCTAGGTTTAGGTTTCTATAAGTAGAACGCTATTGAGCGCCTTCCCTCGCGCCCCCAATCGTAGACCTGAAAACAATAGAAAACAAAAAGGCTCCCATAATGGGAGCCTTTTAAGTTTTAACGCATTTTGCTTATTGAGCTAAGCATTCGCTAACGCATCAGCTTATTTCGCTGGAGCGCCGCTTGCTTGATTCATGTATTGGAAGAAGTCAGTCTTCGGATCCAGTACTAGAATGTCGCTCTTATCGCTAAATGATGTCTCATAAGCTTGCAATGAACGCATGAAGCCGTAGAACTCAGGATCTTTGCTGAACGCATCAGAGTAGATCTTCGCAGCTTCTGCATCAGCATCACCACGAGTGATTCGAGCTGTACGGTCAGCTTCAGCAAGAACTGTTGCCACTTCTAGCTCAGCTTGAGCACGGATAACTTCCGCTTTCTCACGACCTTGTGAACGGTGTCTACGAGCAACCGACTCACGTTCTGCACGCATACGGCGGTAGATAGATTCACTGATTTCATCAGGAAGGTTAATCTTCTTCATTCGGAAATCAACAACTTCAACACCTAAATCAGCCATCGCACTTTCTGCCGTTCCAGACAAAACGTTTTCCATGATCTTATCGCGTTCGCCATCAACTTCTAGAGCTTCTGCAGCCGCTACCGTTGTGACGACTTCGCTATCAGCAGAGTCTGGCAGGATGTCCTTATTACGAGGACCTGACACGATCTGCTTAATTTCACGAGAACCAATTTCAGAACGAAGAACATCTGTCACTTTACGCTCAAGAAGTGCTTCTGCCGTCATGATATTGCCGCCGCCAGTACTCAGATAAAAACGTCCAAAATCAGCAATACGCCATTTTGCGTAGGTATCAATTAGAACGTCTTTTTTCTCTGACGTTACGAAACGGTCAGAACGACCATCCATCGTTTGAATACGAGCATCAAGTACTTTTACGCGATCAAACAGTGGCAGCTTAAAGTGCAGGCCTGGTTCATAGATTCGTGATACGCCGTTGTCATCGAGAACTCGACCAAAACGAATTACCATGCCACGCTCGCCTTCTTGAATCACAAACAGTGACATCAATAGAAGGGCAATCGTCACAACTAATACAGGGATCATTAATTTACGCATTATTAGTATCTCCCTTGACGTGAACTGTCTGAACGAGTTTGAGTGCTAGACTTTGGATCCGCTTGTTTTTCTAATTCAATTTGATCGTAAGTTGATGGTGCTTTTGCAGGGCGAGTGCCCGACTGAGAACCACCTTGTGCGCCTAGCTTATCAATTGGTAGGTATAGCAAGTTACCGCTTGATTCAGAATCAATCAGGACTTTCGATGTGCTTGAGTACACTTTTTCCATTGTATCTAGATACATACGGTTACGTGTTACTTCAGGAGCTGCTTGGTATTCAGGTAGCAGTTTCTCGAACTGAGCTACTTGACCTAGAGCACCATTAACTGTGCGCTCTGAGTAACCCACCGCTTCTTTCTTCAAACGCTCAGCACGACCTGTTGCTTTTGGAAGAATATCATTTCGGTAAGCTTCAGCTTCACGTTCAAAACGCTCTTCATCCTCACGAGCCGCGATAGCATCATCAAATGCATCTTTCACTTGCTCAGGTGGACGTGCTGACTGGAAGTTCACGTCAACAATCAGAATACCCATGTCGTAGCTATCAATAATACGGTTCAACGTTTCTTGAGTGCTTTGACGAATCTGCTGACGACCACTTGTTAGGATACTATCCATTAGTGAGTCACCAATTACCGCACGAAGCGCAGAATCGGTTGCTTGGCGTAAACTGTCATCCGCATTAGTTACACGATACAAGTACTTGTATGGGTCAGAAACACGGTATTGAACACCCATTTCAACGGTCACAACGTTTTCGTCTTTAGTCAGCATGGTGCCTGACGCGCGTAGAGAACGAATCGCTTGAACGTTTACTAGCTGCTCATCTTTGATTTCATCGATGAAGCGTGGGTGCCAGTTAAGACCAGGTTCTTCGATACGGTCGAATTGACCCAGTCGAAGTACTACTGCTCTTTCTGCTTCGCCAACGGTGTAGAAACCAGCGAAGAACCAGATAGCAATCGCGATAACGGCAATGACACCAAAGCCAATTGCACCGCCACCACCGATAGATGGCCCGTTACCGTTGCCACCCTTTTTACCAAACTTGCCACCTAACTTTTGACTTAGTTTACTAAACACTTCGTCTAGATCTGGCGGTCCTTGATCTCGGCCGCCGCGATTATTTTTATTACCCCAAGGGTCATTATCGCGGCCGTTATTATCGCCGTTGTTATTATTTCCAGGCTCATTCCACGCCATTAGAAAGCTCCATCATTTGATATGACGTTATACTGTAGCAGTCTCTTTGGTAACGATAAAGTCACCTAAGAGCGCCCCTTCTCTTTTTTCAAGTTTAGACCAATCTATTTGTTGCATTCGGATATCTATCAACAAGTTACCATTTTCATCATACTCTTCTTGTTGAATACATTTCATCTCAAAGAATAAGCTGCGAATACGGCCCTGATGTTGATGTGGAATACACAACCGGAATTGAACCATCTGGCTAGCTAAACGCTCAGTTAAAGCTTCAAACAGCAGTTCAATACCTTCTCCTTCCATTGCAGAAACCCAAACAGCGCGAGGTGCGCCCTCTTCGTCTCTTTCAATTCGAGGTTTTTGGTCTTCCATGCAGTCAATTTTGTTCATGACTACAAGGGTTGGCACTTCATGAGCATCGATTTCTTCTAATACTTCATGAACAGCCTGAATGTTCTCACGAAAACGGTCATCACTGGCATCAACAACATGTAACAAAATGTCAGCTTCCTGCGTCTCTTGTAATGTTGCCTTGAACGCAGCGACCAAGTCGTGTGGTAGATGACGGATAAAACCTACGGTATCTGCGAGAATTGCAGGACCGACATCTGCCAAATCAATCTTACGTAGTGTTGGGTCTAAGGTTGCAAACAGTTGGTCTGCCGCATAAACACCCGCACTTGTGATGCGATTGAAAAGTGTTGATTTCCCTGCGTTGGTATAACCAACCAAAGAAATTGTTGGGATTTCAGCTCGATTACGAGCACGTCGTCCTTGTTCACGCTGCTTAGCGACTTTCGCTAAACGACGCAGTATTGCCTTTATACGGTCACGCAACAAACGTCGATCGGTTTCCAGTTGAGTTTCACCTGGACCACGAAGACCAATACCACCTTTCTGCCTTTCAAGGTGAGTCCAACCACGAATCAATCGGGTAGAGATATGACGAAGCTGAGCGAGCTCAACTTGTAGCTTACCTTCATGAGTTCGCGCACGTTGTGCAAAGATATCTAAGATCAAACCCGTGCGATCAATCACACGACATTTACACAATTGCTCGAGGTTTCGCTCTTGGGCAGGAGATAGGGAGTGGTTAAAAATCACAATTTCAGCACCGGTTAGCTGAACAGCTTGTGCGATTTCTAGGGCTTTACCTTCTCCAACGTAGTATTTAGGGAGTGGGGATTGTCGGCTACCAGTAATCACTTGTAACGTTTCTACCCCCGCTGAGGAGACCAGCATTTCACATTCACTTAGGTCTTCCCACTCTCCCTCTTGCGTGAAGTTGATATGAACAAGTACGGCTCGCTCGCCGGATTCATAACGGTCAAACAAGCAACCAACTCCTTATTACAGCGTAAGCTGTATCAATTGAACGATTAATCTTCAGTCTTCTCTGGACGATCAGATGGCGTGCGTTGCTCGCCGCTGTGGTGACTAACTGCACGTGCAGGTACCACAGTAGAAATCGCATGCTTGTAAACCATTTGGTTTACTGTGTTCTTCAATAAGATCACGAATTGATCGAAAGACTCGATCTGACCTTGCAGCTTAATGCCGTTGACAAGATAGATAGAGACTGGAATGCGCTCACGACGGAGTGCATTTAGGAATGGGTCTTGTAGCGATTGCCCCTTAGCCATTTTATTTTCCTTATTTGTATTTTGTTGTAATTATTTAGCTAGTGGTGCACAAAAAGGTGCGGCCTTTGCATCTGAGCTAAATGAATAAAAAAACTCCGTTGTTATTGAAAGGCTGTGATTTTTTAAAAGCCTCAATAACGGATCCTTTCCAGAGTATATTCACGCAAAAGCGATCACATTATACACAGCAATACTAATCAGATGCTATTGCATCTGAAAGAGTTTCTAACGCTTGATCAATGTTTTCGCTATCTAACCAAGTTAAATCATCCCAACTGCGCAACCAGGTGATTTGTCGCTTGGCCAACTGACGGGTTGCACAAACACCACGGAAAACCGCTTCGTCTAAATCACAATTACCGTCTAAATAATCCCACATCTGCCTATAACCAACGCATCGGATCGATGGCAGTTCAGGATGAAGATCTTCTCTGGCGTGCAACGCCTTCATTTCCTCTTCAAATCCTGCTTCTATCATCTTCTCGAAACGCAGCTCAATACGGCGATGGAGTTCTTTCCTTTCCTTGGGAGCTATTGCAAATTGTTTTACACGAAATGGCAGGCTATCGCCTTTCGTTTGAGTTAGCTCTGTTAATGTTTTACCCGAAATTCGGTAAACTTCCAATGCCCTTGAAAGCCTTTGTGGATCATTTGGGTGTATTCTTTCAGCGGATACGGGATCTATCTCTCTTAATTGATCGTGCAATGCCTGCCAACCTTGTTCGATAGATTCCGCTTCAATCTGCTTACGAATCTCTTGATCCGCTGCGGGTAATGGCGATAAACCTTCCAACAATGCTTTGTAGTAAAGCATTGTGCCACCAACAAGTAGCGGAATTTTGCCTTCCGCTACAATCTTATTCATTTCATTGATCGCATCACGACGAAAATCTGCCGCAGAATATGCTTCGCTTGGATCCAAAATATCAATCAAGCGATGAGGTGCAAGTGCAAGCTCTTGCGCATCCGGTTTAGCGGTGCCGATATCCATGTCTTTGTAGATAAGTGCCGAATCGACGCTGATGATCTCTACTGGGTATTTCTGACGTAAGCGGATAGCTAAATCTGTTTTTCCTGACGCCGTTGGGCCCATTAAAAACAACGCTAAAGGTAATTTTTCAGTCATGATATTTTGTATTTGCTTCTCTGTTTTAGCGCTTTTTAGCAAAGGGCTTTGTGTCGCGACGTATTCAGCTAAAAAGACAAATGTCGTCGCGAAAAAATTAAACCGTAAACGCGGCTATAGTCGCTGAAAAGTCGATAGGATTAACAAACTCAGGATCATCTAATGGAAGTAGACCATGCCAAAGTTGTTCAAGTTCCCCAACTAGTTGAACCGCTTCAGATAAAGTGTAGTCGCTTTTTACTTGTGCGGTTTGAATCCCGATCCAGTTAACCAATGATGGCAACAGGTCACTGGAAACATTAGCCGAGTGATTATCGACAATCTGAGCATTTAATGAAGCCGCGTAAGATAACAGATCTGGGATCAGAATTTGTAAGTTTTGCTGCCTTAAAGGAGAAGGTACGCCCATTACCATTACCGCCTCACTGTTTCGCGCCTTAAGCTCAATCCCCAGTAATGCCAGTGTTTGGCTCAACGCCTTCGCAACTTCGACAAGCTCACTGCCAAGCTTAATCGATAAGGGCACCAATAGTGGTTGGCTTTTTAACGCCCCCCCTCGAGTATCAAGCTGACCAACAACACGCAACAATTCAGCCTTAGCCAAAGAAACCAACACACTGCCGTTCTTATTACCCATCACCAGATACTGACGTTCCACAATCGAGACGGCTTTGCCCAAGTCCGTTACAGGTGCTCTTGGCTTCGAGTTAACGGGATTCTGTTGGGCAGGCTTAGCTTCTGTTGGCGCTGTTTGTGCCACCTGTTCTTGAGGAGGGGTGAGATCCACGGTGTGCTCATCAAAGTCTGGCGTTTTTAAAAGCTCTTTATAGGCCTTAACTTCGCGCTTTGAGGGCGCGGGTTCAGCATGATGTTGGTTGGGTTCTTTTTCTTTTCTCGGAACAGGTCGAGACTCTATCCACTCTTGGCGAGGAGAACCGGTAAAACTGGTTTCACGAGCCGACGAGCCTGTGCTAGCTGAACTCATCTTAGTTGACGAATCTAAGTTGGTTGAAGAGCTTCTGCTAGACGATGAACCTCGGTTTTCTGGTGAGCTATAGTGCTGACCGCCATCATTAACGCTGTGCTGAGAGTTATCATAAACCTGCTCAGATTCGGCTTTTCTTGGGTAGGCTGGCGTCTGCTCAATCGCATGTCGCACTCTTTCAGAAACCTGCGATTGTTCCGAATGAGCTGGGGCATCGCTTACTGAAGCGCTAAAACTCGTCGTCTCTTCCACTTCAGGCACCGAACTATTCTGTTGATAATTAGGGGCTTCTGATTGGTGGAAAGCGGATTGATTAATAGGCGCCGCATCGATCTGCTTGCTCTGTGCTAAACCGTCACTCAATGCTTGGTAAATAAAGTCATGCACAAGGCGCGCTTGATGGAAACGTACTTCATGCTTTGCAGGGTGAACATTCACATCGACTTGATGCGGGTCTAGCTCAATGAACAACACATAAGTTGCAAATTGGTCTGGGCGTAGGCTGGTCTCATAGCTTTGACGAATCGCATGATTGATCAGTTTGTCGCGCATCATACGACCGTTCACATAGCAGTATTGTAGATCGCTTTGTTGTCTTGCTCCTTCTGGCGTGGTGATCCAGCCATGAAGTTTTAGACCTTGATGTTCTAGCTCAATCTTAAGCATATGACGAACAAAAGGATTGCCACATACCGCTGCGATTCGCTTTTCTGCTTGAACTTGTGTTTTGGCAGCGCGGTACTGACGAATCATTTTACCGTTATGACGGAGGTTGATCGTCACATCAAAGCGACTCAATGCGATGCGTTTAAGCAGTTCATCAATATGCGTGAATTCGGTTTTCTCAGTACGCAAAAACTTGCGGCGTGCTGGCGTATTAAAGAACAGGTCCAACACCTCAACCGAAGTACCAATGGGATGCGCCGCAGGCTGCAGTTTCACCTGCATATCACGGCCTTCACTGTGTGCTGCCCAAGCTTGATCTTGAGTAGCAGGGCGTGAAGTCATGGTTAAGCGCGCAACTGAACTAATACTCGCCAGCGCTTCACCACGGAAACCGAGGCTGACGATCGCCTCAAGGTCATCAAGGGTATGGATCTTAGAGGTAGCATGACGGCTCAGCGCCAAGGCGAGCTCATCTTTAACGATGCCCTTGCCGTTGTCACGAACGCGAATCATCTTAGCGCCACCTTTCTCGATATCGATATCGATACGTGTGGCACCTGAATCCAAACTGTTCTCAACCAGCTCTTTTACAACAGAAGCTGGTCTTTCTACCACTTCACCCGCTGCGATTTGGTTAGCTAATCGAGCTGGCAGTATTTTGATCGTCATATTTATAGCTACCTTACTGCCATTGATGGAAACATGTCTGCGTTAAAAAGCTTACTTGTGCGGAATAATCAACACCTGCCCCACCGCTAGGCTGTCAGATCGTAGCTTATTCGCTTGGCGAATACTGTTAACACTCACGCCGTACTTAGAAGCAATCTTGCCGAGATAATCACCTCTTGCGACTTTATGTTTACGCAGAGGGACATCTTTCACTTCAACCGTAATACGTAGCTTCTGACCCACTCTAACGGTTTCAGACTTCAAGCGGTTCTCACGTTTGATATCTGCCACCCGTACTTTGTAACGGCTGGCTATCTTGCCTAGGTACTCTCCAGACTTAACCGTGTGAGTGATGGTCTTAGTTTTCACTGCGCTGCTTGATGATGAGCCTGAAGCACTGCTTGGGATCTTAAGCACTTGGCCGATCGCTAGGCTGCTCGATTTCAGATTGTTGAGTTTCATCAAGGTCTGCGTCGAGGTGCCATATTTACTCGCAATCACCGATAAAGACTCACCACGAGACACTTTATGTTGGCTCACGCTACCGGTTGATGACGTTGCGTTAGACAAGATAATCCCTTCTGGCGGGTTAGCCTTCAAATACTTAACGACCGCTTTGGTCACTGCTCGTGCCAATTTATCTTGGTGCGAACGTTGGAAGAGCAGTTTCTCTTCGGTCGGATTCGAAATAAAGCCCGTCTCGACCAAGACCGATGGTATCTGTGGTGAACGTAATACCGCCAAACTGGTATTGATTGGTTTACTGTTATGAAGCTTAGCAACCTTACCCATCTCAGACAGAATGGTTGTTGCAAGCTTATAGCCCTCTTTCTGTGAGTGGCTGAACTGCAAATCAAGCAGAGTTTGGTTTACGTTCTTATCATCAATATTGCCAGTGAAAGCCGCACCGCTACCACCGAGTAATTCAGACTGTTTCTCTTTGTTCTCGATCCAGCGCGAGATCTCCGTATTGGCGCGTCGAGTATTCAACACAAACACCGAACCACCTCTTGGTTGAGGGGTCGTAAAAGCATCCGCGTGAATAGAGATAAACAGATGAGCTTCGTTTTCACGAGCAATCGCGACACGTCGGTTAAGGTTTACAAAGTAGTCGGCGTTACGGGTCATACGAGTTTTAATCCCAGGAACCGCATTCAACTGTGCAGCAAGCTTACGAGAAATACTCAGAGTCGCATTCTTTTCATACTTACGACTTGGACCAATAGAGCCTGGATCCTCACCACCGTGACCAGGGTCAATCACGATCAGAATGTCTTTCTGACGTTTAACCTGATTAATATTTTTGCTCACCGTTGGTTTACTCGGCTTCGACGTCGCTTTACTTGCCGCACCATGAGGTAAGTCGATCACCAAACGGTGCCCATACTGACCACCCGGAGTCGGGCTCAGTTTGAACAACTCTGCTTTAGACGACTTCTTTAATTCAAAAACCAAGCGATAGGTGTTTTTGTCTGGCGGTGAACTCTTACGAATCTTAGATAGAACAGGGCTATCTTTCACCACGACCGGTAACTTAGTCGCAAGATTAGTGTTCTTTAAATCGACCACTAAACGACTCGGGCTACTCAGGGTGAAATAGCTAAAGTCCGCTTCTGATTTTAAGTCGATCACCACACGAGTTTCTTCTGGAGAAGGCCAAACCCTTAAACTTTTCAGTGAGTTTGCAGAAACAAGTGAAGAAAACAGTATAGAAAAAACAGCAGCCATTATGGCCACTGCTGAAATAAGGCGTTTAGAAATCAACATAACTCCAACTGACTAAGTAAGCGCTGTCCGTATTCACTATTAGCGGTTAAAGAAACAATACGGTGATCGTCTTGGTAACGAATATCAATATCCAAATCGGCTTCTGGTAGCATCCCATAACCTTTCTCAGGCCATTCAACCAAACAGATAGCATCCGGAGTAAAGTAGTCACGAATTCCCATGAACTCTAACTCTTCAGGATCGGCTAGGCGATAAAGGTCAAAGTGGTACACCTGCCAATCGGCAAGTTGATAAGGTTCGACTAGAGTATACGTTGGGCTCTTTACATTTCCTTGATGGCCAAGTGCTTTTACAAAGCCACGACTGAAGGTCGTTTTACCTGCGCCAAGATCACCATGCAGATAAATCGTCGTCTGCTGTGAGCAAAGATTAGAAAGCTCCGTTCCTAATTGAATCGTTGCTTGTTCATCTTTCAAAGTAAATTGTTTCGTGCTCATGAATACGTTCTCTAAAAATCGATCGTTGACTATATAAAAATCAAAAGAACAAGAATAGTAAACCGTGATGCTTTTGGGAGACAAGCACTCAAGTGTAAGTTCTATGAAAAATACTGCTCAAAACGCGTCTGTTCTGGTCAACACCACTAAGATCCGTTAAGATCCGCCCCCATTTTTGCCGAACCTAATTTTAATTAGCCTTATCTCTAATTGTAAAACAGAGAAAATAAGAATTAAGCCATGAATCTAGACCATCTTGCTGAAAAAATTAAAATCTGGGGAAAAGAGCTAGGCTTTCAAAAAGTTGGCATCTGCGATATTGATTTAAGTGAACACGAAGCCCCCCTTCAAGCATGGCTAGATGCGGGTCACCACGGCGAAATGGATTGGATGGCTCGGCATGGGATGATGCGTGCACGCCCTGATGAACTTCACCCTGGTACAATTCGAGTGATCAGCGCTCGAATGAACTACCTACCACCGGAAGCTCAGTTTGCCTCTAACCTAAGCGATACTACTCAAGGCTACATCAGCCGCTATTCTTTAGGCCGCGACTATCACAAATTGTTCCGTAACCAGTTGAAAAAGCTGGGACAAAGAATTGAAAAAGAGGTCGAAGGTTTAGACTCACGACCTTTCGTTGATTCAGCGCCTATTTTGGAAAGACCGCTCGCTCAAAAAGCAGGGTTGGGTTGGACAGGTAAACACTCATTAATTCTTGATAAAGACGCTGGCTCTTGGTTCTTTCTCGGGGAGCTGTTAGTTAACATCCCTCTTCCAACGGATGAACCCAGTGTCGATGAGTGCGGCAAATGCACCGCATGTATCACTTCTTGCCCAACGGGTGCCATTATTGATGATGGCGTGGTGGATGCGCGCAAATGTATATCGTACTTAACCATTGAATATGATGGTGTGATCCCGGAAGAGTTTAGAGACGCCATTGGTAACCGTATCTACGGTTGTGATGATTGTCAGTTAGTTTGCCCATGGAACCGTCATGCCGAACTCACAGAACAAACCGACTTTCACCGCAGAGAAGACTTCCAAGAGGCTGACCTGGTTGCACTTTCAAGTTGGGACGAAGCGACCTTCCTAAAGAAAATGGAAGGCTCCGCAATAAGACGTATCGGCCACACCCAGTGGTTGCGCAATATCTTTGTTGCAATGGGCAATGCGCCATTTCAACAACGCATTGTTGAAACCCTGGAGTCCCATCAAGGCAAAAACGAAATGCTAGATGTCCATATTGAGTGGGCTTTGAATAAACAACTACAACAGTTACCTAACGCTAGCGGCGTGCAACAAGATAACTGTGTGCAAAAAAGTAACAGCAAAATCTCCACCAAAAAGCACAGACTGATACGTATTGTTGAGAAAGGACTACCAAGAGACGCTTAACGCTTTATATACCAATGTATGGCAGGCGAGCCCCCACTAACAGTCCAACATTTAAGACAACTCGTTGCACATAATTTTAGAACAATGTTTGACCTTGTTCTCAATTCTAGCAATGTGGAAAAAATTCAGAACTCTCGTAAACTTCCGACACCCGCGCAAAGTTAAACACAGTACCGATAAATGATTAAGATCAAAAAACAACAAGTTAACGATCTTTTATCAAATCCAAGATAATCATCCAACTTGATAAAAAACAATAAGTTACGATCACCACAGTTCATCTAATATATTGAAAACAAGAAAGATCTTTTAGGGATAGGTAGAGAATTAAGCCTGAAATAACTTTATCAACCAAGTTATCCACACCTAACATTTTGTGGATAAGTCTGTTTATAGATGTGAAAAACCTCAAGTGTCTGCTTCAGAGACCTGATGTTTACTAGCATTCCAGTTGCTAAGAAAAATTTAAGACAAAAAAATATCCACCATGATGGAGGATTATTTGCTTTTTGGGGGGATTATGCTTCGCAGCATTAAAGAAAGAGCGTGACCTTTAAGGTCGCCTTTAAACTCTGTGATCTAAAGAAAAACACGGTGGTTTAAAGAGTCTTAGTAGCTTTTTAGAAGAAAGCTGGAGCGATACATCGGGTTCGAACCGATGACCTCAACCTTGGCAAGGTTGCGCTCTACCAACTGAGCTAGTATCGCATTAGTTAATCGCTGCTCTTACTACCTTGGGCAACAGATAGCGCTTAACTGTAATGTGGTTGCGGGAGCCGGATTTGAACCGACGACCTTCGGGTTATGAGCCCGACGAGCTACCAAACTGCTCCATCCCGCGTCCGGATGCATTGTTTAAGACAATGAGACTAAACCATTTTCATCTTCAGCATAAAGCGTGAGAGAGAATTTGGAGCGATACATCGGGTTCGAACCGATGACCTCAACCTTGGCAAGGTTGCGCTCTACCAACTGAGCTAGTATCGCATTAGTTAGTCGCTGCTCTTACTGCCTTGGGCAACAGATAGCGCTTAACTGTAATGTGGTTGCGGGAGCCGGATTTGAACCGACGACCTTCGGGTTATGAGCCCGACGAGCTACCAAACTGCTCCATCCCGCGTCCGGATGCATTGTTTAAGTCAATGACTCTTGCCTTAAAAAGGCTAATTTGGAGCGATACATCGGGTTCGAACCGATGACCTCAACCTTGGCAAGGTTGCGCTCTACCAACTGAGCTAGTATCGCATTATAAAAGGTCTCTCACCTTTCGATTACCGCTTTCGCCATAACCTACAAATTGGAGCGATACATCGGGTTCGAACCGATGACCTCAACCTTGGCAAGGTTGCGCTCTACCAACTGAGCTAGTATCGCAATCTGAAAACGTCTTTCGCCGTTCAGGGCTGCGAATTATAAGAGCATTTTTTTGTGATGCAAGTCCTTAATGCAAAATTACGAAACTTTTTACTCAACTGCTGTAAAAGCACACAGATTTGCAAAAAAAACAGCTCTTATGTCCCTGAAAAGTTAGATAAACGTGATCATTTTATTCGACTAGATGTTAATAATCGTTTTTCGGTAGTACTGCAGCTCGGCGATCGACTCTCGAATATCGTCTAACGCAAGGTGACTTCCCGACTTAGAAAAACCATCTAACACTTCAGGTTTCCAACGACGAGTCAGCTCTTTCAGAGTGCTAACGTCAACATAACGGTAGTGGAAGTACTCTTCCAACTCAGGCATGTGCTTGTATAGGAAACGGCGGTCTTGACCAATGCTGTTACCACAAATCGGTGACTTACCTTTTGGTACCCATTTTTCAAGAAACTCAATCGTTTGTTGGATGGCATCTTGCTCTGAAACGGTGCTTTCTTGAATTCGCTTCACGAGACCGCTACCAGTGTGAGTCGTTGTGCACCACTCGTCCATCTTGTCCAATTCACTCTGAGGTTGGTGAATAGCCAAAACAGGTCCTTCAGCCAGGATGTTAAGCTCACTATCAGTAACGATAGTAGCAATTTCAATGATTTTATGAGTTTCAGGATCAAGTCCTGTCATCTCTAGATCAACCCAAATAAGGTTCTGATCGCTAAAGGACATAAGGCGTCGCCTATTTGTTTATGTGTAAAAGAGGTACTATACCCAAATAACTATACTCAAACTAGCTTTAGGACCATCGAAATCATGTGGTACCAGCAACATCCAGTTTGAGTCCCCAATCATCAAGTTAGATGTGTTAAGTGAAAAATTGTGGCTAAAAAAAAGAAGTTAACCAAAGGTCAAGTACGTCGAGTACGTAGCAACCAGAACAAGCGACTCAAGAAAGAAGATTCTATCCAGTGGGATGAGAACATGCTTGGTGGAACCAAAAGCGGACTCGTAATTACGCGCTTTGGCCAACATGCCGATATCGAAGATCTTGAAACTAACGAAGTTCATCGTTGTAACTTACGCCGTAGTATCGAGACTTTAGTTTCTGGTGACCGAGTGACTTGGCGCGCAGGCTTAGAATCCATGGCCGGCATTTCTGGAGTTGTGGAAGCGGTTGAACCGAGAACTTCAATGCTGACTCGCCCTGATTACTACGATGGCCTAAAGCCGGTTGCTGCGAACGTTGACCAAATGGTTATCGTATCGGCTGTGTTACCAGAGCTATCACTTAATATTATCGACCGCTATTTAATCGCGTCAGAAACAGTGAACATCGCGCCGCTTGTTGTGCTGAATAAGGTCGACCTGCTGACTGATGAGCAGATTGCTGAATACCGTGAAACACTTAAAGAGTACGAGAAGATCGGCTACAAAGTGATGTTCGTGAGTAAAGAGTCTGGCTACGGCATCAAAGAGCTAGAAGCTGAACTTAAAGACCGTATCAACATCTTTGTTGGTCAATCAGGTGTGGGTAAATCAAGCCTAGTGAATGCATTGATGCCAACGCTCGACATTGAAGAGGGCGAAGTCTCTGAGAACTCAGGTCTTGGCCAACATACCACCACGGCAGCTCGTTTATACCACTTCCCTTCTGGTGGTGATCTGATTGATTCACCAGGAGTTCGGGAATTCGGCCTATGGCACCTAGAAGCCGATGAAATCACTGAAGCCTTCATCGAGTTCAAGCCTTACCTTGGCGGTTGTAAATTCCGCGACTGTAAACACAACGATGACCCAGGCTGCATCCTGCGCGAAGCGGTAGAAAACGGCAAGATCAGTCGATTACGTTTCGACAACTACCACCGCATCATTGAAAGCATGGCGAGTAACAAAGATAACCGTCAGTATTCACGCAACAAAAAAGCCGATCTCTAATCGCGTTTTTGTGAACAAATGTGTGCATTTACTGACAATTGGCGCGAATTTAAGTAACATCTCGCGCCCTAAACCGTCATCGACAGATTTAATTGAAACACAATTAGCATTGGAAAATTAATACAATGGATAAGATTAAAGTTGGATTGCAGTACTGGATTCCACAACATGGACTGACTCGTCTAGTCGGTAAACTGGCATCTGCTAAAGCGGGCGGCTTAACGACAGCGATCATCAACTGGTTCATCAAGCAATACAAAGTGAACATGGATGAAGCTCTGCATAGCGATCCAAAACACTTTAAAACATTCAATGAATTCTTCGTGCGTGAATTGAAAGAAGGCATGCGCCCTATCGCTGAAGGCGAGTCTGTTATTGTTCACCCTGCAGATGCACGTGTAAGCCAATTTGGCCCAATTACTGACGGTCAACTGATTCAAGCTAAAGGCCATGACTACTCAGCTCGCGAGCTATTGGGTGGTGATGCAGCGCTAGCGGATGAGTTTAAAGACGGCGAATTCGCAACACTTTACCTGTCTCCAAGTGATTACCACCGCGTGCATATGCCATGCGACGGCACACTACGCCAGATGATCTACGTTCCGGGTGATCTTTTCTCAGTTAACCCATTAACGGCAGAGAACGTTCCAAACCTATTTGCACGTAACGAGCGTGTGGTTTGTATCTTCGATACGGAATTTGGCCCAATGGCACAGGTGTTGGTTGGCGCAACTATCGTAGGCAGCATCGAGCAAGTATGGGCTGGCACCATCACGCCACCGCGTGGTAACTCGGTTTACAAATGGGATTACCCAGCACAAGGCAATAACGCCATCATCTTGAAGAAAGGTGAAGAGATGGGCCGCTTTAAGCTTGGTTCAACTGTTATCAACCTGTTCGCTAAAGATGCGATCAAGTTTGACGACACGATGCAAAATGGTGAGAAAACCGTTCTTGGTACCCCTTTCGCGCACATTGCTGGTAAAGAAGTTGAGACTGAAGCTGTGGATTCAGCAGAGAACACCGACCAAGCTTAACGGTTTGAGTTAACTCATTTAGTTTTAAAGGCGCGTTATCTTTCTATATTTAGAGAAAAACGCGCCTTTTTCTTAACTCTACCAATTCATTTGCTACTCAGCTCTAACAACCCAAGCTTTCAAACCTCAAGCCCAGCCAGCAGTTGCTTCTCACTCTTGCCTCTAATTGCCCAAATAAAAGATTGACCAAAAACAAAACAACTGTCGAAACCTTAAACAACTTTTCGATTTTACAACCCGTCTCCAAGTACCAAAAATCCAGATAACTTACTCTATTTGAAGATATTTTATTCATAGGGTCTTTGTACATGCCTAAACTCAATGTTGGCGTTCTGGTCAAGCTGTTGATTTGTTTTGCGATTCCCTTAGGCGTGTTGTTCATGCCGATAGATTCAATACCAATCGATGATCTCACGCTGATTCAACACCGCTTGTTGGCGATATTCTTATTGGCAGCTCTGCTGTGGGTGCTTGAACCTGTTCCGGTTTTCGCCACTTCCATTTTGATCATTGCACTTGAGCTGGTAATGATTTCTGACAAAGGCTTACACCTATTTAGAAATCCACCCGCAGGACACGAACTCGGCGAGTTAATCAAATATACCGACATATTCGGTGCATTTTCATCGCCAATCATCATTCTATTCATGGGTGGTTTCGCACTCGCGATCTCTGCATCTAAATACGAACTCGATAACAACCTAGCTCGAGTACTGTTGAAACCTTTTGGTACTGAGCCGCGCTTCATCATGCTGGGTTTAATGTTGATCACCGCAGTGTTCTCTATGTTCATGTCTAATACCGCTACCACAGTCATGATGCTGGCACTGCTCGGCCCTATCGTGGCTTCTGCACCAAGAGGCGACATGGGGATCAAAGCGCTCGTGTTGTGTATTCCAATCGCTGCAAATACTGGTGGTATCGCGACACCGATCGGCACGCCACCCAATGCCATCGCACTACAATACCTAACCGGTGAAAACACCATCGACTTCCTGAGCTGGATGATGATGGGCTTACCCTTTGTGATCATCCAACTCACCATTGCTTGGTTCCTTCTTCAGAAAATCTTTCCTTCCAAGCAGAAGAACATGGTGCTTAAGCTCGATGGACAATTCAAAAAGAGTTGGCGAGCGATTGTGGTTTATATCACCTTCGCTGCGACCATCTTATTGTGGATGACCACCAAGCTGCATGGCATGAACACTTATGTGGTCTCTATCATTCCACTGGCTGTCTTCACTCTTACAGGCATCATGGGCAAAGAAGAGCTCAAGCTGATTAACTGGGACGTGTTGTGGCTGGTTGCAGGTGGTATTGCGATTGGTATCGGGCTTGATAAGACAGGTTTAGCAGCAGCGTTAGCACACGCGATTGACTATGAGTCGCTCTCTCCAGCAGCCGTAGTTCTCACGCTATCTATCGTGTGTTGGTTGATGGCGAACTTCATGTCAAACACCGCTACCGCCAACTTACTGATGCCGATAGCCGCTGCGATTGGTGCTTCAATGGAAAGCCTAGTTGCGATTGGTGGCCTGCAAGGCTTGCTGGTTGTAGTTGCCTTCTCAGCATCACTCGGCATGATTCTTCCAGTATCGACACCACCAAACTCACTGGCTTACTCAACCGGACTTATCGAAAGCAAAGACATGGCTAAGATGGGTATCATCTTGGGTATTGTCGGCTTGCTGATGGTTTACCTCGCGCTGTTTATCATCACCTAGCACGTTAACGCCTCACTACAGTCCATCAGATAGCAATCGTGATTTCGCTATCTGGTGGGTTTATCAGTTTTTTTATCGATAGATAATTGTGATTCTACTTCACGGTTTATTAAAAATAGCGATGATTCATTTTAGATTTTTGATTTTAAACACGTTTAATACTACCGAGACAGCGGCAATATACACGCATCAGAGACACATTAATTCACCATCAAGTACGTCACTGTCATTAGGGCGTATTGACCTTTCGAGCTGATTTTTGCAGCGAATTGCTGGGTATTTATACAAGGCAGAGGCTTTAATGTGTAGCAAGCCTACATGAGAAGCCGATAACGTAGTAGAAATGACCAGCAAACGCTGCCCAAAGGGTTCGGCTAAAAGCGTTTTACTCTTTGTTGAGGGAGATTTGCTTAGAATGACTAGGCTACTTCCCCCTCGCCGCGATTAAAACGCTTTTATCTCGAACAAAATTTAACCGCGAAAGGTCAACACGCCCTAGTTTTTTGTCTAATAGAGAGGAATGGACCTTGAGACATACTATTAAATTTAAAATTCAGATCGCAATTGCGGTCATTATTGCCGTCGTGAGTGGCGCTCAAGCTTGGATATCGGTTAATCAGCTGACTCAAGAGACTGAAGTCGCGATCAACCAAGAAATGAAAAATGTCAGTGTCGGTACTACCAATTATATTGCCGATTGGCTCTCAACTCGCAGCGATATGATGCTTGCTAACGAGCCGACTATTTCAAGCAATAGTAATTCTGACCGCGAGTTATTGATCACCAAACAAGCCGGGCAGTTTTTGTCTGTTTATGCGGGATTCAGCGATGGCACTATCGCGTATGGCGATAAAGGTGAAGATTGGCCAGCAGGCTATGACCCACGCACCCGCCCTTGGTATAAAGATGCCAACGCAACATCAAACCTCATCATTACCGAGCCTTATCAAGACTTCGATGGCAGCATTGTCATCAGCTTTGCGAAAGCATTCAACGGTGAAAGACAAGGTGTCCTCGCAGCAGACTTAACCGTCACCAGCATTATTGATACGGTTCTCAATGTAAAACTGGATAACGATGGCTTTGCGTTTTTAGTGGATGGTAACAACAACATCGTTGCCTACACGGATGAAGAGCTAAGTCAGAAACCACTAACCAGTTTGAACCCAGGACTCACTGCAAACAAAGTGTCGCAATTGATCCAAGACCAAACGATCACCACGCTAACTTGGCCAGGCCAAGGGGATAAACTGGTCTACATTGCCAATGTCCCGAATACCGATTGGTCGTTAGGTATTGTTATCGATAAGAAAATGGCGTTCTCTGCGGTCTCTGATGCGATTCAATTCATCTCCCTAACCTCTTTGGTTTTGTACATCGTCATTTCGATTGCGAGCACAATGGTGATCAACCGCCTGCTTTCTCCATTACAAACCTTATCAGAAGCGCTGACTCAACTCGCTCAAGGTAGAGGTGACCTCACTCAACGTATTGATATCACGCGTATGGATGAGATAGGCAAACTGGCCGAGCTTGTAAACCAATTCTTAAGCCAGATGCAAAGCATGTTGAAGGGCGTCATAGAGCACAGCCACGATCTTAACAATCATGCCGAAAAGGCCAACCAACTGGCGACCCAATCCTCCATTCGAGTTGAGAACCAGCAAAACGATATCAACCAGATTGCGACCGCGATTCATGAGATGTCGGCCACCGCAGCCGAAGTGGCGAGCCATGCCGAATTAACCGCATCAGCTTCTCAAGCCTCTGCAACCGCTTGTAATGACGGCCAAGAAGTAATTCAACAGAACCGCGATGCCATCACTAGTCTTGCGACCCAAGTGGAAGACGCGGCCAATGTCATCCGAGAACTGGAAAACAACGCGCAAAGCATCAACCAAATCCTGTCAACTATTCAAGGCATTGCCGAGCAAACCAACCTATTGGCACTGAATGCTGCAATTGAAGCCGCGCGTGCAGGTGAACAAGGTCGTGGCTTTGCCGTTGTCGCAGACGAGGTTCGAGTGTTAAGCCAAAGAACGCATGGCTCAACGGAAGAAATCCGCGTGATGATTGATACATTGCAAAAGAATACCGAACATGCCGTTGAAAGCATGACCACCAGCACCCAACTGGCAGAGAATAGCGTTGGCTTCGCAGAGCAAGCTCATGGCAGCCTCTCTAAAATCACGCAAGCCATCACTGAAATCAACGACATGGCATTGCAAATAGCTAGTGCTGCAGAAGAGCAACGCGCGGTAAGCGAAGACATCAGCCGTAATACGCAAGGGATCAAAGATGCCTCTGACGACCTAGCACAACAAGCTGAAAGCAGCCGTAATAGCTCCAATGAAATGAGTAGCGCTGCCGAGTCGATGCGCCGAGATGTGGAGCGCTTTAAGGTATAACTCACCTCACGCAAAGTAAGTAAACCACACCACCGAGAGGCAGCTGACGTAAACCAATAGCTGAAACAAAGTGACCCTTTTCATAAGAATCACTTTGTTCTCAGTTCGGTTTAATGCATATTGATGAGCTAATTTATCCCAGACACAAGGATGTTATTCAGATGGGATTCGAATGGTTGGCTCTAGCTGCCGCTTTTCTTTGGGCCATTGCGAGCCTAATGTCAGTAAAGCCTGCTCAGCACTTAGGTTCTTTCGCCTACAGCCGCTGGCGAATGGGTTGTACCGCAATCATCTTATCGAGTATGGCTTGGTTTACCGGAGGTTGGTCAACTGTCGAAGCCAATCTAGTCACGCCAATGATGCTGTCTGGCCTGATTGGTATATTCATTGGTGATACCGCCCTATTTGCCTGTCTGAACCGAATGGGACCGCGCCAAGCGGGTTTGCTGTTCTCTTGTCACGCCGTGTTCTCGGCGATTCTCGGTTACTTCCTATTTAGCGAAAGCATGACTTCTGTTGAGCTGATTGGCTCGACTTTGGTGTTCAGTGGTGTATTAACCGCAATCTTCTTTGGTCGTCGTGGACAAGCGAACAACCAATTAGAAACCATTAAGGGCACGGTGTGGATTGGTGTTGCGTTGGGAATCACCGCCGCGATCTGCCAAGCATTGGGCGGCATTATTGCCAAACCCGTGATGCAAACCAGTATCGACCCAATTGCAGCCTCTGCCATTCGAATGATCACCGCCTTTGTTGCTCACTCGCTGTTTCGTTTAACAGGCGCTAAACTTTCACGCGCGATCAATCCAATGAATAAACAAATATTCGCAATTACTGCGGTTAATGGCTTTTTAGCGATGGCCGTGGGAATGACACTGATTTTGTATGCGTTGCAGGAAGGCAATGTCGGTATGGTCGCACTGTTATCTTCGACCACGCCAATCATGTTGTTACCAATACTCTGGTTGTACACCAAACAGAGGCCAAATGCCTACGCTTGGATCGGTGCCATTGTTGCCGTAGTGGGTACTGGTATTCTGGTCAGCTGATGGAAACTGAGAGCTATTAGCTCTCAGTAAAAAAACAAAAAGCTAAGAACGTGGGAACGGGAAAGCGGTCACATCATCGATGTGGTCGTAACCCAAAGCCAGCATAATCAGCCTATCGATACCCAAAGCAACACCCGCACAATCTGGTAAACCCGCTTTTAATGCCTCAATCAAGTGATGGTCAATCGGCTGAGGCGATAAGCCCACCTCAATACGCTTGGCGTTGTCATCTTCAAAGCGCTTGAGCTGCTCTTGTGGTTTATCCAACTCATGGAAACCGTTAGCTAATTCGATGCCTTTGAAATACACCTCAAAGCGATCCGCCACTCGCGAATCCTCGGGGTTAATCTTAGCTAATGCCGCTTGTGAGGCTGGGAAGTCATAAACAAAGGCTGGCACTTGTTGGCCAATCTTTGCTTCAACCCCGATGCTAAACAGCAACTGCAGCAAGGTGTCACGATCTTCTTCAGGGTCAGCTATGTCGCTGAGCCCAAGTTTTGCTGCGGCTTGTTTTAGCGTATCCATCGAATCTTCAAGCGGACACACACCTAACACGTCGATAAAGGCTTGTTGGTAAGTCATTCGCTCTGCTGAACTCGATTTAAGTACCTGCTGTAGCAGCAAATCCATTTCATCCATTAAGTCATGGTGATCAAAACCGACGCGATACCACTCCAACATGGTGAACTCAGGGTTGTGGTAACGGCCATTTTCTTCATTCCGGAAAGACTTACAAATTTGGTAAATACAGCCACTGCCCGCCGCTAATAGACGTTTCATATGAAACTCAGGGCTAGTCATAAAGAACAGGGGCTGACCGTGCGCATAACCCGGCCCTACGAATTCAGTTTTGAAAGTATGTAAATGCACGTCCGTCACCGTGGCGTGGCTCATCGCAGGCGTATCCACTTCCATCACGTTTCGCTCAGCAAAGAACTGACGGATTTGATTAAGGATATCAGCACGTTGCTTTAACTGCTTAATGGTTGCGGCTGGTTGCCATGTTGAGTGCATTATTAAGTTCCATATTACTGAATTCTAGGCGACGGAAATTACCACCTTTCGCCTCTTTTGTAAGCTTCTATCTTTCTATAGATGAAAGCAAAATGTTGCCTTAATGAAGCCAGAAAATTACGTTCTACAATACAATTATCAATACAGCTTTCACATCCACATTGATAACAAAAATCATACTCAACAAGCCGTTAACACAAGCCCTGTGGGCTAATCGTTATCAACAATTCATTGCCGTGATTGCAGTCACATAACCTATAAATTCTATGCCTCCATATGCACTACCGACCTAAAAACCCAAATGCATCAACTTTTCGAATACCTTCCTCTCTTACACTGAACTTACCACTTAAGGCTTAGGGGTGATGAACGGTTGATGTCGTTTACTGCTCTCTAAATAAGCTTTTTATAATAACAAGCGGAATACTCCGCATCACACTGGAGAATAACTGTGAAGACAATTACCACAGATATCGCAGTCATCGGCGCAGGCGGCGCTGGTCTTCGTACAGCAATTGCAGCAGCTGAAGCTAATCCTGAATTGGAAGTAGCACTGATTTCTAAAGTTTACCCAATGCGTTCGCACACGGTAGCAGCAGAAGGCGGTTCAGCAGCGGTAATTAAAGACGAAGATAGCCTAGATAACCATTTCAACGATACTGTTGGCGGTGGCGACTGGCTATGTGAACAGGATGTTGTTGAATACTTTGTTGAAAACTCGACTCGCGAAATGATCCAAATGGAACAATGGGGCTGCCCATGGAGTCGTAAAGAAAACGGTGAAGTAAACGTACGCCGATTCGGCGGTATGAAGGTAGAGAGAACGTGGTTCGCAGCGGATAAAACCGGCTTCCACATGCTTCATACTCTGTTCCAGACTTCGATGAAGTACGACACAATCAAACGATTTGATGAGTACTTTGTGGTGGATTTGATCGTTGAAGATGGCGAAGTACAAGGCCTAATCGCGATTCATATGTCTGAAGGTGAGCTTGTTACGATTAAAGCAAAATCTGTTGTTCTAGCAACCGGTGGCGCAGGTCGTGTTTACCACTGTAATACTAACGGCGGCATCGTAACGGGCGACGGTATGGCAATGGCTTATCGCCACGGTGTACCACTGCGTGACATGGAGTTCGTTCAATACCACCCAACCGGCCTACCGGGCACTGGCATCTTGATGACCGAAGGTTGTCGTGGTGAAGGCGGTATCATCGTCAACAAGAACGGCTACCGTTACCTACAAGATTACGGCATGGGCCCTGAAACTCCAGTGGGCGAGCCGAAAAACAAATACATGGAACTGGGTCCTCGTGACAAAGTTTCTCAAGCATTCTGGCACGAACAGCAGAAAGGCAACACCATCAAGCACCCTCTTGGTGATGTCGTACACCTTGACCTTCGCCACCTGGGTGAAGAGTATCTGCAAGAGCGTCTTCCGTTCATCTGTGAGCTGGCAAAAGCGTACGTAAACGTAGACCCAGCAAAAGAGCCAATTCCAATTCGTCCGACTGTTCACTACACCATGGGTGGCATTGAAACTAACGGTACCTGTGAAACTCGCATTAAAGGCCTATTCGCCGTTGGTGAATGTGCTTCAGTTGGCCTACACGGTGCAAACCGCCTAGGTTCTAACTCTCTGGCTGAGTTTGTAGTATTTGGTCGCGTAGCCGGTGAAGAAGCCGTGAAACGTGCAGCTGAATTCAAAGGCTGGAATGAAGAGTCTATCGCTAAGCAAGTGAAAGCGGTTGAAGATCGCATCGCCGGTCTACTAAACCAAGAAGGCGATGAGAACTGGGCTGATATCCGTACTGAAATGGGTCACACCATGGAAGCGGGTTGTGGTATCTACCGTCAAGAAGACTTGATGCAAAAGACCATCGACAAAATCACTGAACTGAAAGCGCGCTACAAGAAGATCAGCATTAAAGACAAAGGCAAAGTGTTCAACACTGACCTACTTTACGCTATCGAAGTGGGTTACGGCCTTGAAGTTGCAGAAGCGATGGTTCACTCAGCGATCCTTCGTAAAGAGTCTCGCGGTGCACACCAACGTCTAGACGACAACTGCACAGAACGTGATGACGTGAACTTCCTGAAACACTCTCTATCTTTCTACAACGAAGATGCAGCACCAACCATCGACTACAGCGGCGTTAAGATTACTAAATCTCAACCTAAAGCTCGTCTATACGGTGAAGCAGCCGAGAAAGCCGCTGCCGCTGAAAAAGCAGCAGAAGAGAATGCGAAGAAGAGCGAAGAGGAGCAAGCATAATGTCAGCGAATCGAATCCAAAAAATTGAAATCCTGCGTTATGACCCTGAGCACGATGCAGAACCTCACTTTCAAACCTTTGAAGTGCCATTTGATGAAACCATGTCAGTACTTGATGCGATCGGTTACATCAAAGATAACCTAGATAAAGACCTGTCTTACCGTTGGTCTTGTCGTATGGCGATTTGTGGTTCTTGCGGCATCATGGTTGATGGCGTGCCAAAACTGGCATGTAAAAGCTTCTTACGTGACTACCCGAATGGCTTCAAGATTGAGCCTTTAGCTAACTTCCCAATCGAAAAAGATTTGATTGTCGACATGACACCGTTCATCGAGCGCCTTGAAGCAATCAAACCATACATCATTGGTAACGACCGCAAGCCAGAAGACGGTACTAACATCCAAACTCCAGAGCAAATGGCGAAGTACAAACAGTTCGCGGGCTGCATCAACTGTGGTTTGTGTTACGCAGCGTGTCCTCAGTTTGGTCTAAACCCTGAGTTCATTGGCCCTGCGGCACTTGCTCTTGCTCACCGCTACAACCTAGATAGCCGTGACAATGGTAAAGCTGAACGTATGAAGCTTATCAATGGCGACAATGGCGCTTGGGGCTGTACGTTTGTAGGTTACTGTTCTGACGTATGTCCGAAGAAAGTAGACCCAGCAGCGGCAGTGAACCAAGGTAAAGTTGAGTCTTCAATGGACTTCGTTATCTCGATGTTCAAGCCAGACGGATCGCAAGTAAAAACAGCAGAGGAGGCATAATATGAGCAATCGTAAGCCTTATGTTCGTGAGATGAAGAGAACGTGGTGGAGCAACCATCCGTTCTACCGCTTCTACATGCTACGTGAAGCGACTGTACTGCCTTTGATTCTATTCACTCTGTTCCTAACCTTCGGTTTGGGTTCGCTAGTGAAAGGCCCTGAAGCGTGGGAAGCTTGGTTGAGCTTTATGGCTAACCCTATCGTTGTTGGTATCAACATCGTAGCACTGCTAGGCAGCTTACTGCACGCTCAGACCTTCTTCAGCATGATGCCTCAAGTAATGCCAATACGCCTTAAAGGCAAATTGGTTGATAAAAGAATCATCGTACTGACCCAGTGGGCAGCGGTGGCTTTTATTTCTTTAATCGTTCTTGTTGTGGTGTAAGGAGCTTTCGTTATGAACACAAATTACAAAGTAAAACCTGTTAACCACAATCCACAACGCTCTGATGAGCCAATCTGGTGGGGCCTATTTGGCGCTGGCGGTACTTGGTTCGCGATGATCACACCGATCACGATTCTAGTGTTGGGTATCTTAGTGCCAATGGGCATCATCGATGCGGACGCAATGAGCTACGAGCGTGTGTCTGAGTTCGCCACCAGCATCATCGGTGCGCTATTCATCATCGGTACGCTAGCACTGCCAATGTGGCACGCAATGCACCGTCTTCACCACGGCATGCACGACCTGAAATTCCACGTCGGCGTTGCAGGTAAAGTGGGCTGCTACTTCTTTGCAGGCCTAATCAGCGCATTGTCTGTTATTTTCATCTTTATGATCTAAAAGCAGATACGGGATTCGAGTAATCGAGATTCGAAGAGCTTAAAAGCAGATTCGAGATTCGGGTAATCGAGATTCGAAGAGCTTAAAAGCAGATTCGAGATTCGGGTAAACGAGTATCGAAGAGCTTAAAGCAGATGCGGGATTCGAGTAATCGAGATGCGAAAAGCTTAAGAGCAGAAAAGCGAAAGCAGAGCTAGGTTATCCAGCTCTGCTTTTTTTTTATTTTTCGTATCGCGCATCTCGCTTACTCTCATCTGCCCTTCAAGCTCTTCGTATCTCGCATCTCGCTTACTCGCATCTGCCCTTCAAGCTCTTCGTATCTCGCATCTCGTTTACGCGCATCTGCCCTTACCGCTCTTCGTATCGCGCATCTCGCTTACTCGTATCTGCCCTTCAAGCTCTTCGTATCTAGCATCCCGTTTACGCGCATCTGCCCTTCAAGCTCTTCGTATCTCGCATCTCGTTTACGCGCATCTGCCCTTTCCGCTCTTCGTATCCCGTATCTCGCTTACTCGCATCTACTCTTAAGCTCTTCGCATCCCGCATCTCGCTTACTCGAATCTGCCCTTCTGCTTTTCCTGACCGCCAGATACAAAAAAGGTCGCTCATGAGCGACCTTTTTCATTGTACTGAACCATCCAAAACAAGATGGGCACAATCAAATTACTTCACACGACCAACGTATTCGCCAGTACGAGTATCAACTTTAACAACTTCACCGATTGCGATGAATAGAGGTACGCGAACTACCGCGCCAGTTGCTAGAGTTGCAGGCTTACCGCCAGTACCTTGTGTGTCGCCTTTAAGGCCAGGATCGGTTTCTGTTACTGCGATCTCAACAAAGTTTGGTGGAGTTACTGTGATAGGGTTATCATTCCACAACGTTAGAGTACAAACGTCATTTTCAACTAACCATTTTGCAGAGTCAGCAACTGCTTTTACGTCTGCTGCGATTTGCTCAAATGTTTCGTTGTTCATGAAGTGATAGAATTCGCCATCGTTGTATAGGTAACCTAGTTCAACGTCAACAACATCTGCAAGCTCAAAGCTTTCGCCTGATTTGAATGTTTTCTCTAACACTTTGCCTGACAGCAGTTTACGAAGTTTTACACGGTTAAACGCTTGGCCTTTACCTGGCTTAACGTATTCATTGTCGATAATTGAGCAAGGCTCGTTATCTAACATGAATTTTAAACCGCCTTTGAATTCATTGGTGCTTACTGACGCCATGATTTTCTCTTCCACATCTTTGAGTTAATTTCAATGCCGCATATCATAACCCGAAAAGTCGAATCTGTTGAGCAAAACTGGCTCAAACAACTATCGAATGCGATCTCTGACCCGACAAAACTGCTTGAGGCATTGGAAATAGACCCAACACCGTGGCAAGCAGGCTTTGCTGCTCGTGAGTTATTTGCACTTCGGGTACCTCTTAGCTTTGTCGAACGAATGGAAAAAGGCAACCCACACGATCCTTTGCTAAGACAGGTTTTACCGCTAAGTGAAGAGTTTGAGGTGCACCAAGGCTACTCCGCCGATCCCCTAGAAGAGCAAGAGAACGCAATCCCGGGCTTACTGCACAAATATAAAAATCGTGCACTGATGATAGTGAAAGGTGGCTGTGCGATTAACTGCCGCTACTGCTTCCGTCGTCACTTCCCTTATCAAGATAACAAGGGCTCGAAGTCTGTTTGGCAAACCAGCCTCGACTATGTGGCGGCTCACCCAGAGATCAACGAGGTTATCTTGTCGGGTGGCGATCCACTGATGGCCAAAGACAGCGAACTAGAATGGCTGATTCATGCTATCGAACAAATTCCACATGTGAAAACCGTTCGAATTCATAGCCGATTACCAGTTGTGATTCCAGCTCGAGTAACGGATGAGCTGTGCCAATTGTTAGCGCAAACTCGCCTCAATGTGGTCATGGTCAGCCATATTAACCATGCCAATGAAATCAACTTTGAACTCAAGCAAGCCTTCCATAAGCTTAGACTAACTGGAGCGACTCTGCTCAACCAAGGCGTGATGCTTAAAGGTGTAAACAACAGCGCTAACTCATTGAAAGAATTAAGCGAAAAACTATTCGATGCCGGTGTTTTACCTTACTATATGCATGTGCTTGATAAGGTTCAGGGCGCTGCTCATTTCTATATTTCAGATGAAGAAGCCAAGCATCACTTTAAGGGATTAATCTCTGAGGTTTCTGGCTACCTAGTACCTAAGTTAACCCGAGAGATTGGCGGACGCAGCAGCAAGACACCACTCGACCTACACATTGAATAACTCTATCTCGAGCACTGGTCGCTTCTTGAGTATCAAGAAGCGACAAAAGAAAAACTCACCTAGCTTCACCTTAACAACATCGGCTGCTAGACTTTAAGTCATCTTTATCAATCGTTAAGACAAAAAGTTTTTGTTCGATCGTCCGGTCTATTATTAGCATACTCGGCTCTATTCTAAATTTTTAGGAGGGGTGATATGACACAATTTATAGAACAAACTCTCAACCTTGCCCCCTTTAGCTGGGCAGGTCTTGCAGTATGCATGCTGTGTGGTTCGTTAATCGGCATCGAGCGACAAACACGCGGTAAACCGGTAGGGATCAGGACATCGATTCTGATCATCAGCGGCACCTACTTCTTCCTCACCATGGCGATTAGCCTTTCCCCTAATACGCTCGATCAAGCTCGTGTGCTTGGGCAGATAATTACTGGGGTGGGTTTCCTTGGCGCAGGGGTAATGATGACACTGGATGGCAAGATTCATGGAGTCACGTCAGCCGCGATTATCTGGGTGCTCGCTGCATTAGGTATGATGATCGCACTTGGCCACCTTTCTCAATCAGTCATTATCACGCTAATGGCGCTAGTGATTCTGCTTGGTGTCGACAAGGTGGAAAATAGCTTCCAGAGCCTGCGTCGTGGTGTTCACCAAAAGTGGATGAGAAAAGGTCGCGCGAAAAAATAATCCTAATCTTAGGTGCAATTTCTTAAAGACAATTGCTTAGACACAATTCATTAGACAAAAAAGAAGCCTAGTCAAACGACTAGGCTTTAAGTTTTTACGAAAGCGCTTAATACACCTGAATACACACCTGGTTCTTGCCCGCAGCCTTTGCCTTATAGAGCTGTTCGTCGCAAGCGCGAATACTCTGGTTTTCCCACAAGTGCCCAACACTGTCGAATTTGTACAAAGAGTAGAGCGTCGCGCCACCAGAGACAGAGATATTTATCTTGTCACCCGTTGGACATCGATAACTCTGTAGGCTAATGTCGTTTTTAATTCGCTCAAAGATCGATGAAAGCAACTCTGATGATTCACCCGTAATCGCAACAACAAACTCTTCACCACCAAATCGAGCCACGATATCTTGCTGTCTAACGCTGTTCAGCATCAACTGAGCAACATGACAAATCACCTCGTCCCCCACTTTATGACCATATTGATCATTAACGACTTTGAAATCATCGATATCAAACACGCCAACACCAATAATCGGCTCTTCATCTTGCGCCAGTAATCGGGTTTCAAAGCCACGTCGATTCAGCAAGCCGGTTAATGGGTCGCGCATTGCTAGGGCATTTAAACGCTGGTGCTCTTGTCTTGTATAGAAACGCCATAGCCATAAAACCGAGAGCAGATACAAAACCAACAGTATCGAAAGCTGAATCTTCTCCATCTCCAATACATGCAGAAAGTGCTCGCTCTTATCTTCTACAATACTCAGATATAGCTGGGTGTTAATGTCATCAACATACAGAGGCTTAGAATAGGTAAAGTCCATAAAGCCGTATTTGTTTGCGCCTTGCGTACTTGTGACTTTATAGCCATGGGTAGGGTTTGATACTAGGTTAGAGACATAGCCATCGACACCCAATACCCCTTTAAACTCACCATTAACGTAGATCCCTTTGGTTAAGGTCACCACTTTTTGACCTGTCAGATAATCATCGTATTGGCCGGTATACACCACTTGGTCTTTGCCTTGCGATAGGCCAAAGCGAACCGTATTGATCCAATATGGTCGGCTATTTACGACAGAGTCGAACGTATCACCTTTCATATATTGGGCAATATCAGAGGGGGAAGAGATAATAAACTTCTCTTTCGAGATGAAGTAGATCGCTGAGATGGTATCAATGGTATTGGCGAAATAGGCCATGGTAGGCGCAATAAACAAACGCTTACCCGCTTCGGTATAAAGGTCCGATTTCGGGTTACACATCTCGCGAGGGCCAGAGAACATAAAATCAAAACGAGGGGCATGTTGCTCCTCACTAGTGAAGTAGCACGTCTCACCTTCAATCTTTTTGTCATGCGAGAATACGTAGGTATCCCCATGCAGTGGATAAAGCGCAGTGATGTTGTACTCAAGCGCATTTATGATCTGTGTGAGCTCCGCTAAAGAGCGTGTCACGCCTTGGTTTTCGATTCCATACTGTTTATCTGATTCTTCCGCTGAATCAACGAGCAACAAGCTCAAAACTACTAAAAAACTGGCGGTCAGACTTAAAAAAGCCTTTTTAAAATCGATGGTATGGTGGTTAATCAAAGCATATAAATCATCATTGGGAATTTATCGCACATTGTACTTATAAGTAAAAATACTGCAATAGGAAATATAAAACAATATGCTTATCAGGTGGTTTGAGAAGTTTATCTTGGTTGTGGAATTGAATGTAATAACGCCTAAACAAGGGTTTAGGCGTTGATAGGCTTAGCTTTTAAACGCTAATGCGCTAAATAAAAGCTAATACGCCAACTAAACATCGCTCGCCAATAGTAGAACTAAAGGCTAAACGACCGCTTTATTTAGCGAAGTTTACAATCGGGAAGCACGGGAAGAAACCGTTATCAGCACAGTTGATCAGGCCAACTTGTACACCTTCGATTTTGTTGGTTTTGTTGAAGATACCAACCTGAACCGTCGACACTTCTGAAAGGTTCGCAGCGCCAACATCAACCATAGTGTTACCTTCTGAGTAGTTGACGAAACTCACGTTCGCGCCTTTTACATCATTGGTAATGTTCACTGCACCAAGGTTAACACCCGTTGTTTTACCTGTGTTCCAGTTGAAGAAACCTAGAGATGCGCCGGTCATTTCTTGGTTCACTTTTGATGCACCGAAGATACCCAGGTTCACACCTGTTGTTGTTTGCGTCTCAGACATACCAACAACCGCAAGATCAACACCTTTAAGGTCGTTTACTTGTCCGTGAAGCAGAGCTAAACGTACACCGCCAACCGCATCTGAATCAGGTGCGTTGAAGCCGTTGATCGTTGAAAACATAACAGGCGAAGAAGCGAATGCCGCTGGTGCCATTACTGCTGCCGACACAGCAAGTACTGAAAGTAGTTTTTTCATTGGGGAGTCTCCACTGACTTATTGTTGACTTGATTAATCCATTTTCAATCAAGCATTTATTATCCTTTATTCAACAGCTATCCATGTTAGACCAATGTCATAACTGTACTGTTGAATATAAGACGGTAAATCAAAAAGAGCAATGATTAAGAGCAGATGCGGGATTCGAGTAAACGAGATGCGAAAGGAATAAGAGCGGATGAGAGATACGAGTAACTAGATGCGAAAAGCAAAGAGCAGATGCGGGATTCGAGTGCACGGGATGCGAAAAGCAAAGAGCTGAGATAAAAACAGATGTGGGATTCGAGTGAACGAGATGAGAAAAGAATAAGAGCGGATGAGAGATACGAGTAGCGAGATGCGAAAAGAATAAGAGCAAAGATAAAAGCAGATGCGGGATTCGAGTAAACGAGATACGAAAGGCAAAGAACAGAGATAAAAACAGATGCGGGATGCGAGTAAACGAGATGCGAAAAGCAAAGGAAGTTATTGTTCTAGTGACTTGATTAAAGCTCCTAACATGCGTGAGATTTGAAATGCTTCCGATTGCCATTGCTCACCAACGCTCTTGGAAATGAACCCAACTTCAGAGCCTATGTCACCTTGAGTTGCAAATTCACTTATAGACCCCTTAGCGATTGCAAAGAAGTGCTTACGCTCTTTCAGAGATTTCCGCTCACAGCCTTCTGCGATATTGCTAGGTACAGATAAAGCACTGCGAGTAATCTGATCTTTGAAACCAAAATCTTTGCACATAGACATTACTCGATAAACGTTTATCGATAGCTGTCGACTTCGTTGCCAAACATCAAGTTTTCTATAAAGCACAATTTCTACCTAAAGACCGAAAAACTAATCATCTCAAAAGAACATCGTAGAAAAGTATTAATAAAGAACCAAAGTTCGAGACTTCTATCCTTTCATCTTTTCTAATCTCATATCTGCTCTAACCTTCTAAATCTTTTCGCATCCCGATTACTCGCACCTCTCATCTGCTTTTCAAGCTCTTCGTATCCCGCTTACTCGAATCTCGTATCCGCTCTTACGCTCTTCGTATCCCGATTACCCGTATCTCGAATCTGCTTTTCAAGCTCTTCGTATCCCGATTACTCGCATCTCGTATCTGCCTTTAAAGCTCTTCGCATCCCGATTACTCGCATCTCGTATCTGATCTTAAGTATCTGCTCCATAAAAAAACGGAGACCGAAGCCTCCGTTTTCAATTTCACTATGAATAGCGAGGGATGATTACATCATACCGCCCATGCCACCCATACCGCCCATGCCGCCCATATCAGGCATTGCAGGAGCTGAATCTTGAGGCTTGTCTGTCACCATCGCTTCTGTTGTGATCATAAGACCAGCAACTGATGCTGCGAATTGTAATGCAGAACGAGTCACCTTAGTTGGATCTAGGATACCCATTGCAATCATGTCGCCGTATTCGCCAGTCGCCGCGTTGTAACCGTAGTTACCTTCGCCAGCACGAACGTTGTTAGCAACAACAGACTCTTCATCACCTGCGTTCTTAGTGATTTGACGAATCGGTGCTTCCATTGCACGTAGCGCAACGCGGATACCTACGTTTTGCTCTTCGTTGTCACCTTCAAGGTTAGCCACTTTAGATGCAGCGCGGATAAGAGCAACACCACCACCAGCAACCACACCTTCTTCAACTGCAGCGCGAGTTGCGTGAAGTGCGTCTTCTACGCGGTCTTTCTTCTCTTTCATCTCAACTTCAGTCGCAGCGCCAACTTTGATTACTGCAACACCGCCAGCTAGTTTCGCTACGCGCTCTTGAAGTTTTTCTTTGTCGTAGTCTGAAGTTGCATCTTCGATTTGTTGACGGATTTGAGAAACGCGACCTTGGATCATCACTTCATCACCCGCGCCATCAATGATGGTTGAGTTTTCTTTAGTGATAGTAATACGCTTAGCTTGACCTAGGTCTTCTAGCGTTACTTTCTCAAGGTCTAGACCGATCTCTTCAGAGATAACCGTGCCGCCCGTTAGGATAGCGATATCTTGCAGCATAGACTTACGACGGTCACCGAAACCAGGTGCTTTAACAGCAGCCACTTTAACGATGCCACGCATGTTGTTCACAACGAGAGTTGCAAGCGCTTCGCCTTCTACATCTTCAGCGATGATAAGAAGTGGACGAGATGCCTTAGCTACTGCTTCTAGAGTCGGAAGAAGTTCACGGATGTTCGAAACTTTCTTGTCGATAAGCAGAATGAATGGGCTTTCTAGATCAACAGAACCCGCTTCTTGGTTGTTGATGAAGTAAGGAGATAGGTAACCGCGGTCGAACTGCATGCCTTCAACTACGTCTAGCTCGTCTTGCAGAGCCTGACCTTCTTCAACCGTGATTACGCCATCACGACCTACTTTTTCCATCGCTTCAGCAATGATGTTACCTACTGTCGAATCCGAGTTCGCAGAGATAGTACCTACTTGAGCGATAGCTTTAGTATCAGAACATGGAACAGAAAGGCCTTTAAGCTCTTCAACTGCTGCGATAACCGCTTTGTCGATGCCGCGCTTAAGATCCATTGGGTTCATGCCAGCAGCTACGGCTTTTAGGCCTTCAGTGATGATTGCTTGTGCAAGAACTGTTGCTGTAGTAGTACCGTCGCCCGCTGCGTCATTCGCTTGCGAAGCCACTTCTTTAACCATTTGTGCGCCCATGTTTTGGAACTTGTCTTCAAGTTCGATTTCACGTGCAACAGAAACACCATCTTTAGTGATCGTTGGTGCGCCAAATGATTTATCTAGAACAACGTTACGGCCTTTAGGACCTAGCGTTACTTTTACCGCGTCAGCCAGAACGTTTACACCTTCTAGCATTTTAATACGTGCGTCGTTACCAAATTTAACGTCTTTAGCAGCCATCTTTATTTCCTTTAAATTCTTTATTCAATCAGTTCAGTTTTATGGGTCGGATTACTCAACGATCGCCATGATGTCGTTTTCAGACATAATCAGAACTTCTTTGCCGTCGATTTTTTCAGACTTAGTGCCGTAGCCTTCAGCGAAGATAACAGTGTCGCCAACTTTAACGTCCAATGGTTGTACTGAACCGTTTTCTAGAATGCGGCCTTTGCCAACAGCTAGAATTACACCGCGAGTTGATTTTTCAGCGGCAGAACCAGTTAGAACGATGCCACCAGCAGATTTAGATTCAACTTCTTGGCGCTCAACGATAACTCGGTCGTGTAGAGGACGGATATTCATCGGTCAGATCTCCTGATAATTTCCATTTAATTTGATAGTTGCCACGATTGGCATGGGGTTAAAGAGTATGTTGGGGCGATGTGGAAGAACCCAAGGGGTGAAAGGGAAAAATTGTGATCTAAGGGGCAGATACGGGATGCGAATAATCGAGTAACGAAGAGAATAAGAGCAGTGACGGGATGCGAGTAATCGAGATTCGAAAAGATGTAAGAGCAGATGCGAGACGCGGGTAAACGAGTAAACGAAGAGAATAAGAGCAGTTGCGGGATTCGGGTAAGCGAGTGGCGAAGAGAATAAGAGCAGTGACGGGATTCGAGTAAACGAGTAGCTAACCTTCTTTGTTTTTGCTTTTCGTATCTCGCATCCCGTTACCCTCATCTAATTCTTTGTATCTGCTCTTCAAGCTCTTCGCATCCCGAATCTCGTTTACTCGCATCTGCTTTTCTTCCCTTCCCGCCCGCATCTGTTTATCCTACTCCTTTCGTTTCAGCTGGCGTTTTACATGCAAGATAAGCACGGGCTATTAACCGCCCCAATTGAGAGTACATTGCGTACCATGACCATACCGACCATATTCGGTATGGTGGCGATCTTGATGTTTAACCTCGTCGATACCTTCTTTATCTCATTACTGGGCACACAAGCCCTTGCAGCAGTGAGCTTCACCTTCCCTATCACCTTCGCCATCAACTGCATCACCATGGGGATTGGCATCGGCCTTTCCACTTGTATTGGTCGTTTACTCGGTCAAGGTTGCGCGCAAAATGCGGCTCGCTTTACTTGTCACGGTTTATTACTTGCGGTGCTTCTTGTTGGTTTTGCATCAACTCTGGGGCTAGTTACGCTTGAACCCATGTTTGCTTTATTGGGGGCAAAACCAGAGTTACTGCCACTAATATCTGAATACATGACAGTCTGGTATTTAGCCATTCCACTGCTTGTTATTCCAATGGCAGGTAATAGTGCAATACGAGCCAGTGGTGATACTAAAACACCCGCCAAGATTATGATGCTGGCCGGCCTGATTAACGGCATTCTCGATCCCCTATTAATCTTTGGTTACGGCCCCTTCCCTGAATTAGGGATTCAGGGCGCAGCCATTGCTAGCGGATTCAGTTGGTTTGGTGCATTGTGCGGCTCACTGTATGTATTAACCATACGAGAAAAGCTACTTGCTCCGCCTAAGCTAAAAAACATCATCGATGACTGGAAACAGATCTTAACCATTGGCACACCCGCAGCCCTTTCCAATGCCCTTAACCCACTTGCTGGCGCCATTATCATGATGATGTTAGCCAAACAAGGGACAGAAGCGGTGGCGGCTTACGGCGCTGCCCAGCGTATTGAATCGATTCTTATCATTGTGTTGATGTCCTTGACCTCGGCCCTAACGCCTTTCATGGCGCAGAACTTTGGCGCTAATAATCCACAACGTAGTTTCAAAGCTCTGTTCTTAAGCATGCGCTTCGCCGTGATGTTCCAAGGTTTGATTTTCTTAATGATGGTGCCATTGAGCATCCCTTTGGCCGCCCTGTTCTCTCAAGAAGAATCTGTACGAGGCATCTTGTGGCATTACTTGTTAGTTGTCCCGTTTAGCTATGGCTTCCAAGGAATTATCATGATGCTGATTAGTGCAATGAATGCCATGCATCAACCGCTCAAAGCCTTTCAATGGAGCTTCATGCGCCTGTTTGTATTTACCTTGCCGTTTGCTTGGGTAGGTAGCCAAATCGATGGCGTAGAAGGGCTGTTTATTGGCCTAGCTTTAGGAAACATAATGGGTGGTATTTCAGGGTATTGTTTTGCACTTCAAGTAGAGAAAGATTCGAGATGCGAGTAATCGAGATGCGAAAAGATATAAGAGCAGATGCGGGATGCGAGTAATCGAGATGCGAAAAGATGTAAAAGCTTAAGAGCAGATACGAGATTCGGGTATCGAGATGCGAAAAGATGTAAGAGCTTAAGAGCAGGTGAGAGATTCGGGTATCGAGATTCGAAGAGCTTGAGAGCAGAAAGAGACTAGAAGAAGGAAGATGACATGGAAGACACCACTTACAAAATGCTTTATGACGCACCGATTGGCAAGATGCTCATTGTGAGCGATGGTGTGTCGATTATTGAAATTGACCATATAAATCACGAAGAACTCATTACTAGCAATCCAGATGACCTTTGCCAACTGGCGACGAAACAGTTGGATGAGTACTTCGCAGGAAAACGTACAGAATTCGATTTGCCATTAAGAGCGATAAAAGGCACTAACTTTCAAAAAGCCGCTTGGCAGGCTTTAACAACCATTCCTTATGGCGAAACCATCAGCTACGGCGAACAAGCAAAGAGAATGGACAACCCAAAAGCCGTAAGGGCAGTCGGTGGTGCGAACGGCAAGAATCCATTTAGTATTGTTGTACCCTGCCATCGAGTCATCGGCGCGAATGGAACATTAACCGGCTATACCGGCGGCATGAACCGTAAAGAGTGGTTACTGGATTTCGAGCGTTCGGTTTTAAATAAAAAGAAGCAAACCTTATCTCGCTAGATCAATAATATAAAGTTTCACCATCAAGAAGCGTCGTTGTCACCAGACTAAATATAGTCTACATTTAAACCTCTACATTAAGAGATGATGATAATGTCCACCGAAACTATAAGTTACTTAAAAAAGCACGCGGCTAACCTCGATTTATCTGAGCCTATGACCATTACTCAAAATGGTAAGCCCGCTTATACGATTGAATCTTATGAAGATCGAAAGCGAAGAGATGAAGCTATAGCGCTAATGAAACTATTGTCGTTTTCTATTGATGATGAAAAACATGGCCGAGTAAACTCCGGCTCTCAGATTCGAGATAAACTGGCAAAGCGTAAGCAGTCGGTTCAATAATATGACAACCATCGAGTACACAGACACCTTTGAGCAACTACTTGATGCTTTAATTAATTACTTAAGTGATTATTCTAGTGAAGTGGCTGTTATTGAACGCATAGAAGCTCTTCTCGACCGATTTGAAGCCTTAGTCTCTGATAACCCTCATGCTGCAAACATTGCCCCTTCTTTACTAGAGCTTGGAGTGAAAAACTTTCGCGAATTTCACCTCGATCGTTTTCGTATTATCTATCGAACGTTACCGTCAGCTCATCCGAAAGAAACGAGAGTCATTGTAGATGTGATCGCATTGCAAAAACAAAACTTAGAACAACTGCTCATTCAACACTGCATACTCTACAAATAACGTTTAGCTCTGCGTATCTCGCATCTGCTCTTAAGCTCTTCGCATCTCGTTTACTCGTATCTCGCATCTATAAAAAAGCCCGCACTTTGAAGTGCGGGCTTTCAAAATCGTTAAAGCTCAACGTGAACCGCTGAGCCAAACAACTATTTAACGATCACATCACCAGACATCTCAGCCGGGATAGCAATACCAGACAGAGAAAGCATCGTTGGTGCTAGGTCAGACAGTTTACCGCCTTCTTTGAACTCAACGTCTTTGCTACCTACGTAGATAAGTGGCACTGGTAGGTTAGTGTGCGCTGTGTGGATGCCGCCCGTTTCTGGGTTTACCATCATTTCCGCGTTACCGTGGTCCGCTGTGATTAGCAGTTGGCCGTCAGCTTCTTTGATTGCTTCAACCACTTTGCCCAGACATTCGTCTAGCGACTCTACCGCTTTAACCGCTGCATCATAAACGCCAGTGTGGCCAACCATGTCACAGTTAGGGAAATTACACACGATAGCGTCGTATTTGCCGCCTTTGATCGCTGCAACAAGCTTTTCAGTTAGCTCTGGCGCGCTCATTTCTGGTTGTAGGTCGTACGTTGCGACTTTTGGAGAAGCAACAAGCTGACGCTCTTCGCCTTCAAACTCGTCTTCTTTACCGCCGTTGAAGAAGAACGTCACGTGCGCGTACTTCTCTGTTTCAGAGATACGTAGCTGCGTTTTGCCTTCTTTCGATAGCCATTCACCGTAGGTGTTCTCTAGAGAAGCCGGTGGGAATGCACATAGAAGTGGGATGTCTGCAGCGTATTGAGTCAGCATCACGAAATCGATCGCTGGGAATACATTACGCTCAAAACCGTCGAAGCTAGGCACAAACGCACGTGTGATTTCACGCGCACGGTCAGCACGGTAGTTCATGAAGATAACCGCATCGCCATCAACGATAGCGGCAGACTCTTCTCCTTCCGCTTTGATTTCAGTCGCTTTTACGAACTCATCGTTTTCGTCACGAGCGTAAGCCGCTTCTAGGCCAGCTACTGCTGTGTCGAATGTGAACTCAGCTTCTGCTTGAGTCAGTAGGTCGTAAGACTCTTGAACGCGATCCCAGTTGTTATCACGGTCCATTGCGTAGTAACGACCAATAAGCGAAGCAACACGGCCTTTGCCCAGTTTAGCGAACAACGCTTGGAAACGTGCTAGTGTATTTTCTGCGCTACGTGGCGGCGTATCACGGCCGTCTAGGAAAGCGTGTAGGTAGATTTTCTCTGCGCCACGCTCTGCTGCCATTTCAACAGCCGCGTAGATGTGATCTTCATGAGAGTGAACGCCACCTGGAGACATAAGACCCATGATGTGAACCGCTTTATCAGCTTTAACCGCTTTGTCGATAGCGTTAACCAGCGTTTCAGTTTGGCCGAACTCGCCGTCTGAAATTGACTTAGTAATACGAGTAAGATCTTGGTATACCACACGACCCGCACCAATGTTGGTGTGACCCACTTCAGAGTTACCCATTTGGCCATCAGGTAGGCCTACATCTAAGCCAGAAGCCGAGATTAGCGTGTTAGGTTGGTTAGCAATAAGACCGTCTAATACTGGTGTTTTAGCGTTCGCGATAGCGTTGTCTTGGTTGTCTTCACGGTAACCGTAACCGTCAAGGATCACTAGAGCCATTGGCTTCTTAGCTGACATAGGACTGACCTCGTTCAATTCAAAATAAATCGGTATAAAAACAAATTAGCGTAATTTTACTACAGTTTACAGTCAAAACTGTAGTGGAAGATCAAGAAAGGGCGCAGGTAGGATGATCGAATGTGAAAAAAAGCGTCATTTTATGTTTAAGCATCGTATAAACCTTGAGCAATAGTATTGGGGAAAATACCGCTGTCGTAATTCTGTATTAACACTGAATTACATACTAAAACCCAATATCACACTCAAAAAACAGCGAACAAAACATACTCAACTGAGTGTACATATTGATAGTTTTAACGTAAGATACACGCAAATAAAATTCTTACAAAAACTGGCTAGAGTTCATCATGTTATTAGAGCTATCATTTGTTGGCTTTTTCTCCTTTTCCTCACTCTTTTTGATGCGAAAAGTAGCGAAAGTCGTCGGCTTAGTAGATAAACCCAATGAAAGAAAGCTGCACAAGGGCGCAATCCCACTTGTCGGGGGTATTGCTATCAGTTTATCGATAGGCCAGTTTATCGTCACGCACCCCGATGTAATCCCCCATAGCCAGCTCTTTTTGGCCTCTATCGCAGCCCTGATTTTTATCGGCGCTCTTGATGACAAATTCGATATCAGCTTCAAGATACGACTTGTAGTTCAAGCGCTCCTCTCCATTTGCATGATGTATTTCGCCGATATCCGACTAGAGAACATTGGTAACCTGCTTGGGACCGGAGAGCTGCATTTAGGGTTCCTGAGCCCTGTAGTCACGGTACTCGCGGTAATTGGTGCTATCAATGCGTTCAATATGGTCGATGGCATTGATGGCTTATTAGGCGGGCTTGCTATTGTAACCTTTGCGGGTATCGCAATTTTGCTTAAAATCGACAGTCAACACGGCTTAGCTTACTTATGTGCTGTATTCATTGCCGCGACCATTCCCTATATCTTAATGAATCTCGGTATTCTGGGGCGCGAGCGTAAAGTTTTCATGGGTGATGCTGGCAGCATGATGATTGGATTTACTGTGATTTGGTTACTGCTGGGCGCAAGCCAAGATCCATCAGAAGCCATGATGCGACCAATAACTGCACTATGGTTAATTGCAGTTCCTCTAATGGACATGGCTGCGATCATGTTCAGACGCGTACGCCGCGGTGACTCCCCTTTCAAACCCGACAGAGAACACCTACACCACATTTTCCAACGCCTTGGCTTTACGTCGCGCCAAACACTCGCCATCATTTGCGCTATCGCAAGTAGCTTCGCAGGGCTCGGTATCTACGGCGAGTTCCTAGAGATTGCTGAATCGACCATGTTCATCCTGTTTATGATGTGTTTTGCTTCATACACTGTAGCCATGAGCTATGTTTGGCGTATCACAAGCTGGATTAGAAGTTGGCGTAACCTTCCAGAAAAAGTGTACTAGTGATTAGAAGTGCATTAATGGCTTAGGTTTTCAATTGAAGATGATTAAGAGCAAAAGCACTCAAGTCTAAAACTTCTCAAGCTAAACGCAAAAAGGGCCCAACCTCATATTGAGATTGGGCCCTTTTCTATATTTTCCTTAGCTTAAGCTATTGTAACTTAACTCTCTAACTCTCTAACTCTCTAACTCTCTAACTCTCTAATTTACCCAGCTAAGCACTGCGATAGTAGACTTGTCCGTTAACGACACATCAAACTATTTCGCTTCTAACTTCTTCCACTTTCTTACTATCTTGGCCATCTTAAACGAGTGTGTCATCCAGTAAGTATGCAATAAGAAACACGCCACAATGATGTAGAACATAATGTATTCTGGTACTTGGAAGTATTCGCCTAGTAATCCCAGTGTTGAATAGGCCAATTGCACCAAGCAAATCACCACTAAAGACTCTCGAGGCGTAAAACCGATGCGTTGCATAATGTGATGAAAATGCTCGCGGTCAGGGTGGAACGGAGAATGTCCTTTACGAATCCGACGGATCATAATGGCCATCATATCAATCAAAGGCACTGCGATTAACCACAAGGCGGTCACAGGCCGGATGACATAAGGCCCCTCTTCAGATTGCGTTCCGCCAATTAAAACCCAGATGACAATGAAGCCGATCATCATGCTACCGGCATCGCCCATAAACACTTTACGTAGCTTGCCCAAATAACCCAAATTAAACAGAACAAAGGGCAATAAGATCACCACCATCACTGCCATGAAAAAGGTATAAAACTCGAGTTCATAGGCAAAGAAAACCACACCTAACGATGCAAATACCACCATGCTTAAACCACCCAGTAGCCCATCAATACCATCGACCATGTTAAAGGCGTTAATGGCACCGATCACAGCGATGACAGTAATAATGCTATCGAGCACCACAGGGAAGTCCAGCACCCCCAATCCAAACACATTACCGACATGAGAAAGGGTTAACCCCGTGTAGTTCATGATGATCAGAGCTAAGATGGCTTGCACACCCATTCGGAGCTTAAAACTGATGTCGAAACGGTCGTCGGCTACCCCAATCAATACCAATACCGTTAAGCACGCTGCCGCTACCTCAACCCTTTTGAACTCGGCCGCATTCACGTAAAGGAAGTACAACACGGTAATGCAGAGAGAGAGCCCGCCCACCAGAGGAACCACACCTTCATGATGTTTTCTGGCATTCGGTTTATCGACTAAGCCAACGGCATAGCCCACTTTACGCATGCAGTACAACACCGAAAAGGAGAGAAAGAAGAACAGGGAAAGTTCGACAAAGTATTCAAACAGTGACATTGGTTAAAGCCTTGGGGATTGTTAGAAAAAGATGATTCAGTGGAACAATCAAGCGACAGCAATAAAGATAAAAACTATCGCAATTCATCGAATTTATATGCGCTAAACCTTTTCAGTAGCGGTTTGATCCATTTCTGCTTTGCTGCCTTTCAGGTAGACATTTTTATAACAGTAGTTCGTCGCTTCGATATAGCCATCGACGCTACCACAGTCAAAACGCTTACCTTTAAACTTGTACGCAATCACACAACCATTTTTGGCTTGATCTAACAGCGCATCCGTAATTTGGATTTCGCCACCTTTACCCGGCTGCGTTTCTTCCAAAATATCGAAGATGTCTGGGGTTAAGATGTAGCGCCCAATGATCGCGAGGTTACTTGGTGCTGTACCTTGCTCTGGCTTCTCGACCATATCGGTAATGCGAATCAGGTCATCACTTAGGTGCTCGCCGGCAATCACACCGTACTTATGCGTTTCAGATTCTGGTACTTCTTCTACCGCGACAATGGAGCAGCGGAACTGACGGTACAGCGCAGCCATTTGTGCTAGCACGCCTTTGTCATCATTAATGCAAAGGTCATCAGCCAGAACAACCGCAAATGGGTTATCACCCACCAGTTCTTTGCCGGTTAAAATGGCATGCCCTAGCCCTTTCATTTCACGTTGGCGAATAAACGTATACTGAGCCGAATCAATCAGAGAGCGAATATCATCCAATAAAGGCTCTTTATTGGTGCCTTGGATTTGGTGCTCAAGCTCGTAGTTCTTATCAAAGTGATCCATTAACGAGCTTTTACCACGGCCAGTAACAACGGCCATGCTGGTCATGCCCGCTTGAATCGCCTCGTCAACGCCGTATTCAATAAGCGGCTTGTTAACGATAGGCATCATTTCTTTTGGCATGGATTTAGTTGCAGGTAAAAAGCGCGTGCCATAACCGGCTGCAGGGAATAAGCAGTGTTTGATCATTATTTAAATTCTTATGTGTTATTAACTGACGTATATATAAAAATATTGCGGATAAAACAGATATAACGAAGAAAAGTGCCTCAAACCAGTATGGAATGAGGCACTTTAGGTATCAGAAGGTGTTATTGGTAGACAGGGTATTACTTGGAACAAACCGAGTCGTTTACAAGTGGAGACTTGAAACTCTACTTGTTGTAGAACTCGCGGTACCACTGAATAAACTCAGCGACGCCTTCTTTAACGGTAACTTTAGGCGTGTAACCCGTTGCTGCAAACAAGTCTTGGGTATCAGCATAGGTTTGGTAAACATCACCAGGCTGCATTTCTCTGAAGTTTTTCTTCGCTTCAATACCTAGCTCGTCTTCAATCGCCTTAACAAAATCCATCAAACTGATCGGAGAACCGTGGCCAATATTATAAACAGCATAAGGCGCAGAGCTGGTTGCTGGAGAGCCCGCTTCTACCGTCCAATCATTATCACGTGTTGGTACCACATCAGCGATGCGCACCACGCCTTCAACAATATCGTTGACGTGGGTAAAATCACGCCACATGTCACCGTTGTTGTTAATATCAATGGTATCACCATCAAGAATCTTCTTAGTGAAGATAAACGGTGCCATATCTGGACGGCCCCACGAACCATACACGGTAAAGAAGCGTAAGCCTGTGGTTGGAATATCGTATAAGTGCGAATAGCTGTGCGCCATCAGCTCATTCGACTTCTTGGTCGCTGCGTACAATGAAACTGGGTGATCCACCGAATCTGACGTTGCAAACGGTGTTTTAGCATTCAACCCGTATACTGAACTTGAAGAGGCATAAACCAAGTGCTTCACTTTATTGTGACGACAACCTTCAAGAATGTTCAAATGACCGACTAAATTTGAATCGGCGTAAGCATGTGGATTTTCAATAGAGTAGCGAACTCCCGCTTGCGCAGCTAAGTGGATCACTTGGTCAAATTGCTCCGCTTCAAACAAGCTAGCTACACCATCGCGATCGGCAATGTCTAACTGAACCAATTTAAAATTGGTATGCTGAATACGCGCTAGACGCGCTTCTTTCAAAGCGACATCGTAGTAATCATTCAGGTTATCTACACCAACAACCTGATGTCCTTTCGCCGTTAACTGTTCTACCACAGCGCTGCCAATAAAACCCGCAGCGCCTGTTACCAAATATTTCATCACTTCTTCCTTAATCTGAACCGAATAGATCGCGCGTATACACTTTGTCTTTAACATCCGCTAGCTCTTGCGCCATGCGGTTTGAGACAATTACATCACAGCTTGACTTAAACTGCTCGAAATCCGTTAGCACTAACGAACGGAAGAACTCTTTCTCTTTAAACTCAGGTTCAAATACTACTACTTCAATACCTTTTGCTTTCAAGCGTTTCATAATGCCTTGAATGCTTGAAGCGCGGAAATTGTCAGAACCTGATTTCATTACTAATCGATAAATACCAACGCGTCTTGGGTTTCTTTTGATAATAGAATCGGCGATAAAATCTTTACGTGTGGTATTCGAGTCAACAATGGCACCAATAATATTATTTGGCACATCCGAGTAATTTGCACGCAGTTGCTTGGTATCTTTTGGTAAGCAGTAGCCACCGTAACCAAATGAAGGGTTGTTGTAGTGCGAACCAATGCGAGGGTCTAAGCTGACGCCATCGATAATTTGACGTGTATCTAAACCGTGAGATTCAGCATAAGTATCGAGCTCGTTAAAGTAAGCGACGCGAAGTGCCAAGTATGTATTAGAGAACAGCTTTACGGCTTCGGCTTCTGTTGAATCGGTGTACAGGATCTCAACGTCTTTTTTAACCGCGCCTTCTAACAACAAGTTCGCGAATACTGTCGCGCGCTCAGAGCGTTCACCCACCACAATACGAGACGGGTGCAGGTTATCGTATAACGCTTTGCCTTCACGCAAGAACTCAGGTGAAAACATCAGGTTTTCACACTCTAGCTCTTGTTTAATTCTCGCGGTATAACCCACAGGAACGGTCGACTTGATCACCATCACTGCATTTGGGTTAATCGCCATCACATCTTTAATTACTGCTTCAACAGATGAAGTATTGAAATAGTTTGTTTCAACGTCGTAATCTGTCGGTGTAGCGATGATGACGTATTCCGCATTGGAGTAAGCCAATTCTTTATCAAGCGTCGCGGTGAAGCTAAGCGATTTATTGGTCAAGAAATCGGTGATTTCCGTATCCACAATCGGAGACTGCTTGTTATTTAGCATCTCTACTTTTTCAGCCACGATATCTACCGCAACGACTTCATGATGCTGAGCAAGCAGCATCGCATTAGACAGACCGACATAGCCTGTACCAGCAATAGCAATTTTCATAATCATCCGAACTTAAAAATTAAAAGTAGTAAGAGACCTGAACTCTCGATACTTAACTGTAGTAAAAATTTCAAAAAAACATATTTTAAATATTTAAAATAATTTATTGTACCATTTAAATAACTGAGTGAATTCTAGACACTCGCTATATATAATCCTATGAAAATCAAATTATCACTTTAGAAATTGATTTTATTATCAGTTTATTCCCTTTTGAGTTCAAATGAACTCCATCTGTAGAGTAATATTCTAATAACTTATTATTCTTAGATAACGACCTATTAGCATCAATATAAGTTAAATTTAATTTTTTTACCATTTTCTCGAGCCTAGCATTTAAACTATATACATGGAGGTTCCATTCTTTTATCTCAGTGTATAACGTCGAAACCACTATAACATCGATATCCATGTCTAATAATGAAAGCACGATTTTTTCATAATTTACTAACGTGTTCTCTATATCAAAATTATTCGCGATATCATTAATACCAAACATCAAAATTACTTTTGAAGGTCCAATTCTTTTAATCGGTTCTAACACCGTTAACAAAAAATCTGATGTGGCACCAGGATAGCCCATATTGTGCAGACTTAAATCAGAAGAAAAATCATGCCAACATCCTTGGTAAACAATACTGTCGCCTAGAAATACAACATCATTATCATGAAAAAATTTATAATTTTTAACTAAATCATGTTTGCACACTTTCATTGCTCTATAAATATCTGAAATATAATTTTTAGACAGCAAAAAAACCGGTAAAATAATAAAAATTAATAATTTTTTCCACAACACCTATTAAACCCTCAATTAATAAAACCTTTTCCCCATAGAACTAAACTTCAATTCTATATATTTGTAAGTAAAATTAGACATAATGATAACAAAAAACAAAGTCATAATCGCGTATATTGAGTTCGATATCCAACCACCAAAGTTAACAAATCTTACGCCATCTATTGTCTGAGTAAAGTCTACACCCATTATTTTTTTAATTAATAACATAATATAGCTTAATATAAAAAGTAAGCAGACATGGATCATGTAAATTGAATATGACAGCTTACCAAAATTAATAAAGAATTTCTTTCTCAATATATTTGAAACTGCACCTTTTTCTTGGGCGAACACAAAAACAACAACAATAAACATAAATATCGCTATGGGTTGTCGCAAGCTAAATTCTGAACCAACTAATAATATAGACAACACAATACACATAAACTCGAAAATAGTTGCATACCTATAACTTAAGTTAGGTTGAGGGGATTTTTCGTATATCAAATATACTAACGCCCCTCCAAAAAATGAAGTTAGTCCTCGTAACGAGTTTATCGTTAAAAAATCTATAGCGTAAAAAATCGACACAAAGGCTAACAAAGATATTAAAACCCAAAGTATTGTTCTATTAATTCCGGTAAAAAAAAGCGTACAATAAAAAATAATATACAAGTAAAACTCGACGCTAATACTCCAAGAAGGATAATTAAAGCTTAAAGATTCAAAACCAGGGTACCAAGACTGAATCAAAAGTAAGTTTGGAATAAATTGACTCAACGAAGTTTTTCCTGTGAAAGGTTCATAATTAAAACTCCAGCCAAATTTGTGAAAGAACGTGTATTTAATCACTTCAAATAAAATAATCGTGACTAACGTAAAAAAATGAAGCGGGTAGAGTCTGAAAAAACGTGACAGGAGAAACTTCTTAAACGTAATCTGAGCTTTCGAAGCATAACCATGAGTCAATACAAAGCCGCTAAGCACAAAGAAAAAGTCGACTAAAATCGCGCTACCTCTAAAAAATGGCAGCTCTGTAAACCCTTCTAGTACTCTTATATGGAAACAAACTACAGCAATTGCACACAATCCTCGAAAAGAATCCAAGACTTCAAATCTTTTCATTTTCTAAACACCGCTCTATATGCATAAAATGAAAAGCAATATAATGAATTAACTAAATTGAGGTTCTCATGTGATCTATATATTTGCCATTGTCTTTGTGCCTTATTTATTTTATTTCTAGATATTGAATTTTTAACTATACGATAGCTAGTTAACACATCATTAATCGGGTAAACGGAATACCCGAGCTTTAGGATACTAAGCCAAAACGCATAATCTTGTCCCGTTCTTATTAAAGGCATTCGAAGATCTTTAAAAAGACAGGACTTTAGCATAACCGTAGAACACCCTAGTGTTGCTTTTTTCTTCAACATATCATGATAATCTAGAGCTTTGTTTAAATGCGTATCCACTGTCTTATTTAAAGAAAGGCCTGATTCATCGATCATCTCAAATGCTGTGAATGTGAATTCTACATTATTACTAATCATGAAACTAAGTTGTTTTTCCAACTTAGTCGTAGACCAGAGGTCATCGGAGTCGATAAATGCAAAGTATTCTCCCCGAATATGAGAAATACTGTTATTTCTACTTACAGCAGCACCAGAATTTTTTTCATTTCGGAAAACCTTAACTCTATTATCCTTTCCTGATAATTTCAAAAGTAATTCATAGGTACCATCATGTGAGCAGTCATCTGTAACTAACCACTCCCACTCGGTGTGAGACTGGTTTAATATGGAGTTGTATGTATCTTCGATAAACTCAATTGCATTGTAAGTCGGCGTTATAATTGATACTAATGTATCCATAGGTTTCACATCCAATCATTTAAATTATACATGTACTATTATTTACAAATTTCTATCCACTTAGCTTTGAATTTTTCTAAAGTATATTTTTCAGAGCTACGTAGAGCATTATCAGAAAAATCACTATAATTGGTGTATAGTTCTCTAACAGAGTTCACAAACTCATTTTCATCCCAGTTTTCATGCAGTAAAATACCATTATTATTCGAGATTATTTCTCTAGAAGCAGGAAAAGTATCCCGAATAATGAGAGGTAGTCCTCTTGTAAGAGCTTCTATATTAGAAATACCAAATCCTTCGAAATCACTGGTCATTATATGTATAGCATTTGAATCAAACGCAGACATTTTATCTTCACTAAGGCCATGGAATTTAACATTATTCAACCTTAACTGAGATACGATTTTCTTTAAAAGTACCTCATCCTCTCCAATACCGTAAATATTCAATGTCCAGTCAGGCAGTTTGGTCATAGCTTGTATAGCTAGATCAATTCTTTTTTGATTATTATCTAGCCTTGACATCATCAAAATGTTTTTACTTTTCTCTTTACTAGATAATAACTTTTCAATACCAGCACAATGACTTATCACTATGATATTATTAAAAGGGATATTATATCTAGAGTGAAATTCTATTTTATCATTTTCAGTAAGAGATACTAAATATGTCAATCGAGCCTTACATTTCTCTAATAAGCGCTTACTTTTATTAAAACCGGAACGGTTCTCCCACATAGTTTGACTGTCTTGATGTTGAACCAGTATTATTTTTTTAAATCCCCCTGGCAATATTTTAATAAAAGAAGGCGAATTTAATATAAGTGTAATTTGACTCTTTTCGCTTATCGTCAAAAGTTTAATATATAGTAAAAAAGAAGAAAAATTATACCTAAATAATGCATTAACGAATTTGAATATCTTTTTAGGTAAGTGGAAATTCGTTTCATTTCTTAGGATTCGATTCCCACTAAAGTAAGTGATAAAATAAATGTCATCTCCAAATGCATCACTAAGTCTCTGATTAAAACTTGCGATCCCTCCTTTATAAAGTATCGGGTTAAAATCAACGCTAATAACTTTCATTTAAAGGACCTCTAAATTTAGATGACAAATATTTTGCACCTTCTACATTAATATGATGAGAATCTCTGTAAAGAGGAACACCTCTATTTATACCATTTGAAATACCATTAAAATATTTGGCTGTATCTAACAAATATACATTGGAATACTTTCTCGAAAGTCTTTCAAGCTCTTTATTAGCGATCAAGTAACCTTCAGTCTTAGTATTCTCTTTGGCAAACTTATGAGCACGTAAAACATCATGCTCATATTCAGGAACTTGTGTCACTAATATAATTATTTTACTTTTATTAGTATTTAGATAATTATCTAATTCAGTCACTCCCATAGTTGTATCCAAGTATGAATCCCATTTCTGTGAGATAAAAACTGTATTATATTTATCATATATATCATTTAGCTCTGCTTTAAAAGCATCACAGCGATTTCTAATATTTATATTTTTAATTCTACTACTATCCATCGTCGATATTGCCGGACATGAACTAGAAGAACGGAAATATATTGACCAATCATATAAATAAGTATTCTCTTTTAATAGGTAACCGTATTGTGCCGCATGAGAATCTCCAACGAATGCGATATTAGTACTTCCATCACCAATTATACATGTGTCCATTTTTTTATTATGACAAATGCTTATGTCATTGTCATAAGTAGTAATGTCTAAATTTTCGTTTTGTTTGAACCATCCAAAGTAAATAGAAAAACACATTGACACTACAATAAAGCTTGGCAGTATAAATAAAAGAATAGTCGCTCTTTTAAAGCTAATATTATATTTTCTAATTCTATCTTCTACTAAAAAGTATACTACAAAAGTGAAGAATATAATTATTAACGCTAGAATCACGGCTTCATATAAGGTAAATATATCTCGCATTAAAATATATCTCGCAAAACTCATCACCGGCCAGTGAACTAAATATAATGTAAATGATACTTTTCCAATTGTTGTAGCTATACGCGACGAAAGTAATAAACTATGCAGCCCCTTACAATTACCAAAAGAAACTAACACAGCGGTTGCAACTATTGGTACTAGTCCTCCAATCCCGGGAAATAAAAATGATTTATCAATTAGAAAAAGAGAGGCGAGTAAAAAAAGTAATGCTAATAAGCAAACAATATCTGGTTTTTTAATTGTAATCTGATCTAATCGCCAAAAAACAACTAAACTACCAATAAGCATTGAATACATCCTTGTTGGTAATAAATAATATGAAATGGATTCATACTCAGACTGAAGAGTTAAATAGGTTGCAAATAATATTGAACCAATAAATAAAATGGAAAAAATAATTGATATACTTCTTAAATTTCCTTTAACTCCGATGAAGTATGTGATTAAAATAGGAATTAAGAAATAATATTGCTCTTCAACAGATAAAGACCAAAAATGCAATAGTGGTTGTTCTAGAGCATTAGGGGAGAAATAGTCTAATCCTATAGCAAAGTTAACATTTGAAATAAATAAGACAGAAGATAGCGCTGCCTTTATCACACTTCTCAAATCAGATTCTTCATATAAAAATGCAGAAATAATTAAACATATAATTAGAACAGTATAGAAAGATGGAAGAATGCGCTTAATTCTTCTCAAATAAAAATCTCTATAATTGAAGGATTTATTTTGAGCTTCATGACTAATTATTTTTGTTATCAAATATCCAGAGATAACAAAGAATATATCAACTCCTAGAAAACCACCCGGTATAATATTTGGGTCAAAGTGATAAATTACCACAGATAAAACAGCTAGTGCACGAAGACCATCGATATCTGGTCTATATATTAACTTTACCACTTGTAAACCTTTAAAGAATTCAATTGTAAGAAAAACAAACTTCTTGTTTCTTTAGTAAATGAATTTGCTACAAAAGAAGAAAAAAACTGAGAAATGACGGTAGCGATAGCCGCTCCGATCAAACCGTAATTAGGTATCAATACTAGATTCAAGGCAATATTAAGTACAACCCCAAATATGACCCTATAGACTTTATATTTTTGTAAGCCTTTGTCTATTAACCATACATTAGACATGCTGCCCATTGACATAAACAACAATGACACAGAGTACACTGAAAGAATATTAACCGCCTGTAAAAACTCTTCTGTATATAACAATAAAATTATACTTTCATTGAAAAAATAAAGAAATATTATACAAGATAACGCATAGATATTTGAAATTTTAAATAGCATTAAATAATGTTTACTTTTATCTTTATCTTTATTTAAATACTTTGCGACTATTGATAATGATAGATTAACACCGATAGGCAAAATAAATGTAAAGACTTCACTCAATTTTATAACAGATGAGTATAAACCTGTAGATGCATCGTCCATTAGATGTTTAATTATCACTTGGTCTGATCGAGCGTAGATAATAATACCTATTGCACTTACAAATAATGGAAAACAATTTATAGCTATTTTCTTTATTTTTCTTGAATTAAAAAAATAAAATCTAATAATTATATTTTTATCAAAAAAATATATTAACGATAGTCCTGTTGATATGAATAAAGTATCTAGTGTAATTAGCAAACTTATATTAAGGGCATCATCTACTACTACTAGGTAACACTTCATAATGAGCGATAATACTATAGCTAAAGAAACAGCTATAGATGTGTTTCTATAGTTCATTAATCCTTGATAATAAGGAATCATTACATAAATGGTTTGTGATAAAAACGAAATACAAAAAATAGTGTAATAACTAGCATTTACAAAATCTAATAGCACCAATATCTTTAATATTATAGAGCAAATTATGGCACTAAATAGCCTCAAAAAGAAATAATCTGACAATTGAAATTTTTTGTATTTAGACGATTCATACACTATCATTTGTTCTGAACCGAAGTTTATCACCATAGAAAATATTGTGAATATTGCCATATGGTAAGCATAATTACCGAATTCTTTTAGTTCGTAGGATTTAGCAACTAGAGAAATAATTATTAGTGACGATATAATTTTAGTAAGCTTTTCGACCAGTAAAAATATGCCTGTGTTTATGGTTTTACTTTTCATTATTACTTATCTTTAGCAAGAAATTTTTTATATTATGATAAGCCATCAATATTCTAAGATTCTCATTTAAGATAATCAGTTTAAATACTTGCCTTTTCCTCAACGTAATACTTGAGCGTTTTTCAATATATTGATAAGTAGTAATAATATTGTTTGGCAGCACCATTTTAATTATTGATTTAATAAAGTACTTCCATTCTTTTTGCTCACTTATCCATATCCCAACCTGCCCTAAAGCAACTCGTTTTTGTTTCTTAATTAGCTGTTCTTTATTTCTTGAAAAATAGTATGAGCGTAAACTAGGATTGAACTCTAATCTAAAGCCTTCTTTTACAGCTTTAGATGTATAAATCATATCTCCACCTGAACGTATGTTTTCATTAAAATGTCCAAGAGAATCAAAAACCATTTGATTGACTATAAGGTTACCTGTAGGTGCTCTATTGAACTTAGATACGATCTTTTCATTATCTAAATTAAAAATAGAATCATACAACTCATAAGTAGAAGATTTTTCATTGACCTCAATAATTATTTCACCAGCAACTAGTGATTTTTCTAGCTCAAGATTACTTGCATTCTCCAAATAAGAACTATCGGGGTACCCATCCATAAAACAATAATTTTTGGCAGTATAGTTCTTAATTATCAAGTTTCTAGCTGAATACGGGCTCCCCTTAACATTACTTCCATCTAATACTATAAAATTCTTCTCATTTTTAAATTTATTTAGTAACTCTAATGTTCCATCATCCGAACCATTGTCTACAACGACAACTATATACTTATTCCTATCATAAGATTGATTTAGCATGCTATTCACATATCTTACAATATCGTTTTTTCTGTTGAGGACTGCACAAACGAAACAAAAATCATACATATTTAAAATTCTTCTTAGTTATTATAACTTTATATATAACATATATAGTCGGCAAAAATATTTCATGTCTAACAAAAGGGTTTTTCATTATCATGAAGGTTAATATGAATATCAAATACATTAGCGTTAAAATAGCAATTGGATCTTCTAACCTGACCCTATCTTGCAAGTATGTGGTAAAACGGCCAATAGGATAAAATAGAAACACCCCTAGCCAAGAAAAGTCTCTATATAAATCGGTAAACAGTGTATAAAAAGCATTTGCCAACAAATCAACTGATATTTCACCAACCATATATGTACCGAGATAAATAAAATTATCCTGTGAGATATAATCCTGACTTTGTAGATAACTTCCAATATTAAAAATTGCATCTATTGGTTTAAATATTATATAAGATATGCTTCCAAATAATGAACCACCCAACCATGTACGACTGATATATTCAGCAGAGTTGGTATAATAATACTCAAATAAGCTAAACCCGAAAGAATGATATCCGATAATATGTTTTATAAAAACCTGAGTAATACCAAACAATCCATTACTTCTATAAATAGAAAAACCAATTAGCATTGAACCAACTAAAAATGATATTAATACTGTTTTCCCTATACTTTTTAAATCCTTAGAAAAAGACAATGAGAAAATTAGTGACAACACAAGAATTCTATATATTGAATATCGACCAAGGAATATAATTGAAAATATACAAGCAAAGAAAAAACAGTATATTATTAACTTTTTATTTTTACTATAAAACAACTGTTGAAAAGCAATTAATAATAATAGCAGAATTCCACCCTCAATAAACAATTGAAAAAGTGGGAAAAGTTGCTTTATTCCCATTAATAGTTCAGGTTCAGTATATACAGTTCTTCTGTATGCATATAAAGGCATAGTGCTTATAAGATGTACGGCTTTAAAACTCAAATATCCAATAATAGGACCAATAATTAGAACTAGTTTACTTGCTATCCTATTTAAATTATCTTCTTCTCTAGAAAGGTAACTTCTATCTAATAGTATAAGATGTTTCTTGCTTGATATATTACCAACCACAAATAGCAATATAGACATATAGATATACAGATAGGATTCGTTGGGGGAATATACCAAAGACAAGGGATTTACGACTGCAAGCATAAACCAAAATAGCAACCAATAAATTGGCGCAACCATTTGGCGTGATTTATTACACCTTAATAAATAGGTTAAGATAAAAAGCAATATTAATAATGATATTTTTATTGTGTACAGCACAAATTCCCTTATTTGATTGAATTTTATAATTCGAAGGTAAATTCAAGATTTCACTATCGACCTTAACGGGATTTCATTGTTAGATCACATTAACCTTAATTTCAAAAAAATTTCTATATGCTCCTCTTATTATCGGAGCGAAATCACGAAGCATTTTACCCTAAAATAACTTACGACAGTTCGGTATTACTAGGGTTCGCTTTTCTCTTATTTATTTCGATCTCAGCGTTAAAGTCAGTTTCTCCCATCAGCAGATTTAAAGCCATGTGTCTTATCACGATCAAACTCTCACTTAATTACTCTCTACAATCTCCTTCAAAACTAGTGTCTAACGTAGTTTTCAATGCTATCCTACCTAATAGAATCTAAGGGAGGATGAGCTTAAGAAAAAACGAAACTTTGTAGAGAATAATTATCATGCTACTCAATTGAAAACACAACTTTCTGAAAATCGAAATGAAATTTAGCCAGATTGGACTAGGATATAAAGCTTCAGCTGAGACACTTTTTATTCATTTTGAGACAGTCTCTTATAAATCCTAGATTTTGCTTACTTTCTTAAACCGCCCCAATAGGCCGCAAAAAACCGCCGTTCTGTGGCTTGTAGCGCTTTTGACTTAACTAACTTGCCACCCTTGCATTTAGGTACGCTACCGCCCTTAGGTTTGGCTCCTACAGGCAATAGTCATAATTTGTTCGCTTTATGCGGTTTTCATACGGTTTTAATTTGCTGCGTAGTCTAGCAAATCAAGTGCATATTGACCAGTTTGCAATTTAACTCATTCTGACAAGTGCCTCACAAAGCATTGACCCAGCGGGAGCATTGTACGTCTTGTAGATACTGAGTCCCTATGTGGTATCGGTTTTCTTGTGCTGCGTCGCAGTAGCGCTTTTCTATATCAATGAAAATATTGCCGTTTCTATACAGCGAGACGAAGCTCGGGTTATTGTTTACCGCCAATAGCGCTTTAATCTCGGTGCGTGTTAGGCCTTGTGGGTAGTGGTCAACCAGCAGTTTCAAGAACTCGCCAATGCGCCCTTCCACTCGCGCAATCTCTTTTTCTAAAATGGTTACTTTTTCTTCCGTTGTCAGTGTTTTTAGGCTGGTATCGTCCATTTGCCCTCTCCCTAATTCTACTTTTGTATCTTGACGTTTTTTGTTTGTATTCGCGTTGGGTCTGTGAAAAATCGAATGGTCACTTTTTAGAATCCGTGCCGGGCGATTTGGATTGAACGAGGGCCTTGATACGCGCTTCGAACGGATTGGTGGTGCTTTTGGCTTTGTAGTCCGCTAGGGCTTGAGAAACAGGTGTGGAGTTTTGAGATTTGCTTTCGGCTTGATTGCTTTTGATAGGCTGCGCTTGGTTTGAAGCAGTTGTGGGCGCATCTGCTTTTGTTGATCCTACGGCTTTTCTTGATTTAGCTTTCTTTGAGGGTTTCACCGCTTGTGCTTGCTTAAAGACTGGTGATGAGTCTCGCTTCGCCTTGGCTTGGGCGCTTCTTCTTAGCCAGCCATTCACAAAATGACCAATGTGCTCAAAGGGTTTGCGCTTATCGGGGTTGATGTACAGCCAGGCTTGCATGGCATGCAGTTCTTGCAGCACATCTAACTTGGGGTAGGTGCGCTCTAATATGGTGGTGAATTCATGATAAATCGGCGCGCTGCCCTCTTGGGTGAGCAGGTGAATCACGGCTTCATTTTTGGTTTCAGATGTCGATAGCTCATGTTGTTCAGAACCGCTTGGAGGATCAAGTACATCGGTGTCATCTAAGATGCCATTTTTCAAGCTCAACTCTGTTTTATGTTCTTTATGAAAGATTATGTGTGCAGGATGATCACTCCCCGTGTTGGATCTTGAGTCACCTAGGGGAGTGTCTGAATGGTCAGTTTGATCTAAATCTCTATCTGCTTGGCCTAAATCGGCCTGCTGAATGTGACTGTCGCTGGGTAGGCGCAGCTGATAGATATTGCTGCGCTGGCGTCCTGAATCATCAAAGCGCTTTATCCGCTTCACAAACCCTTGTTTTTCCAATTCGTTAACGTGTCGTTTCACGGTTCTTACCGACACTTCGCAATATTGCGCTAAGTAATTTAGGGAAGGAAAACACACGCCGCGCGCATCGGCATTGTCAGCCAGTTTTAATAGCACCAACTTGCTGATGGGCGAGCCGGTTTTTAATGGGATAAAAGAAAGAATAAGAGAAACACACATGGTTAACGCTCCTTGTTAAATGATCATTCGTACAGAAATCCATTGATATAAAGGGCATTAACAACACTTTTTGGCGCTTTAGGGGCGAAAGGCCTATGCGATAAGTTGTAAGAAAAGATGTTTGGTTAATCGCCTCGGATAGATATGCAACATCAACCTTATTAAGCAATGGCTTTTCGAAGCACCTCTCACTTTTCTGTGTTCCGCCGTTTTCGCGCTATTACCGCCAACCCCAATCAAGAATGTTGAAGTACATTGCCCTCCCCATACAGCAATAAGGTGCTTAATGAAGGCGATAGTTTCTCTTTTTATTTCAGCGTATCAACCCCGCATGGCGAGCATCGAGTGCCGAGCTGATCCCCTCAATCCGTCGCGCCAGCCGTTATTTTTTAGTGATAGCGATGGGTCTGGCCAAGTACTGAGCTATGAAGCCGGCGGTTATAAAGAAAGCCAAACGGAAGGTTGTTATTTAAATGAGGATGAATGCGGTGACGCCCCCAGCTATGAGGATATTTGTTGGATGATCAGCCGAGCACGGCGCGCCCAACCATTAGGTTATTGCGTGATGTATTTACGCTATGTAAGCCACCACTCTGGTTATGCCAAAACCTTAGCCACCAGTTTGCGACAACACGTCGCGCTGCACCCTAATTTAAAAGAATCGTTATCAACGTCTTTAATCGCCTATTTACAACAACACGAGGATTTATTTTGTCAAACACTCCACCAGCAACTGATCGAGTTCCAAACCAGCCGTTAGAAGCGCCTGGCTTGCAAGCGTCTGCTGATTCACAAGAACTGGCTGACTCGGAAGAGCGGGCTAGCACGGAAGAGCGAAGTCCTTCGTTAGAGCCTTGTTTTTCACTCGCGCCCTATTCCTTCAGTCTCGTTTCGGTTCTACTCCGTTTGCCTCATTGCCCGGCATTCTCATTTATTACGGTGCATTGCAGCGCCACGCCACCACAGCAAGATGTAGACGTAGCCGATATTCGTCGATGGCATAAAAAGAAAGGCTGGCGCGATGTGGGGTATCACTTTGTTATTCGTCGTAATGGGGATGTTGAACTTGGCAGGCCGCTATCGCAAACCGGCGCGCATGTGAAAGGACACAACAAGGGCAATATTGGGATTTGTTTGGTCGGTGGCTGTAATGCTGAGCTGCAACCAGAAGACAACTTCACACTTGCGCAGCGTAAGGCGCTGTTTGGTTTGATGACTGCACTGCAAGAGCAGTTCTTAATTTCAGATGAGAATGTTAAGGGGCATAAAGATTGGGGCGTGAATAAAGCGTGTCCTGTTTTGAAGATAAGAGCAGATGCGGGATGCGAAAGGCTTAAGAGCGGATGCGAGTGACGGGTAAGCGAGATTCGAAGAGCTTAAAGAGCGGATTCGGGATTCGAGTAAGCGAGATGCGAAGAGACTAAGAGCGGATGCGGGATTCGAGTAAGCGGGATGCGAAGAGACTAAGAGCGGATGCGGGATTCGGGTAAACGAGATGCGAAAAGCAGGAAGAGCGGGAAAGCAGAGATGAAGAGTGAGAGGGTTATACAGTCAAAGGCTATACATGCGGTCAAAGCCAATCAATCAACCAAGGAGCAGTATGACATTGTTCGGAAGAATATTTGGGAGCCAGTCTTCCATTAACAAAGGGTTAGATGCAATCACCAACACAGGAGATGCGATGTTTTTTACTGATGAAGAAAAAGCGAAGCACAAGCTGGCACTGCTTAAAGCGTATGAACCTTTTAAGTTGGTACAGCGATACATTGTGTTGTTGTTCACCATTCCTTATGTGGCATTGCATGTGATGGTGATTCTGGGCTGTATGCACGGTTACGATTGGAAGCCATTAGGGGAAATGACCAATGAGGCGTTTGGCTATCCGGTGTTAGCGGCGATTGGATTGTATTTAACGGGAGGGGTTATAAAAAAGTAGATACGAGTGACGGGTAGCGGGATGCGAAGAGCTTAAAAGAATAGATGCGGGTAGCGGGTAAACGAGTAACGAAAAGATAAAGAGATGAAGAGCGGATTCGAGTGGCGCTTTTCGTATCTCGCCACTCTCATCTCGTATCTGCCTTTCAGCTCTTTAGCTCTTATTTTTTCGATACTCGATTACTCGCATCTCGTTACTGCTCTTTAGCCTTTACTTCTTGTCGCTCGCATATGCGTAGTTGTAGTAACCGTAGCCGTATGAACTTGATGCTTTCTTCTCGATGGCGTTGAAGATAACGCCTTTCACTTCGATGCCTGATTGTTCGAAGCGGTTACGAGCAACATCGATCTCTTTAATGGTGTTTTGACCGTAACGCGCGACCATTAATGTGGTACCAGCGAAAGCGCCGACAATGCTTGGATCGGTTACCGCGAGTACTGGTGGGGTATCGACAATCACCAAGTCATACTCTTTTGATGCCCATTCCATTAGCTCAGCAAAGCGTGGGTGCATCAGCAGCTCAGATGGGTTGGGTGGCACTTGGCCGCGAGTAATAATGTCGAGGTTTTCAACAGGAGTCGACTTCACTGATTGAGCGAATTCTTGCTTGCTGCTCAATACATCAGAAAGGCCGTTATCCCAGTTCACGCCGAAGCTTTGTTGTAGGTAACCTTTACGCATATCGGCATCAATCAATAATACCTTTTGGCCTGTTTTGGCGGCTACTGCAGCAAAGTTGGTCGAGATGAATGATTTACCAATGCCCGGTGCAGGGCCAGAGATCATCAAGATATTGTTTTTCGCTTCGAGCATCGCAAAGTGCAAACTGGTACGCAGGCCACGCAGCGCTTCAACCGAAAGATCCGCAGGGTTCGATTCGGCAAGCAGTGCCTGAACGCCTTTTGTTTGTACTTTCTTCGATTTAAAGCGGTTGGTTAGCTCAATCTGTAAATCAGATTTTGGTACCGCGGCGTAAACCGGAAGTCCGATTTGTTCAATTTGGTCTGGGCTTTCCACACCACGGTGGAATGCCGCTTTCACTAATACAAACGCGACACTTAGCATGCCACCCAATAACGTTGCTAACACAACAATTAGCGGCTTCTTAGGTTTTACAGCACGAGCATACGCTTGCGCGTCATCTAAGATACGAACGTTACCGACGGTACCGGCTTTGATGATGCTGAGTTCTTGAACCTTGTTTAAAAGCTGAATGTAGATCTGTTGGTTTACTTCAACATCACGTGTCATGCGCAGTACTTCACGTTGTGTTTTCGGTAGCTTTTGTACTTGCTTATTTAAGCGCTCTTTCTCACCCAATAGCGTTTTACGCTTATCAAGCAGGGCTTTGTATGCTGGGTGATCTTTAGTGAAGCGCTGGCTGATTTCACTCTCTTTAAACGTCAGTTCATTCAATTGCGCTTCAAGCTCGACCATTACCTTCAAAGTAGATTGTGCTTCTAAGCCTAAGTCGATCGATTCGTTCTTTTGGCGGTAGTTGTTTAGCGTATCTTCATAACCCGTTAGCTCGGATTTAATGCCCGGTAGGTGGCTTTCTAGGAACTCAAGGCTCTTCTCTGCTTCCGCAGAATTACGTTTCACGTTCTGCAAGAAGTAGATCTGGCTGATGTGATTGAGTATCTCAGAGATCTGCTGCTTGTTTTCACCTTCAAAGCTCAGCTTCAAAATGCCAGTCTGCTTGCCTTGCTCAGACAATGATAAAGACTTCTTCAGCCATTCGATCGCTTCTAGTCGGCTTTGTTTACCAATAGAAAATTCAAAACCATTGTGTGATTCAAAACCTGCCACAAACAAGCTGTAGTCGTCGGCAGTGGCTAATTCACCCACTTTGCCTTTTAGGATAACGCGCTCATCGTCGCGAACTAATTGGTAAGTGCCCTGCTCGGCATCTAGGATCTGGATCGTGTGCCCGTAGTCGCTCGCATAGCTTGGCATGTTAAAACGGCTAACCGCAATGTGGTTGATGTCACCGGTTAAGCGAGCAAAGCCTTTGCCAACGATGGGTGCATAGTTCGGTGATGTCACCGTAGTTAAGTTAAACTTATCAACCGTTTCGCCCAAGATCATACGAGATTTGATGATCTCCACTTCTGTCGTGGCAGAAGATTCTTGAGAGAACAACTCGCCCATGTCACCGACCATCGATGAAATGCCGCCAGAGCTTTTCTCTTCAATTTGGATCAGGGCATCGGCTTTGTATATTGGCGTTGAAAGCAGAGCAAACGCGATACCAAACACAGCAAAAGCAAATGTGGTCAGCATGATTAGCCATTTAGCGTCCAGCAGAATGCCAAGCAGTTTTCCTAAATCTATCTCATCAGAGTTATCTGTATGCGATTGCTGAGAGGGTTGTGTTGTCATTTGTTTGCTACTTCCTAAATTATTGCTATTTAAGAGACTTCATATACGCTCCGCGTACTTCTCTTTTATATGATTCTGTTGGTGGCTATGTAACATAGCTTAACTGAAGATTTTCTCTATCAATTACAGCTTTTTTGCCCAAGCTTGTGCCGCTTCGTCAATCAGCTTATAAGCGTGTTCAAAGGCTTCACGACTTTGACGATAAGGGTCAGGAATGTCTTTTTGGCCAATCCACTGACCGAACAGCATAGTTTTACCGCGTGCCTCTGGTGATATTTGAGTAAGCGCCTCCATATGGCCCTTCTCCATCACCAAGATCAAGTCATACTGCGCACAAAGCTGTGGCGTCACTTGCTGAGACTGATGGTTTTCAACATCTACCCCATTTTCAGCGGCAATTAAGATTGCAGTTTCATCTGCTGGCTTACCGATTAAACGACTTTTTTCGGCAGCAATACCCGCAGAGGCCACTTCTTTGTTGGGAAGCAATTTTTGTAAAACTCGCTCTCCAGTTGGGGAACGACAAATGTTGCCCACGCATACGACTAAAATTTTATTAAACATAACTGACTTCTAATTGTAATGGGCTTATCAAGCTGAACGTAGCTATAAGCTAAATGATTTAATAAACGAAACAAGCTTTTAAACTGAGTTTACCGACAAACTGTAATGTATTTATAAGCATAAAAAATCAGGTTACACGCTAAATGCAACCTGATGATTAATATTCAGTTATTACCAATTACGAACGCGCAACATACCTTCGGTTAGGTTGTTAAATCCATTGATGGTTGGAAGCAACTGACCGATTACACGGTTCCAACGGCTGATTGGTGCGGCCGTTACGTAAACAATGTCGTAAGGCTTTAAATCAAATTCGGTGCCAATCACTAAGGCTGACGCATCTTCGATGTCCAGTTGGTAAATATCCGCCATGCGCTCTGATTTATCATCAGAAGTTCGGATCACAAACACACCCGTTGCATCGGCGGTAAGTTCATTAATACCACCTACGTTACTGAGTGCTTCGGTTAGGCTCATTCCTACGCGATCAATCTTTAATAACTTAGGCTCTTTCACTTCCCCCATCACAAACACTTTCTGATTGTCGTTACGAGGTACGTGAACAATATCACCGGCTTGCAGTAAGCGGTTTTGCGTTAAGTCACCACGTTGCATCAAGCCGTAAAGCGAAAGGTTCTCTTCCACGCCATTACGGGTTAATGAAACGTTACGCCAATCAGCATCTTCAGACAAACCACCAGAGCGGTTCACGGCATCCAGTAATGTTAGTGGGATATTGGTAATCGGCTGCTGGCCAGGTTTAGACACTTCGCCAGTAATGTAGGTTTTCTTAGAACGGAAAGCCGCTACGTTCACATCAACTTGCGGGCTTTCGATGTATTTCGCCAAACGTGCCGCTATATCAGAACGAATTTCACGAACCGTTTTTCCTGCTACTTCGACTGTACCAATGTACGGGTAGAAGATGGTGCCATCGGCATGAACCCAGTTACCCGCTTCTGTGCTGCTACGGTAAGAACCGGCAGGTATCGTCAGTTCTGGGTGATCCCAGATCGTGATATTTAAAATATCACCGACACCCACTTGGTATTCATACTTCGCGATGTCTACGTCAAGTTCCGGGTTGGCTTGTGAAACCGATAAAGATTCATTTCGGTAACTTGATACAGATTGAGCCGTGAGTGGGTAAAGGTTAACCACATCAGAGATATCAGATTCTTGTTGTTCCTCAGAAGGCTGAATCACATTCTTACCACCGGTAGACAGGTGAGTACCTGGAGTCGTACACCCTACAAGCAATGCAGGTATAAGCGCGAAAAGGAGACGATTTTTATTGATCTTCATGTTAACCAAGTAATAGAGGTGGAATGTGTTGTGATACCCAAAAGGACACCAAAGGAAGTTAAGCGCGTAATTTTATCAGCTATGCAGCTTAAAATAGTGCTTACGTGAACAAATAATAAGATCTAACTCTCATTTATCATCGAAAAATCAAGATGCTACCGCCCCTTGATCGTCCGCAACACCACACTGCGTAGTTATCCCAAAACGCAGCAAAAACGATGCTTGCATCCGGTCATTTTAATCCGTAAACATTATCCACAAATTGTGGTTATTATCAACCTAGTTGAATGGTTTAGGAGCAGGTTCGGGATGCGAATGAACGAGATACGAAAAGGTAAGAGCGGATGGTGCGAAAAAAATTAAAAGAGCCAACACATGAGGTGCTGGCTCTTAGATTTAGATGTTACGCTAAATTATTTTACGGCTTCTAAATATTTTAGGTAAGCGTTGCGTAAGCGCTGTCGGTTTTCATAGTAGTAACTTGCGCCGATGCGGTTACGGTTGAAGTACTGCCTTTCAATATTGTGTTGTAAGCCAGTATCGACACCTAAGCCTGTGCCTAAATTATTGTGAGTCTCACCAACGCGAGTTTGAAGTGCGTATACAAACTGGTCGATACCACGTAATTGAACGTAGTCAGGGCTCATATCACGCCATAGTGTCAGCGGAATCGCGATAGAAAGCGTCACAAAATCTTCGGTTTCACTGCTGCCTACTGCTTTTGTGGTCTGGTATGACGCATCAACTCTTACATCACCCAACCAGTGACTGGTGGTCACACGTACCCCTTCATCGCCTTTCCAGAATTGACCGGCTTGCACTTTACCTTGCCAGTTCCAGTCCGGTCTTGAATAGGTGTAGTGGCCAATCATCGGGGTCGCATCTAAGATAGCCTTCCCTCTTGAGTCGTACTTATCTTGAGCAGAAAAGTTCGCGTATTCAGCCCCTAGAATGTGACGACCACTATTGCTCGCATACTGCGTTTCATTCAAAAAGCCCAAAAAGTTTCCGTAAACTTGTCCGAATGAGAATTGAGTCGTGAGGTTATAAGGCAATTGGAATGCTTGGTGGAAAAGTACCCTATCGACTTCATTTTCAAACGCGTCGTCGCCCCAAATTTCGCCCTCTTCAAAGTCGTCACTCTCTGCCAGTGGCATTACGTGTCGAACATCCAACGCGGCGCCCTTCCAAAGCGGCGTATATAAGTTAGTTGCAAGTGCTAAAGAGTAGTCAAATACACCGTATTCTGTGGCGGTATTGTGGTACAAAGCAGGGGAAACAATTACCTGCGTACGACCAAAGCCTGAACGAGCCACCTCTTTATCAAAGTTTGCTTTTGCATAACTCTTTTTCACATCTGAGGTGCGAACAAGAAGGGTTTTGCAAGGCTCGCCTGTTTTTACAAACTCACGGTAACATGGCGCATTGGTGATCACTTCCATCATCGGCATGTCATTCACCAAGTTAAACAGGCGAATGTTTTGTTGTTGGTAGTTTTTAACCCCGAGGTCTTGAAGCATACCTTCTCCCACGTAGGAAGAGATAATACCCAACGCAACACCCACACCGTCCACTTGGTTACGGTTATAACGTCGGTTTTCCAGTGCAACGTTTAAACCAATATCATCCGCAGAAATTCTGACGTTAAGAAAGCCTTCATCAACCAGTGCTTTTTTAAGTTGAACCATACCGGCAAATTTATGATGTGCTTGTTCTACTGCGATCTTGTCTTCTAGGGTTAACTCATTCACTCGGCGAGATTCAGAGAAGCCCATTAACGGAGTCGATGCTGCCACAGACCAAATGTCTATATCGGCCTCACCACTGGTATAAAATTGGTATTGAAAAGATAACTGCGTATCAAGTGGCAAGTAGTTTTCTGGTGTAAACACCTTTAAACCCGCATTGAACTGATGGGAGTCGTGCTCTGCAATAAGCTGAACAAAATCCAATGGCTGATATTCTAGACTGGCAAAAGGTCCATTCAGGACATCATGCCTGTCGCCTGATTTAGCATATGAAACACCATAACCAGCACTAAACCTTGCCTGGACAAAATCAGGCTCATAATCGGCTACTGCATAGTAGGTCTCAAAGTTACTGGCTGCGCCACCGAGATCTTGAACACCTATCGCCAAATCAAACCCGGTCCAATCTTTAACGAAAGGAAGCTGATATTTAAACGATGCCGATAAGTCACGAATACCGTTACCACAATTAGGGTTGTAGTTTGGTACATTTGGGTAAAGGTGACAATCATAGGTCTTTGTAACAATTCGACCTGCAGCCTCAAGCCCATCGAATAAGCCCACGCTGAATAATATGTTGTCTAACTCACTAATTTTTCCGTTGTACGGTACACCCTGCCCATAAAGGAAAGAGATGTCGCCAGTGTCCATCACTTGAGCATTGGGCACAATGATTGCGCCGGTATAGCTTTGGGACGACATCAAGTTATCGACGGCGTAGGCATTGGAAGCGATGGCTAATGCGCTAAGAGATGCTATGAAAGATGCGTTTTTAGAATAACTGAGTATTTTCATTGGGATACAATAGGTTTTAACCGTATGTGACAGTGACTATGTTAGATAGTGGCCGTGTTTATTAGTAACAGTGCTTGAAAGTGACTATGTTTAATAGCGACAGAGTTTAATGGTGACAGTGCTCGATAGTAATAGCATGCAAAAAAGGCACCGAGTGGTGCCTTTTATTAATGATGCTTAAATTAGCCGCCAGTACCACCGCCGTTACCGCCACCGCCAGTACCGCCAGTACCACCAGTACCACCAGTACCGCCAGTTGGTGGCTTAGTGCCTTCATCTGGGTCAGGAACCGGTTCAGATGGTTTTTCTGCTGAATCTGGAATAGTCACATCCTGAGTAGGATCAGCCACCACACCTTCAATGAATGATGGATCTTCTGTTAGATCTAAGTAAATCTCATCGCCACCCGGAGCTTTAGGGTAGTCAGGGTAGGTATTGATAACTTCTTTTGTAATTGCAACCGCTGCGTCAGACAACTCTGTTGCTGATGCATTCGGGCTTACTACAAGTACGTCTGATAGTACCGCTGCTGTTGCCGAAACTAGGCTTGCTTCAGATGCAGGAAGGTCTTCAATAATTTCTTGTGTACGACGTAGGAAGTCAGCCACACTAGTAGCACGACCATTGTTTACTAGGTAGCCCAAGCCAAGATCGTTAAGAATCTGTTCACCAATCGACTCATCATAAGATTGACCATCTAGCTCTTTCTCAATCAGTGTTGAGATTGGAGAAGATGTCACAAGGTCGTCGTAGTTCGCTAGGCCTTTAGGGAACTTGTAGCTCACCTTACTCATGTCTTTGCCGTTAGAAACGTCAACTGCATCCGCTGTTGCAGCGTAAGCAAACGAACAAGTTTCAGGGTAGTTAAGAACGGTAAGCTCAGTAACTTCAGAAACACCGTAGTAGTTTGTTTCTTCAAGAGAACCCTTTGTACCATCGTCACAGCTGAATGTGCCTTTCATACCCATAACTGCAGGGTCGAATGCCATAATATTGCGGTACGCTTGCTCAGGTGGCACGCTGTTGTTGTTGTCACTGCCACAACCACCAAGGATTGCACCAACGACTGATAACGCTAAAATTTTATATTTCACAATTTATCCCTACAAATGATTAAAAGCTATGAGACAAGGCAACATTAAATGAATCGATGTTAACACCACCAATACCATCATAGAATTGATACTCTAAGCCAATCTTCATTGATGGTGTAATCGAGTATTCAGAACCGAAAGCGATTGTTGGAATCACGCCAGAATCATCAGATTCCACGCCAGGGCCGTTTGCGTTCCAGTCATAAATAGCGAAGCCACCTTTAGCATATAACGCTAGACTATCGTTTATATTACCAGAGGCTTTAAGTAGCACGTCAAAGGTGCTTGCATCGTAACTACCACCGGCAATATCTTTAAGGTTATATTCACCAAGATAGTTGTAGCTGCCTTCTATAGACAAGGTATCCAATAATTGATAACCCACAAACAAACCGTAAGATGTGTCTGAGTCGTCAATAGCCGTACGGCTCTCTACTAATGGTGCAAAGTTATCGGCAGTTACACTACCTACTTTAGCGCCTACGTATAAATTTTCAGCTCCAACAGCTGTTGCTGATAGCAACAACAAAGGTGAAACCCTAGCTAACCACTGCATTTTCATATAATTATATCTTCCATATTTCAAACTGAACTGAGGCTGATTTTCCTAGCAAATCTAAGCGATAGTCTAATCAGTTTTTGTATGAAAGCCCAAAAAGCAGACACTCATACACGCCATTCCGTACCAAAGCTACTGACGCAATTGCACAATATTGCATACTGAAGCTAGAAGCTACAGACAGGTCAATACTGTACTTTTTGAATTTCGCCAGATTTATCAATGCTGTTTAACAAGCACAAAGAACTTAAGAGTAGCTTGCTTTGTATGCAGCAAGCGAGCAGCTAGCATAATCTTTTCGTATGACACTACAAAAATGGTACTCAGAAGGTACCAACACAAGAAGATTGTTGCTTTGCTTTCAATATCCAACCAAAACCATCTAATCAATGATAGATAGCCTAAAAAGGAATTACTCTGATTAAACAACTAATTGAGCATTATGATAGGTAATTACCGCTATCAAGTAAATGTATAATTAATAAACGCACCACAACGATTCAAAAAAAAGTCAGGATTGCGTCAGAAAGGGGTAAAAGGTAAGAAATGAGAAAGATCAACGCGAACGTCCGCACGCTTACCTAATACCATTAGAATGATGTATTGGAGGTAAAACCGAGTGCACGGACTACTTTGGGATGTAGTATACAATCAGAGGCAACTAACATGTGTTACTGAGGTATGAAGTCCAAGTAAGCTTTTCTGCTCGTCAGTATTGATAAGACACACAAATATCGAATAGCGAAATGACAAAATATACTCAGCAAAAAAATGGCTAGTGTATAAACACTAGCCATTGGTAGTTGTTAATCTTGTTTTCTAAAAGCAAATCTAATCGCGACAATCATCAATCCCAGAATCCCACCAAACAATGTTCCCAAAAGAACAATCAGCACACGGTTAGGTTTATCTCTTGTAATTGGTTGCTCCACTCGTTCTAGAAAACGAAACATTTGAAATTCAATGTTTCGATCTATCGTAAGATTATTAAGCATGTCCAATTTGGCATTGATTTGCAGAAGGCGAGGCTCAATAACACTTAAATTTTTAATTGACTCTAAAGCTTTCATTTTCGCTTCTAGCCCTTTAGAACCTAAATCAATTCCAAATAGCTCACGATGATTGCTCGTCTGAATAGGCTTTTCGACCCCCGCAGCAATTGCTATTGCAACTGCATAATTAGTTCGCTCAGCTTCTATAAGCAGCTGACTTTTAGCTTGAGTTTCGAGGATCTTTTTCTGCTGTATCAGTTCATTCCGCTTGCCATCAACAACGGCATTCAAGTTGTTAAATGCATCTTGACGAACTTTAGCTTCAGTAACGGAAAGATACGAGGTAAGTAAATCAAAACTACTTTGTTTAGAAGTTGTTTGAAAGCTTACGAAATAAGGTGAGTTACGATCTTTCTTATCTGAAATAGATGCTGTAATTCTATCAAACCATTGCAGATACAAAGCACGAACCGTGTCATCTGTCACTTCTGAACTATCAGCAAAAAGAGTATTTTTGAACTCTTGAAACTCAACACTACTATCTAAAAAAGCACGTTTATTATTAGCTGAATTGAAAGTACTTACAAAACGTTTAAACAATAACTCGGAGTCAACTAACTTATTCAAATCATTACTTACAAGTACTGTTCCATCGTCCTGATAAATATCGAAAACGGGCTGAAATTGCTTAACCTGCTGCTGGTATGCTGTTAAGTTTTGAGGCTGGGCTTCTGTGATCTTAGCCTTAGATGACCACCACTCTTGCGTTGTTAGCGCAACAGCAATGCTACCAATCGCAAACAAAGCAGTAACCAATATTACAATTAACTTGCCATCCCATAGCATCTTAAAAATATCTCTAAGATCGATCTCGTCATCTTCTATGAACATAGGTGGATTGTGCGCAGAGTATGGCTTGGGTTGTGTTGACTGCTTCACTTTAAATCTCTCAAAACATCTAAATTAATTACCGACAAATACTATCATACTGTACATTGTTAGTATTGTTCGATTCGTAAACTTTCTAACAGCATTCTTTAAATCAATCTAGTTTAATCAGCACCTTACACTTAAACAGAATGCAAACAAATCAATGCAACTTTGAGAAGCACTCTCAAAGCTATGTTTGAACAGGCAGAGGTTCATATCAATTTTGTCGAGGAGCAGTACGCTTCCAAACTAAATCACCGATCCCATCCGTTGGAGAAAACTCGGTAGGGGCATCTAATAATAACTGCCTTATTTTTTCATGCTCAAAGTTATGGCACGCATCATCTAAATCTGCAATCAATCGTTGGTATTCATTAATTGCTAAAAATTGTTCGTTAGCTGTCATAATACGTTCATGAGCGGTAAGAGCAACATTATCACCAATAAGTAGCTCTTCGAACAGTTTCTCACCCGGTCTCAGCCCAGTAAATTCGATCGCGATATCACCATACGGGTTATCATCATTCTTAACCTCTAACCCAGAAAGTTGAATAAGATTTTCAGCCAAGTCAGTTATCTTAACGGGTTTCCCCATATCCAAAACAAAAACATCACCACCTTTACCCATCGCGCCAGCTTGAATAACCAATTGTGCAGCTTCAGGAATAGTCATGAAGTAACGAATAATATCTGGGTGAGTTACCGTAATCGGCCCACCTTTCGCTATTTGTCGTTTAAAGAGTGGTATCACAGAGCCAGATGAGCCCAACACATTACCAAAACGAACCATACAAAAACGGGTGCCTTTTTGCTTTTTATTTTCTTGTTCAGCTAAAGCTTGTAAACCGAGTTCAGCTACACGCTTCGTCGTGCCCATGATATTCGTTGGGCGCACAGCCTTATCAGTTGAAATAAGAACAAATGACTCAACGTTGGCCTCAATTGCTGCTCTTGCTGCGTAGTAAGTGCCAAAAACGTTATTACGTACGCCTTCTACAACATTATACTCTACCAACGGAACATGCTTGTAAGCTGCTGCATGATAAACAGTGTTGACCTTAAAGCTTGTCATTACGGTGGATAAGCGATTTATACGCTGTACAGAGCCTAGCAATGGAATAACTTCAACACCCAAGCCTTCATCTTTGTTCAACAAAGATAACTCACGATCTATTTGGTATAAACCAAACTCAGAGAGCTCAAATAAAACAAGAGTTTTAGGTTTATTTCGCAAAATCTGACGACATAATTCCGAGCCTATAGAGCCACCAGCTCCTGTCACCATTACAACTTTATCTTTAATGTTGCCTTCCATAAGAACTTGTTGGGGTACCACAGGGTCTCGCCCCAACAAATCATCGATAGCAACATCTTTCAGTTCATCTATCTTTGATTTGCCCTCTACAATATCTTTCATGTCTGGAATAGTAAGCACCTCTGCAGAAAGGTGTACTAAAGCATCAAGAATTTCCTTGCGCCTTGACCTAGAAGCGCTGGGAACTGCAAGTAAAATCTGATTTACATTGCACTTCTCTACTAGCGCTTGTGCTGAACTTGTATCATGAACTTTAAGACCCATGATAATGGTATTTTCTAACGTAGTATCTTCGTCTATAAAACCCATAACTCTATGGGTTTCAGAAGAGCGAAGTGCAAGCGCTAGCTGCCTACCAGCTGCACCAGCACCATAAATAAGAACTTTTTTCTTATCTTTACTGCTAGCTTGAGAGACCAACACTCGAATAATCAATCTGGAACCACCACTAAGGAGACATAGAAATGCACCATATATGATTGGGATTGAACGAGGTATGCTAGCGTCAAAATAAAAAGCCAAAATAGCAACACACCCTGCTGATAGGATTGTTCCTATGCTGACTACAGCTAAGGCATGAAACGTTAGGTAGCGTAAAATGGCCCGATATAATCCAAGCTTAGTGTAAGCGAGAATAGTAACCAATAAAGTACCGAACAATACGTACCGAGTAGATATATCGTCGAGAGGCTTCATATGGCCAATACGAGTCCAGTACGCTGCATAAAAAGATATAACAACAAAACAAGCGTCAACGAATATACTTATCAGCCGCTTATGAAAGCGAGATAAATTCCAAAAAAAGTTAAGCCTAGCCATTATATTTCTCTTAATAAAACTAACACCAAATGGTACCGACGAAAGTGGGTTTTGTCTCTAATCGATACCTAAAGGTTAAAAACAAGTTTACTTGCAAATCACTACAGGAAGGTGACTCATGCACATGACAATAGAGAGTCGCAAATGTGTTGGATTGCATGAGATGTTTACATCTACAAAAACAAACATCTCATCCATAACAGGGGCCATCAAAAGCATCAGGTCAAAATGAAACCAAATAAAGCCTTTTCGTACCTGCGCGTTTATTTCACTGCATCGCCAGAACCGCTACCTGTAACTGTCATAAGGATATACTTAAAATAATCTCTCAACGTCAGCATCTCGATCATCTTCTTATCTGTCTCAGCAAGCAGCTTCGGCGTTGACATGTCGATATTTTCTACTTGTGCAAGCCCTGTGATTCCAGGAAGAACATCGTAAATACCTTTCGCCTCTCGCTCTTTAATTAACTCTTCTTGATTGAATAAATTTGGACGAGGGCCAACTAAGCTCATTTCACCTTTCAAAACATTAATTAGTTGTGGCAACTCATCTATTTTAGTTTTACGTAAAATAGCTCCCAATTTGGTAATAGAAGAGTTAGCCGCCAAGTGACTCGCAACGGACTTGGTCTCTACCGACATAGTGCGAAATTTAATCAGCTTGAATGGCTTTTTTCCTTTACCGACTCTGGTTTGTACAAAGATAGGGGAACCCGTGTCAAACAGCCCTAAGACAGCGACAACTAACAATATGGGCCATAGTAATGTTAAGCCAATAAGTGCCGCGAGAAAATCAATAGTACGAATCATTTTTTGCCTTTATTCAGTCGTGACATAACGTCTTTCATGGTGTGCGAAGGAGTCCAGTCCAATTTTTGTTTCAAGCTAGAGTTATCAACATGTAGGTTACCGACTAGTTGCTCCACCAATTGAGTCTTTCCACTCAACCTTCCTAAAAATCTAAAGAGCGAGATAGGGACTGGCAATTGAATGACTTTCCGGTTCAACCCTTGTGCAATATGACTAGTAAACTCGCCAATTGAAACTGTTTCACCATCGCTCGCCAAAAAGGTTTCACCTTTAGCTGCCGGGTGCAAAGCACAACACATTAGAATATCTTTCAGATTATCAGCAGCGACAAAATCACGCTTATTACTAACGAGTCCAAAAGGAAGTATTGGTACACGAGATACTAGCTTAGCTAGCATACCAAAGTTTCCCGGCGCATCAGCCCCATAAACGAGTGTCGGACGAACAATAACAACTTCTAAACCGGTTTCTCGCGAGATTTTCTTTAACCCGATCTCAGCAGATAACTTAGATTGAGTATATTCATTCTCAGGTATAAGCGGGCTATCAACCGTAAGAGGAGCTTCACTCGTATGTGAACCCAACACTCCTATAGAACTAACAAAAACAAACCTTTTCACACCAGCAAGCGCAGCTTTTTTCGCCAAGTGTAACGCACCATCAACATTCACCGTTTGATAGTCGTCACTGGTGAATGTTCGGCTGTGTGCTAGCCCTGCTAAATGAATGATCGCGTCAATGTTCTCAAAAGCATCAGACCAACAAGTTTGTCCATCGATAGCGTCGACTTGATATTGGTCACAGCCCCAATGGGAACAATTATCGCTATCGCGCACGACTACTCGCTTAATGCTATCGTCACCACAAAAGTGGCTACCTACAAAACCACTTGCACCAGTTAATAATATATTCATTGCTCAATTTTTTGTTAGAAGTGAAACAAATCGATAGTTACTCGATTATATCTGGTCAGATTGAAGTTTATTAAATTGAAACTCAAATGCATTTATCATTCATTTTGTGCGTGAATCAAAGCTTTTCATTAATTTAGTAAACCTCACTTGAAGCCCAATAGGTAACAATGAGCGTATGAACGGGACAAAGCAAACAACGGACTTTATTACCCCTAGCTTGCAGGACATGCTCCCTTTGAATCCTATCATACCTTGTTGCCAAGCAAGTTTTGGGGACTGCTTCTGCAAAGTGTGCTGATCAAAGCGATATTTTATGAGTTTCTCTTGAAGATTTCCGAATTTCAATCCGTGACTTGCCGCCCTAAACCACAACTCATAGTCTTGACGTCTTCGTAATGAATGATCATAAGCGCCGATCCTTTCAATACTTGATTTCACAAACATTACACTAGGGTGGATCAATGGGTTACACCACAACTTATCAACAATATCAGTATGAGTTGTCGGATTTCTTCGAACTCCTGTAATTTTCCCGTCAAGATCCACGACAACTGCAGCAGTACCAACTATATCCAAACCCTGAGTGACTATATATTCTTCTTGTTTTTCAAGCCTCTCATACAAACATATATCGTCAGTGTCCATTCGGGCGATCAAATCACCGGAACAATGCTTTAGCCCTTCATTTAAAGCAATCGCAAGCCCTGAGTTTTTCTCTAAACATACCTTAATGATTGGTAAATGCTGGCAATATTCATTAACTGTATCTTTCAAAGCATCATTCACAAAGCCATCAAAAACGATAACCACTTCATCAGGCTGTCTAGTTTGTTTCATCAAACTTTCCAGACACAATGCCAGAAAGTCGACCCTCTCTTGCTCATAGAGAGACATCAATACCGAAATTTTTTTCATCTTCACTTTATCAGCTCACATACTCAATCTGCTAGTAACCAGATAAACGTTGTTTAACTGATTACTCCTCGTTTAAAGAAATACGATAAAGTTGTCTCTTACCACTGAACACTGAATCAAAGAAAACATTACAGCCATCTTCTGACAGTCTTGGATGCAGATCACAACGAGTTTCACCGTTATAACCAAAGCCATGGTAGAACTCTCCCAGACTCTTAACCTCTCCTGTTTTCCAGTTACAGAGCAATAAATACTGCATACGAGCTTTGTCTGGATAAGTGTCTGTAATAAACCAGTCGCCAACAACGTGTGGGTGACCATCACCATAGGAATCAAGTACACCGTCAGCAAAATGCGTCATATTTCCCGTGTGAATATCGATTAACCAATACGCGTCTTTTTCGCCGGGCCCTCTCAAATACCCCAAAATAGTAGAGTCATCAGCCCAAAAGCAATGGCTAACCATGCCGAACGCAACGAGAGATTTCACTTGTTTTCCATCTGCGGACGACAGCATTAAGCGATCAACGCGGCGTTGTCCAACAAAGTAGCGATGAAGGAAAATGAAGTGTTCACCAGAACGAGATATACTTACATGGTTAACTTTATGAGTTGCATTATCAAAGCTAGGCTCATACTCGACCTCTTTAACGTCAGAAATAGACAGTAAAAGCTGCCCCTCTCCTGAGTCGAAATCGACCTTCCAAATACCATCGTCATCTGTATTCTGCAGCTCATCTTTATTCATAACTGGTAGATTACGGTAGCCATAGTCAGGCCTCATCGTCATCAGTCGACGGTAATTCAGAGATAAGAAGTAGTCGGTTTTATATGAATCTTGCACAGCATAGCCAAATTGTTTCACTTCTTGCTTAGTCGCTATCGAATAAACTCGGCTCACGTATTTTTGGGCTTTAGTATCAAAATCATTGAAAATGAAGTTCTCTCCATCAAGCCAATGTGCTCGGGAGCCTTGCTGCCAATTAAACGTGTTAGTTTTCACTGCAAATAGCTCCTCCCCAGAAGGGGCAATCACCGCAAGTGATACCGCTTTGTCACCTTGAGGCAAGCAATCCGTTTTTTCTGCAGTTTTATGTATTAGTGTGTAACCACCTTTCGATACAGGAGGTTTATCAAAATAACCAAAAAAACTCTCTGTACTTTGATTAACATTAATGCAAGCTACATCAAAACTAGACTTATACTCGTAATCTTTCTTAGAACGTAGATAAACAAGTTGTGAATAACACCTCTTGATAATATTTTTTATAAATGGAGCTCGTGCCAAAATACGCGCAATAGCTCTCTCTAAAGGACTGTATGAATCACTCATGGTATTTCTCAGTAAATTATTTCAGAAGGCTTTGGTATAAAGCCTGGTATTTATTTGACATAGCCTCGGCAGAAAGCACTGTTTGTGCAAGTTTTAAAGCAGCATCTGAGGCATTTTCATCAAAGATACGATTAACTAAAATCATCTTTTCAAGTAATTCGTCGGCACCTTTTTCGAGTGCAAATATGTTAGAACACTTAGAAGACTCTGATTCAATCTCTTCATGAGAAGGAATGTTAGAAAGCAATGCAGGAAGCCCTGAAGCAAGTCCTTCAAGAACGGTGTTAGGTAATCCCTCAGAAAGAGACGCAGACAAGAAATAGTCGGAGACCAACAGGTAGTCTCTCACATTACTGACAGATCCCAAAATGTGGATACGCTCTGATTCCACCTGTTCCTCTAAAGCTGATTGTTCAGGACCACCACCTAGTATCAGTAGACTACCTTTATGATCTTTCGAGTATCGGTTAAACGCCTCAATCAATAGCTCCATATTCTTACGCGCGATCAAACTACCAACACTTATGAATACAGGAGCTTCATACCTTGGTAATTCACCACTATCTGCCACACTGCTAACAGGTTCATTATGCACACCGTTCTGAATCGGAGTTGCAACTATATTATGCTTAGTAAGCACACTCGCGATAGTTTTTGAACAAGCTACTACGTTATTGCATCTTCTCATCGCTGCAATGTGCGAATAGGCCATTAATTTACCTTTTAACGCTCCGAATTTCATTGGATAGTCATCAAACGGATAATTACGAGAGGTCATTACCCAAGGTGTTTGTAATTTTAGCTTTGAGAGCAAGGAGTCAGCCCTGATACCTTGAGTATGAATGACTGAAGGTGCTATTTTTTTTATTCTCTGGCGTAAGAGCTCTTTCGACTTGAACAAGCCTTGAACTCTTGAGATGTCTAGTGACTGAACATCAATCCCTAACTCATCATATTTATACTTAAGACTATCACTCGGCTCTGGAGATAGTGTGATAACCGTAGGTTGGAAAACTCCAGGATCGAGGTTCCTGATAATGTTTAGTAACTGATTCGTTGGGCCACAGCGTACTAACGTGCTTACTACATATAATAATTTTATTTTTTCCATATTCAATCAGCTCAACAACAATAACGAAACAGAATCATACAAACGCTCGATACTTCATTTTCATTCGCAACGCTCGCTTAATATAAAAGGTGACATACATACTAAATATTACTGTGAAAACCATAAAATACTCAAAGTAAGTTGTCCATGTGAGATCACATATTAGCTTCAAGCTTAAACTAACAAAGGCTAATTTCCATAAACTGTAATATCGCTCATCCAAAATCATCAAAACTTTTCTTCTTAATGAAATTAAAGAGAATAAGCAATAAAATATAGGCCCATAGTACACTAAAAACAACGGAAAACCTCCGCTAGTAAATACGTCTAAGTATGTATTATGCAAAAAGCTACCATACCCTCGATCAGGCCACACAACAAACTCTTTAGCATTATTTAACCCTACGCCGACCCAGGGGTGTTGTGCAATCAACTCAAAGCCACTCTTAATCAAATAAACTCTCAAATAAGCACTTTCATTTGTATTTAGAGAATCAGTGTCTCCCATGATAGCAATAACAAATCTAGAGATTCTCGCACTTAGAGGATTATCAGTTGCAATAACAACAACAAAAGCCAAAATGAGCAGGCTAAAAGCCCAAATACGCTTCGCTAAAGTAAAACGTTGACTATAGAGAAACATCAATATGAGTAAGCCTAAACTACCTGTAATAGACTTTGATATAAGAATCATAAAGAAACACGCTATAACACTTATATAAAGTAATACACGCGAGAATCTGCTTGTAATACTTTCAGAATGACTGACAGCAAATCCAACTACCAGAAGTGTCGTTATAGAAAAAACATTTCTATCATGAAACACACCAGAAAACTGATGTTTTTCTGGTACGTAAACACCTACAAAAAATAGAAGCAGAAGAATTAAATTAACTATTGCCCATACATTTACCATAAAAAATGTATATTTTGAAAAGCTAATCTTGCTCTTAATTAATAACTCTGAAAAAAAAGTTGCAGTAACCATATAAAAAGTAGTTATCGCAAGTATTTTAAAATGTTCAGTCTTATCATAAGCAAAGGGAAAGAAAATAAGCCCAATAAAAAGCCATGCTAAAACAATGGCTAAAACCACTGCCGTCACTCTATCAATCTTAACTTTAATTACAGTTGTATTGACAAACAGGAATACTATAAAAAGACCAGACAACCAACTAAGATAGAACACAAAATTAGTTTCAAATGAACGATACGTTAGGAGTACTACGACTAAACAGAGCCCAACTAACAAACCGACAATTCGAGAATACAATATCACCTTACCCACCTGCTCTATAAGTATAGAATTATCTAAATGAGCCGGATATTAGCTATCCGGCAATTAATTATTTACGCTTCCATTTAAGCGCTTCATGATACAGTTTGGTATGTACTATTGCTTTGGTAAGGTTAAAGGAATCGACTAATGATGAATTTACTGATTTATCATAGCTAGGTTGAATATTATATTTTTCAATTAATAAAGACAGAGAAGCTAACCACGCCATTTTTTCATCTAGACGATCTGCCTTGGGATGATCGCCTCTTGCCCAATGCTCGACCCAAAATTTCAAAGCCGCTGGATTAAAAACTCCGAGACTTTGAAGTGCACCAGTTGAAATTAATTCGGTAACATGTGCTCGCAAGTCTGTTCTAAGCCACATACCATAGCGATTATTTAGTGCTGTATGGCTATCTTCTACCGGAGAAGCCTCACTATTATACTTTTTACCAGTTCGAGCCCAAGGTATCTCCCTAAGGACACTTGGTAGCGATTTTAACAGATCCTCGTAGACATCATCGCTACGACTATCAGAAGAAAGGGACCACATATAACCAAATGTGGTCGGAGAACCAAACATCTGATAAAGAGGAATTTTATCGTCTATAACCTCCATACAAGCATTAAGCTGTCTACGCATGTAATGCATTTGCATGTCAATTTCTCGATAGGCCATTTCGTCTCTGCCAGGAAAACGAGCTCGCGAATCAGCCAACACCTGCTTCATTGTAGTTAGCGCTCTTTTCTCGGCTCCAATAGACATAAATGCGAAATGGTTTAGATGCTTATCTAAGATTCCAGGCAGTTTATTTGTTCGTCTGCCAGAATATTCTCCACGGCCTATACTATCCCCGTAACTGCCAGCAAGAATACCATCGACACCTTTTGCTTTTGAGACCTGTTCCATTGCATGTAAATGAACAGGCGAATACTCTGCGCCTCTTTCTGCCGTTAGCTCAATATTTCGCTTAAGTACATCAGCATTAAGTTCAAAATGCTCAAACCCCCAACCAAACTCATCAGCAATCCTTTTAGCATAAACAACATCACGGCTTTCAGAGATTCCCCAAGTTAACGCAACAACCTGTCCAGTATACTCCCCAGACTGTTGTAACTCTCGGACAATTCCCGCCACAATACGACTGTCCATCCCACCACTTAAAAGAATCCCTACGCTATTTTTGTCTGAAACAAAATTTAGTACTTCCAGTCGTAAGTTGTGATGAAGGGTCTTGCATGCCTCGGATGAGCTTACTACCGCTCGACCATGCTTCGGTAGATCAGCATCCGACCAAGAGCCATCACTCATTTGACGAGACATCCATGATGTACGCTCGATTCCTTTGATTAAAGTCCTATCGCCTACGCTATAGTTTTTCATCAAAATACTAAGAACAGCCATATCGTCGATTTGACGAACTGAGTTTCCTTTGGATTTTATACAATCAGCAAACGAAGAAAACACTTGGGGCTCTGCTGTTCCTCGGTAATAAGATCTGGAACCTAAGCAGTCGTAATATTTAAACATTAGTTGTCCTTATTGATTGCTACTGCATCAAATCAATATAGTTATTAGCCACACTTTCAACACTAAATTCTTTTGCCCGTGCCAAAGTATCTCTCTGGTGTTCTTTCTCAAATGTTCGCAAGATAGCATCAGAAAGCGCATCTATATCTCTAATTGCTACTAGTTCACCCCACTCTCCATCGTTAAGAATCTCAGAAGGTCCAGAGGGACAATCGGTGCTTACCACTGGAATATTAAGAGCTAAGGCCTCTACGATCACATTACCGAACCCTTCATAGATAGATGAAAGTACAAACATGTTTGATTTTGCGAGGTATTTATACGGGTTGAGTTCAAAACCATGGAGCTCAACTACATTGGACAGTTTTAAAGTGTCGATATGTGTCTGTAGTTCACTTCTTAAATCCCCTTCGCCCAAAATAAGTAGTCGTGCTTCTGGAACTTGTTGATTGACAATTTGAAATGCACTAATTAGTGTTCGGAAGTCTTTTTGAGAAGATAGACGCCCAAGAGAGGTAACTGTTTTGTACTGCTCTTCAAACCATGGGTGCTCGATTTTTTCTTTTGCTAGTTCATGTATTTCATCTGTATAAGCTGGATTATACATTACATTAACTTTCTTTCTATTAACGCTAAAGTTAGTAATGAGGTCTTCAGCCACGCCCTTAGATACGCAAGTTATGTTATCCACATTCCTCGACAATATCGGATAACACAAATTTAGTAACTTTGAGACGATACCTTTACCATCTTTTTTAGACTCAGAAAGACTAATGACAATACGCCATGAAATTTTTGTTTTAGTAAATGATAGTAACTTGGCAATAGCTAAGGTCCAATTGGGCATATGTAATGTGCTCAGCATAAACTGAGGTTTATTTTTCCTCATATACTTTGCTAAATACAGAACATCATGCCAATATGTTTTGTCTATGATTAATTTATTGACAGCACCGGAGACAAGTGACTCTAAAGGACCAGAATCACGATGCACTATCAAATCGACCAAATAGCCTTTCCTAGCAAGTTCATTTGCTAAATAGATCATTTCTCGTTCGGCTCCGCCACCAGAAAACGATACTAAATATAACCCTATTCTTTTCAAATTAACGCCTTAAAGTCAGTCAATGTAATAACTAAGTTCTATTTCTTACAACTCTTCTCAATAAACTTGGTAGCCATGCGAAAAATATTGCATAGCTCTGGATATAAAACAGGCGCTTAGTTTCCTTTCTCAGACCAAAATATATATAAGTTGATAAGATGTGAGAAACTACTGTAGCAAAAGCCGCTCCATTTGCTCCATACTTTGGAATAAGTAGGAAATTCAGACCAACATTACAAAAAATACCGATAACATTTTTATATATTGAGTGTTTTTGAAGTCCCTCTGTTACTAAGTACTTAGAACTAATTGCATTAATAGCTATAAATACTGCTCCCCATACATGTAACATTAGGACTGTATCCACACCTTTATATTGGTCACCAAATATTAAATCTGATATGAATGTTGAGCTATAAGATACGATAGAAGCTAAAGATACGGACAAAACTACTAATAACGAAAGAAGCTTTTTAGTTTGCAATAAAAACCGCTCGTCGCTGACGTTTTTCTCTTTCAACATTAAGGGAAATAATGCCACAGCAAGCGTGGTAAAAATAAAACCACTTCCCTCACTCAGCTTAACAGCTGCCGCGTAAACTCCAACCGCACGCATTCCTGCAAGTTCTCCCAGCATAACCTGATCTATTTTTGAATAAATTAAATATAAACCGCTTGCAAAAATTAGTGGCCATGAAAGAGAAATAAGCTTTTTCATTTTCTTTATAGTTGGAGTTAAGGCATAAGAATTACTATCCAGAACGCGCCTGTGATTGGCATATAACAACGATAGAAATATTGACAAGAACACAATATCTAACACTGCTATATAGAAAAACCACTCCACACTTAAACCAAGGTAAATGAAATAGAACTTCATAAAGCAGCTTATTGATATAGCAGCAATTTCTGCTAAGGATATTAATCTACCTAAAGCCTTAGACTCAAAGAAAAACCTGAAAACTTCGAACGTTTTAAATAAGTATCCGATAGACAATACGATCATCAACTTGAAAAACTCTACATCACCAGGTCTTAGAAAAAAGCAGACACCACTTATTACGCCAACATAAACGATCCAACCGATCAACCTTAAAGCAATGGCTGACGATAGTATTTCTCCCGATTTTTTTTCGTTTTTATGAACTTCATTAACTATTAGCGACTCTAAGCCAAGACCAATAATAAATGAAAATAAGATAGCTAACGAAAGAGAGTAGTTTAATAAACCAAACTCTTCAGGACCTAAATATCGAGAAAGATATATAGTAGTAAAAGTAACTAGAACTACTCGATAAAGCTTACCAAAAATTAACCACGATGCATTTTTGGCAAACTTCATAATTGTGCTGTTTAAATTAAACATTATATATCAGCGTTAAGATAAAGCTTCAGAAAGAAAATCTTTAGAAATAGTTCCAGCATAGTTTAGTTGCGTACTTATTTCTTCATAGTCCCAGTTGTCGATAATCTGATCGATAATTATATTCAACTCTACAGTAGAGGTGTTAGATGCTTTTTTAAAATCGAGCAATAAATGTTCTAAGTTCATTCGTTGTAGCATGTCTGCTTTTTTGCTGAGCTGGTTTTCATAAAGTGACAAGCTGTCTACTGAAACAACAGGGCAGCCTCCTTTCAAACTAAATATAGTTCCGTGGAATCGATCTGTAGCGGTGAACTTTGCATATTTGTATAGCTCCGCCCATTCAAACGGGTTGACTCGGCCATTTAAATTGATGTCAGCGTATTTGTTTCTTGTTGGAGAGACCACCTTCCAACCTCTTGATCGAAACACATCAGAAAACAACTTACTTAACTGTTGGTTTGGAATGTTTAGTACAGCAAAGTCACCTTCGATATTAAGTTTTTTATCAATGCCTGTGCTCGGAAAGTCGATCATAAACGTTGGATCGAAAACAAGTTTAAAATCGTTAGGTGCGATTGATTCAAGCTCTGATAAAGTAAATGTATCTCGAATAGATAGCGCGTGAAAGTCGTTGAGGGAGCTTGTAATGTAATCTTTTTGGCTTGGGTTCAACAAACTGAAATCAGAGGCATCTGCAGATGCAGCAAAAGCAACTTTGCGACACTTCAACGATTCAGGAAAATAATAAATATTAGGAATCTGAGGGGCAAATGCTACACTTTGCTGCTTAACTTCAAATACTGTATCAGCACCAACCAACACCGCATCATATCCTTCAAGGATGCCCTTTGATTTATCAAAATCGTTACTAATAACTCGTTGTTTCGAAAGCGCTAGGTGTTTATTTAAAAATGAACGTTTTGTCAGTAACGACTTTAGGCCTAATAGCGGTTGCTTAGTCTTAATTTTCGTCTTCCGCTCTTTAATAAAGCCGGACATAGGGCAATAATCTATGACTTCAACTTCATACCCTTGATCTAGTAAGTATTTGTATGTGGCGTATGTTTGAAGAAAAGCACCCGCATTGAACGTATCGTGGTAAGTAAGAATACCGATTTTCATTATAAATTACCTATAAATTTTTCTGTACTAAATCGACTTGAAACAGCTGCATTTGCATTGCTTTCAGCTTTACCTACAGCAATCATCATAATCAAAGCTTCAGAAGTTGGTATATTAAGAGACTTCTTAAGTTCAGCTTCTTTTCGCGCTGTCATATTTAGATTTAAACAACAAGAAGATAGGTTTTTAGCGTGGAGCGCATAAACAATAGACATTGAGAACATACCACCATCGACATAAACTTCATTTCTTTCGATAGCATGCCAAAATTTCTTCTTCTCTCCGGTAACTAAGATCAAACCTTTCACCTGCTCACCAAATCCTCGGTTACCGTTTTGATATGATAGAGCTTGTTCTATTTCACTCTCATTGGTATAAATATATGACATCCAAGGCTGTCTGTTACATACAGATGGTGTATACCTAGCAACATCAATGGCATCCTTTAGGTCTTCAAATGCAACATCATCTTGACTGAAGTTCCGAACACTTTTTCTCGCTAGGACGAAGTTTTTATATTTAACAAAGTCGAACTCTTTGGGTGTAAAAGCCTCAACACCACCGTCACTAAGTATCGTTGATTCCAAAGCATACAATTGTGAGTTTTTTAGCTCTTCTAGGAAGCTACTATCCAAATATTGTTCCTGATGTGCACAATAGCCGCGTAAAACATTTCTACACGTCACAAGTAACTCTTCTTCACCTCCTAGCTCCTTGTATTTATTACACAAATCGATCAGTTTCTTAACTTTTTCCTTACCAAATCCATCTTGGCTCTTTTTCAGGGACATACCTTTTTCAATGGCATGGTAAAGAACGCAGATTCGCCCTTCTAGCTTAATTTTATCGTTTTCCTGAAAAACAGATGCGGAATGCTTCATATAAGAGGCGCAATCATACATAAAGTTATAACAACACTCGAGAACCGTTCTCATTACTCTTTTCAAAATCACAAGTGCATAAATTTTCTTGAGCAAATTTTTCATTCAATATTAATCCGATTAATGTAATTTGATATTATCAACTAATTTCTTATTTTAAGTGGCCATTAATCCACCAAGCTGTTTTTATTCGTAAACAGACAATGGATTATCATCACCCCTCATAATTGTCTTCACCAAAGATTCAGCGACTCTCCCTACTCCTTGAAACCACTGCCAGCAGTAATACCGTCATGGACACAACACCTATAAGCCCAAACTCTACTTTCCATAATTTCGAGAGCGTATAAAGTCGGACATGCACGATAATAAAAGCCAATCCATTCACAGTTCCAACATTATTTTTAAAATGAGAGTGAAGTTAATATCAATTAGCGCATACTCTCATAAGCTGCTAGATACCCATACCCAAACGTATGTGTACTCAAATTTAGATAAGCTACCGCCCTTAGGTTTGGCTCCTAAAGGCAAAAACTTATCAGGGTATGCGAACTCTATGGTTGAATTCAGAGTTTACTAAAAGTGAAAAATCATACCAAATAGAGTGAGGCTTATCCAACTTTTACTCGTAAAGTACTGCACACTTTACGCTAAGAGGTAACAACAGTTACAAGCCAATTCCACTAGCAATAGTTTTCCTTACATTTGTCACTATAATGCTTTTCCTCGAGCTACGGCCGATATCCTCACAACAACGTCCTTCCTCTGTATTATCCCCCCCTTTATCGCTATACTCCTACCCTATAATTTTTCGCCCAATAACGAATAAGAGTTCAAGATATGCAAGAGTTAGTTCCATTTGTTCAAGAGAATATGATTTTAGCCATCGTATGGATCGGCTTGGTTGTTGCCATCATTGCGAACGTTATCAAGACATCAAACGCAGCCTACAAAGAGATCACGGCAGCGCAAACCACACACATGATTAACCGTGAAAATGGTGTTGTGGTTGATATTCGTACTAAGGATGAGTTCAAAAAGGGCCATATTACGGACGCAGTTCACATTTTGCCGTCAGACATCAAAGCAAATAGCTTTGGTAGCCTTGAAAGCCGCAAAGCAGACCCAATCATCGTAGTATGCAAGACAGGTCAAACCGCTCAAGAAAGCGCAAACTTGCTGGTTAAAGCAGGTTTCGAAAACGTAAGCGTACTGAAAAGCGGCTTAGTGGCTTGGAGCGAAGCTAACTTACCTTTGGTTAAAGGTAAGAAGTAGTTAAAGGTGAAAAACCTTTAAAGACAAGCAGCAAGCTGACCTGATTACACGAATATGACTTTAAGGTTTTGTCTGGCAGATATGACGAACAAAACCTAATTTAAATTTTTAAGGACAAGAAAATGGCTGAAGCAGCACAACAAGACGCACAACAAAACTTCGCAATCCAACGTATCTTCCTAAAAGACGTATCTTTCGAAGCGCCAAACTCTCCAGACATGTTTCAAAAAGAGTGGAACCCAGATGTAAAACTGGACCTAGACACTCAAAGCCGTGAACTTGGCGAAGGCGTGTACGAAGTAATTCTACGTCTAACGGTTACCGTTAAGAACGCAGAAGACACAGCATTCCTTTGTGAAGTTCAGCAAGGCGGTATCTTCTCTGCAAGCGAAATGGAAGCTGGTCAACTGGCTCATTGCCTAGGTGCATTCTGCCCGAACATCCTATTCCCATACGCTCGTGAAACGATTTCTAGCCTAGTAGTTAAAGGTACGTTCCCACAACTGAACCTAGCTCCAGTAAACTTTGATGCTTTGTTCATGAACTACCTACAAAACCAAGCTCAACAAGCTGAAGGCGAACAGGCTTAAGTCTCACAGTAGAACTTAACTCTAACGATTCAAGCGCTAGTTAGCTTTTAAATGCACATCGCAACTTCTGCGATGTGCATTTTTTCTTTACACTGTACTAAGATTGAAAGCTCTGCTTATTTTAGTGGAAAGCTTTTTCAGAACTCTTCGATTTCCCTCATTATTTTTAGGTGGAAGCATGACAGAAACAACTCGCCCGACTAACACGGCAGACGCTTACGGTAAAGACAGCGCTTACGGCAAAGAGATCGCCATGACTGTCATTGGTGCAGGTTCTTACGGAACCTCTTTAGCGATATCTCTAGCGCGTAACGGTGCCAATGTTGTTCTTTGGGGACATGATCCTGTTCATATGAGTCGCCTTGAATCAGAACGGGCTAACAATGAATTTCTGCCAAACATCGACTTCCCAGAAAGCCTAATCATCGAATCAGATCTTGAGAAAGCAGTAACAGCAAGTCGCGACCTTCTTGTCGTTGTCCCTAGCCACGTGTTTGGCATCGTTTTAAACAGTCTGAAACCTCATCTATCAGAAAGCTCACGTATCTGTTGGGCAACGAAAGGTTTAGAGCCAGAGACAGGACGCCTACTTAAAGATGTCGCGCACGATGTGCTTGGTGATGGGTACTCGTTAGCGGTTCTATCTGGCCCTACTTTTGCAAAAGAGTTAGCGATGGGTATGCCAACGGCTATCTCTGTAGCTTCACCTGATGAAGTTTTCCTAGAGGAGCTTCAAGAAAAAATTCACTGCGGCAAAACATTCCGCGTATACGCAAACTCAGATTTCATTGGTATGCAGCTTGGCGGCGCAGTGAAGAATGTTATCGCAATTGGCGCAGGCATGTCGGATGGTATTGGCTTTGGTGCTAATGCTCGTACCGCACTTATCACTCGCGGCTTAGCTGAGATGAGCCGATTAGGTGCAGCTCTTGGCGCGCAACCAGAAACCTTCATGGGCATGGCTGGATTAGGTGACCTAGTACTAACCTGTACCGATAACCAATCGCGAAATCGCCGTTTTGGCTTGGCGCTAGGCTCAGGTAAAGACGTCGACACGGCTCAAGAAGAAATTGGCCAAGTCGTTGAAGGTTATCGCAACACCAAAGAAGTTTGGTTATTATCAGAACGCATGGGCGTCGAGATGCCAATTGTTGAACAAATCTATCAAGTGCTGTATCAAGGGAAAGATGCACACTTAGCAGCACAAGATCTACTTGCACGAGACAAGAAGTCAGAAAGATAGAAAAGCGGTAGAGAGATTCGAGTAAACGAGATGCGAAAAGAGTAAAAGCAGAAACGAGATACGGGTAAACGAGATGCGAAAAGAGTAAAAGCAGAAACGAGATTCGGGTAATCGAGATGCGAAAAGATGAAGAGTGCCTTCAAACGTTCGATGACAATGCTTTTCATTACTAGTATCTCACGACTCTAATCTGTTCTTTACATCTCGCTCTTCGTATCTCGAATCTCGGTTACTCGCACCTGCTCTTATAGCTCTTCGCATCTCTCATCTCGCTACACGTATCTGGTTTAAAGGAATGGATGGTAAAATGAAACACTGTGAACAACAAAAAGTTTGGCAATGCATTGTGAAGGAAGCTCGACAGCAGTCAGAGCAAGAACCTATGCTTGCGAGTTTTTATCATGCCACGATCATCAATCATGAAAGTTTAAGCGCAGCCCTTAGCTACATCCTAGCAAACAAGCTAAAGACGGCTTCAATGCCAGCAATGGCAGTGCGTGAAGTGGTTGAACAAGCATTTAAGCAGGACCAGTCGATTATTGATGCTGCCGCTTGTGATATTTGCGCGACGGTAAATCGAGATCCTGCGGTCGAGATGTACTCGATGCCTCTGCTTTATCTGAAAGGCTATCACGCCCTTCAAGGTTATCGAGTGGCGAACTGGTTGTGGAAGCAAGGTCGTATTGCTCTTGCCACCTATCTGCAAAATCAAATTTCAGTCGCTTGCCAAGTGGATATTCACCCAGCAGCTCGTATCGGTAAAGCGATCATGCTCGACCACGCGACAGGTATTGTGATTGGTGAAACCGCTGTCGTTGAAAATGATGTATCTATCCTTCAAGACGTTACCTTAGGTGGTACGGGTAAAGAAGGCGGCGATCGTCATCCTAAGATCCGCGAAGGCGTGATGATTGGTGCAGGTGCTAAAATCCTCGGCAATATTGAAGTTGGCGAAGGCGCGAAGATTGGCTCTTGCTCTGTGGTACTACAAGCCGTACCTCCTCATACGACGGTCGCGGGTGTCCCGGCCAAGATTGTTGGCAAGCCAAAGACAGATAAACCATCTCTAGATATGGACCAAGGGTTTAATGGTCGCTCTCAGAACTTCATCCATGGTGATGGGATTTAAGAGCAGATACGGGATGCGAGTAACCGAGATGCGAAGAGCTTAAAAGCAGATTCGGGATTCGAGTAACCGAGATACGAAAAGCTTAAAAGCAGGTTCGGGATTCGAGTAACCGAGATGCGAAAAGCTTAAAACCAGATGCGGGATTCGAGTAGCCGGGATACGAATAGCTTAAAAGCAGATGCGAGATTCGATTCAGCTAAATTCTAAAAATTCAGAGCAGATGAATACAACTAAATGACGATAATGATGAAACAAATTCGAGCCATTAGCCGGACTCTTCTGATATCTGCCAGCCTTTGCGCTGCTCTTTTATCTACATCGTCATTTGCCGCCTCTCAGGGAGAGCTGAAAGGCGTGTCGAGTGAAATATCTCGCCAACAAAAAAACCTATCATCACAGCAGAAAAAGCTCGATAGCCTGCAAGCAAGCCTCAAGAAACAAGAGCTATCCATCGCTTCGCTTGAAAGAGCGATTCTAGACAGTAAAAAGCAACTCAATACGGCCAATGCAAATATTGCCAGCTTAGACACCAAGATTAAATCGCTTACTGCTCAGAAAAAAGTCCATACCGATAAGTTAGAGCAACTGATTCAGACTTACTACATGACTAGTCGAGCTAAAGCTTCTTCTCACATCCTCAACACAGGTGTGGAAGAAGATCGCATCAGCCACTATTACCAACACCTTGCCAAAGCTCGCTCCGCAACAATCAAAACGATTGAACAAACTCAACTTGAGCTAGAAGAAAGCCATAAACAGCGCCAACTCGAGCAAGAACAGATAGCAACATTGTTAAAACAGCAAACCACCAAGCGTGACAAGTTGTCTCAGACTCAAACGCAACGTAAGAAAACCGTTGGTAGTATCAAGAAGAATATTTCTGGCGACAAAAATTACTTAGCTGAACTTCAGCGCAATGAAACTCGCCTGAAAGCCGAAATTGCGAAAGCAGAAAAAGCAGCTCGAGAACGACGTAATGCAGTCCCGATGGATGGCCTAGCAAAACGCAAAGGTAAGCTACCTTGGCCGATCAAAGATAAGGTGCTACATAACTATGGTTCACGCCAAACGGGTCAAATTAACTGGAAAGGCATGGTGATCAACGCCAAGTACGGTCAGCAGGTAAAATCTGTTTACTCAGGTACGGTGGTATTTGCCGAGTATCTGCGTGGTTATGGTTTAGTTGTACTACTTGACCACGGTAAAGGTGATATGACGCTCTATGGCTTTAACCAAGCGCTTTTAAAGAAAGAAGGTGACAAGGTTAAAGCGGGTGAAGCCATCGCACTTGCGGGTGACACTGGCGGCCAAACGCGCCCATCACTGTACTTTGAAATTCGCAGAAACAGCCAAGCTCAGAATCCAAAGAGTTGGTTGGTTAGGTAAGAGCAGATGCGGGATACGAGTAACCGAGATGCGAAGAGCTTAAAGCAGAATCGGGGGCGAATGCTCCAGAGACAGAAAGGTTAAGAGTAGGTTCGAGGAAAAGGTGCTAATTAATCTTGAGCAACCCAAAAGAGTTAAGAGGCCTTGAACTAGTCACTTACAAAACCTCGTCATTCCAGAATTGAGGAACGAAATATCTGGAATCTCAGTCTCATATATTATTTGTCATGTTTAATTCACCACAACACAAAGATTCCCTATCACGCTCGTACCTCGCTGTAGGGAATGACGTCGCTATTTACAATGCGTGATGAAGACATCGATACGAATAACGCTAACCAAGAGCTTTAGAAAGCGAGTGCAGTAATCGTATTAATGAGTAACCACCGCTCTTCGTATCTCGAATCTCGGTTACTCGCATCTGCTTTTAAACTTTTCGTTTACTCGTATCCCGTTACTCGAATCTGCTCTTTCCCGATCTTCATTACTCGTATCTTTCTACTTAGAGTTCAACGCTCTCACACCGTCTTCCAATAATGTCAGCTGTTCAAAACCTTGAGCAGTCGCAATTGGTTTAACAGTCGCGATCATCTGCAGCATTCCTTGGTGAACGACTTGCTCAGTAATTTGAGCTTTTGGAGACATCGCAGACTGATAAGCTAACCAACCCGATGCGATCAAGTGAAGAGAAGTGACCATCGATTTCATTTCCGAATCCGTTGCTTTGAGCAAGTTCAACTCAACAAAGGCTCTCATGATATCGACAAGGTTGGTTTGTAATCTTTCTTGCACGGCCATGTAATCAAGGTGGAGTTTTTCATCACGTGACAATATTTCAGGCAGATTCGCATAGAAGAATCGGTACTTCCACATCAGTGTGAAGATAGAATCTAAGTAGGTCTTTAGTAGCGTCAGGCTTTCTTGTTGGCCTTGAATCGGCGTGAACCTTTCAAGCAACTCTGTTGAATAGAGAGTAAAGATATCACGGACAATTTCTTGTTTGTTGCGGAAGTGATAGTAGAGGTTACCAGGGCTAATCTCTATATGTTCAGCAATATGATTGGTCGTAATACTGCGCTCGCCGTGCTCATTAAAAAGCTCTAGAGCAGCGTAAACAATCTTGTCACGTGTTTTCATTAGTTATTAGTATCCCTATCCGTTTAGGGGGTCAGTATATCGCCACTAAACGGATAGATCGAGCTGTTAACATCTGGTCTAATTAGCAATAGCTAAAATAGAGCCAAATTAATCGCTACTGTAATCAATCACTGCCAAAGAGGTCTCGTGTGTAAACCTTATCTGCAACGTCTGCGATCTCTTCTACCATTCTGTTAGATACAATTACATCTGATACGGCTTTGAACTCTTCTAGGTCAGAATAAACCTTCGAGTTAAAGAAATGCTCTTCCTCTAACACAGGTTCGAATACAACCACTTCAATACCTTTAGCTTTCAAACGCTTCATGATGCCTTGAATCGAAGAAGCACGGAAGTTGTCCGAGCCGGCTTTCATTATCAATCGATAGATGCCAACAATCTTAGGAGATCGCTTGATAATTGAATCCGCAATAAAATCTTTTCGGGTACGGTTAGCATCAACGATGGCACCAATAATGTTGTTTGGTACATCTTGATAGTTAGCTAATAGCTGCTTGGTGTCTTTCGGTAAGCAGTAACCACCGTAACCAAATGAAGGGTTGTTGTAGTGATTGCCAATTCGAGGGTCTAAACCAACACCTTCAATAATCTGGCGAGAATCCAAACCGTGAGCTTCTGCGTAAGAGTCAAGTTCATTGAAATAAGAAACACGCATCGCTAGATAAGTATTTGAGAATAGCTTTACTGCTTCTGCTTCTGTTGAGTTGGTAAACAAAACATCAATATTGTCTTTTTCAGCGCCTTCAACCAAAAGATTAGCGAACACTTTAGCTCGTTCAGAACACTCACCAACAATAATACGTGATGGGTGTAGGTTATCGTACAAAGCTTTGCCTTCGCGTAAAAACTCAGGTGAGAATATAACGTTTTCGCAACCAAGCTCTTCTCTTATCTGCGCGGTGTAACCTACAGGAACCGTTGATTTAATCACCATTACCGCATCAGGATTTATGTTCATAACATCCTTAATAACAGACTCAACAGAGGAAGTGTTGAAATAGTTACTTTTAGGATCATAATCCGTAGGGGTTGCGATGATAACGAACTCGGCATCTTTATATGCAGCCTTGTCTGTTGTGGCTCTAAAGTTAAGCTTCTTACTCGATAAAAAGTGTTCAATCTCACTATCAACAATCGGGGATTGTTTCTTATTAAGCATTGCAACTTTTTCTTCAATAATATCGACAGCTACGACTTCATGGTTTTGTGCCAATAACATCGCATTTGATAAACCAACATAGCCTGTCCCAGCTACTGCAATTTTCATATTAATACCTATTGGTTTGAGTTATTTACTCAAATTAATTCATAGTTAAACTGGCCATATCATACTCTGCTTGGAGAATTATTCCACTAGCCCGCCTTATCCATTCCTTGCTATACTCGAGACAGTTTTGTATTCAAAAGAGTTAGAAAATTATGATTATCGTAACGGGTGGTGCTGGCATGATCGGCAGCAATATGGTAAAGGCGCTCAATGAAGCGGGCCACAACGATATACTAGTCGTCGACAACTTAAAAGATGGTAAGAAGTTTAAGAACCTTGTAGACCTAGACATCACTGATTATATGGATCGTGATGACTTTCTAACTCAAGTCATGGCTGGTGATGACTTCGGCCATATTGAAGCGGTTTTCCATGAAGGAGCGTGCTCTGCGACCACTGAGTGGGATGGCAAGTACATGATGCTTAACAACTATGAGTACTCAAAAGAGCTACTTCATTACTGTGTTGAGCGTGAAATTCCGTTCCTATATGCCTCTTCCGCTGCAACGTACGGTGAAACTGATACTTTCATTGAAGAGCGAGAATACGAAGGTGCATTGAATGTCTACGGCTACTCGAAACAGCAGTTTGATAACTACGTTCGTCGCCTAACTGCAGATGCCGTAGCGCATAACGAAACGCTTCCACAAATCGTTGGCTTCCGTTACTTCAATGTTTATGGCCCACGCGAGCAACACAAAGGCAGCATGGCCTCAGTAGCATTCCATCTAAACAACCAAATGAACGCCGGCGAAAACCCTAAGTTGTTCGCAGGTAGCGAAACCTTCAAGCGTGATTTTGTGTATGTAGGTGATGTAGCGGCGGTAAACCTATGGTTCTTGAAGAATGGTGTTTCAGGCATCTTCAACCTAGGTACGGGCAACGCAGAGTCTTTTGAAGAAGTCGCAAAAGCCGTAATCAAGCACCATGGTAAAGGCGAAATCGAAACGATTCCTTTCCCTGAGCATCTGAAAGGTGCTTACCAAGAATTCACTCAAGCTGACTTAACTAAGCTTCGCAATACAGGTTGCGATGTCGAGTTTAGAACAGTAGCAGATGGCGTCGCTGAGTACATGAAGCTCGTAAACGCATAGCTGTAAGCTTTATATTTCAGATTAAGTCTAATAGTACCCCCTACTTTTTGGGGTGCATTATTGGGCAATCTAGTAAACATAATCATTCCCTGAGTGACCGATATAAAGTTAACTCTCTGATTTAAATAATGTAGTGAACGAATGACCACACAACGCAATGATTTTGATCCAAAAGCTTACAATCCTAAGTTTGAATGGGGATTTCTTGCACCTAAATACTGGGGCACTTGGATTGCTGTTCTGTTATCGTCTTTAGTCTGCTTCTTACCTAATAGCATTCGTTTAACATTAGCTAAGTTTATGGCTAAGCAAGCTGTAAAAATCAAGAATAAGGCTAACCGTCGAGCTCGCGTAAACCTTGAGATGTGCTTTCCCGAGCAATCAGTCAAAGAGCGCGAAGAAACTCTTTATCAGTCATACGTTACTTCCATCTCATTTTTGATGGGATTTGCTTCTCTGACACTCAAGAGTAAAACTTGGCTAGAGAATAACACTTCGATAAACGGCCTGAGCAACCTAACCGATATTACAAACAGTGGCGAGAATGTGATCTTGTTGGTACCACACACATGGGCCATCGATATCCCAGCCGTATTATTAGCATCGCGCAATTTACCCGTGTCTGCGATGGCGAAAGCGCAGAAAAACAAACTCAGTGACTGGTTGATGCACAGACAGCGAGTGCAATACGGCGGGCGCGTTTACGACCGTAGTGGAGGCATCAAGCCTTTCATCAAATCAGTGAGAGATGGCTATCTGGGCTACTATCTGCCCGATGAAGATCTTGGTCGTGAACACAGTGTCTTCGTTGACTTCTTCGCGACTCAAAAAGCAACAATTTCAGGCCTTGGTCGGCTATCGAAACTGAGTAAAGCTAAAATAGTTCCTTTGTTTGCTCAATACGATAGCAAGACCGGCCAATACACTCTGGATTTTTATCCTGCCCTTCCTTTCCCAACAGGAAGCGAAGAGGAGGACGCACGTATGATGAATCAATGCATTGAAGATTATGTGAGTAAGAATCCAGAACAATATATGTGGATCTTAAGGTTACTTAAGACTCGTCCGGAAACTAATATCAATCCTTATAAATAATATGTTTCGAAAATTAATGCAAATTATACACTTACTGCCAATTTATTGGGCTGTTAGTGGTCTTTTCATTATTAACAACGGTGATAAGATTTTAGTCACGTTGATAATAATATCTTTAGTCGCAAAATTAGTCGGTTGCCTTTTCGATAGTGATGATAGCATTGATTTTAAATATAACCATATGATTGGGATAGTTTTCATATGTGCTATTTATGCATCGTTAAAGTATTATCATAGCGGATATAGCTCTTCTGAGATCAGGGTTCTTATTAGTACAGCTTTATACTCAGCAATATCAATCCCAAAAAAAATTCGTTATAAGTCTCTGATATTTATAATTACATTGAGTTCGATATACATAACTTACCAAACTATAAATATTATAGAGATAAAAAACTTAAGTCGGATGAAACTCCCCTTAAATGCAATCCCTTATTCAAATTATACCGGTTTATTATCGATAATAGCCCTTTATCTTGGCTATATTAGTAAGAGTAAATTACTATCATTGCTATCAGTTGTAAGTTTTATTCTTCTTACTATTAATGTCATACTAGTCGATACAAGAGGTACATGGCTCGCTCTAATTACAGTATATATAACTATCATTTTTCTTATATTTATGAAGAAAAGAAACTGGAAAGTTACTCTCATGAGCCTTGCCTTATTTGCTACTGTGACAACATTAAACTACCCTATTATCAAAGGCAGAATTGACACATCAGCAAAAGAAATAGAGCTCCTTACAAAAGGCAACTTAGACTCATCATGGGGTATAAGAGTTCAGCTATGGTTAGTTGGCTACGATATTATAAAAAACGATAAATCGTGGCTAGGTTTAGGCCAAACCAAACACCTAGAAATCATTCAGAAAATGTATAAAGAAGGTAAAGTTAAAAAGTCCCTAGCTCGATTTGACAACAAGAACTTTCATAATAGCGTTGTAGATAGGACTGTGAAATATGGTTTCATTGGTCTTATATTATATATAAGCGTTTTGATTATTCCATTTTTTTATGGAATTAAGAATTTTAACTCAAATTACTCCCCGCTATTATTAATCATGCCAATATTTATTTTTGTAGCAGGGTTAAGTTATGTACCTATCTCGCATCCAGGCACGTACTTTCTTTACTTACTTACCACTATGTTTTTAATTAAAAAGATAAAAAACAATAGGGGGCAACAATGAACCTTTACGTTTGCTCAACGCTAAGACACTTTTTATTTTCGATATCAAAAGCTTGCTATCAGCCAAATGAACATTCTACTATTTTGTTTTTCTATGATTACCAAGGGGTTGATAAGGACAAGATAAATAAAAACATTAAAAATGAAAATATAGAAATAATATTAATCAGTCGAAAAGAATTAATCTATAAATTAAAAAAATCTTGGCTTGGAAAATTAACACTATTCCTATCCATGAGAAATATAGAGCCAAACGAAAAAATAACAAAATTAGCATCTGATCAACTAATAAAATTAGAAATATTGAAGCCAAGCGATTTTAATGATTTATCCTTGTTTGTTTTCAATGACAAAAACAAAGTTGCTCGCCTTTTTAAGTTGCTAATAAAAAAATATGAAGTTATAGAGGATGGGGTTGGGAATTATTATGAGATACCAAAGAAGGGAATCAGTAAATACTTAAACCCTATAAATTTTAAAGGCCTTAATACTTGGGTTATGGGGGAAAGCACGCGTTGCACTACTATCAATGTCGTGTGGCCTGAAAAGTTACCGAATTCAGTGAAAGAAAAAGGAAAAACTATTGAATTTCTTGGAAAATCAGAAGGTTTACCATCAATCAACACTGTTTTTAAATTCACTCCAAAATTAGTAAATGTTCAAAGCAATATCGTTATTATTGCTACTCAACCACTATCATCAACTCTTGCTAACATGCTTAAAGATGAAGGTTACTTTTTCTATATACATCAATGTATAGCAAAACATATGGAGAGTGAAGGGAAGCCTTACTTTATAAAGCTTCACCCTAGTGAAGACATAAAGGATTACCTTCCTTATTTTGATGAAGATAAATTTCTTTCAGTCAAACACCCATTAGAATTAGAGCTTCTTAATAGCCCTAATAAGGTGATTGTTGCTTCTATTAACTCAACAGCGGGACTAGGGTTTGAACAATTTTGTGAAAGGCGTAAGCTGTTCAGAGATGAAGAGATGGGTAATTTTGATGAGCAGATCATTTCTTGGAAGAAGAATCCACACCTATTAAAAAAGCGCCTAGAAGAAACCTTTCATTCCCTCTAGGCACTTCATACTTAATAATGCTTAAAGTCTAAAGGTGTTCCAAACTTAATATCGCACGTCGCTTTTGAGCCAATGACATCATCAAGGTATTTTGGCAATATGCCATTGCCTGGACGGATTGAACGAACATGCTCTTCAGTAAACAATTCACCTTGCTTAATATCTTTAACAACATAAAGTGAACGGCGATGACATTTAGTCTGTAGCTCTGCCTCTGTGCTTACAAAATTTGGAGCTCCTATAGCTTCAAAAGCCATAGTACAATTTGTTACTAGTGACTTTAGCTCTTCTTTTTCAAGCGAGAAAGCCGAATCAGGGCCACCATCTGCACGCGCAAGCGTGAAGTGCTTTTCGATCACACATGCTCCCAATGCTACAGCAGCAACCGATACACCAATATCCATAGTATGATCTGATAAGCCGACTTCTACTCCGAAAGCGTCACGCATAACAGCCATTGTAGAAATATTTGCTTGAGATGCTGGAGTTGGATAACCACTTGTGCAATGAAGAAGTACGATATTTAAAGCGCCTGCTCCTTTCGCTGCCGCAACCGCTTCTTCAATTTCTGCCAAATTCGCGTTACCCGTCGACATGATCATCGGCTTACCGGTTGCCGCCACTTTTCGAATCAATGGTAAATCGATCAACTCAAATGACGCGATTTTATATGCCGGTGCGTTCAAACTTTCTAGGAAATCGACAGCTGTATGGTCAAATGGAGAACTAAAGATGGTAATACCAAGCTTTTCAGCCTCATCAAACAATGTCTTATGCCAATCCCAAGGGGTATGTGCCTGCTCGTACAGGTCATAAAGTTTTGAGCCATCCCATAGACCACCACGGATCATAAATTCTTCACTATCGTGATTAATTGTGATGGTATCAGCCGTGTAAGTCTGCAATTTAACAGCATCGGCCCCCGCATCTTTCGCAGCTTTAATCAATTCAATTGCGCGAGTGATATCACCATTATGGTTACCTGACATCTCCGCTATGATGTAAGGTCTATGTCCCTTACCAATATCTCTATTTGCTATCTTCATTATTTCCTACTTATTCGCCAGGTAACTTTCAATCTTTTTCAACGAATCCAACGTCGACATATCAGACGCAGGTATCGATATTTCGAATTGCTTTTCGATTTCCATTATTAACATCAAATGTTTAAACGAGTCCCATTCAGGACAATTTGCCATATCCGTTCCATCGTAATCAACGCGACTACTATCTATAACTGAACGATAGATCTCCATAAGCTTATCTTTTTTCGAATCTACAACATCAAGCTTAATAGACTGATGGGATACAGGTATTGAGTCTACAGGATAAGCTTCAAGTAACTCAAACAAACCATGATTTGGATGGACAAGAAAAGCGACTCTACGGCCATCAAATGCGCCGTCGGCACGAGGAGCAACCACAAGTTTTGCACCAAAATCCTGCTCAGCAACTTTGATCGCTTTATCAATGTCCTGCACGGCATAACAAAGATGATAAGCACCACCACCTGAGCCTAGATGCCCAAGAATCGGAGAATGATCATCTAGTGGTGCAAGTATCTCTACAACACCCATACCATTGAGCTCCACAAATGCATAGTACACTTGTTGTGCCGGGTTTTCTCCAGGGCCACGAAGCAACTTAGCTCCTGGAACAGATAAAAAATCTTTCAATGTAGCTATCAAGTCTTTCGTCGTCACAGCATAGTGATCAACATGAAGTACACCTAAAGCCGAAAACATTGCATTCATATAAATTTCTCCTACGCCTTCCAATTTAGAGTCATTAGGTTGGGCTCTGACGGCAACGACTGCTGAGCAAACTCGAATACCCATTGCTCGTTATCATGTAAAACAAAGTGATTATTCTTATAGAGTTCTCGAACTGGCATATTTTTAGAGCTCGCTATAAAGCGACCAGTCACAGCATCCTGAGAAGATTCACTCGCTAAAAGAATCAGCTTACTTATTATAACATGCTCAATGTCTCTCCCCATCACTCTGCATGACATAACGAAGTTATCAATGACCCAACGATTATCCTTTTTCACGATAACCAGTGCCGCGACGCCTTCATACTCTTTAGAGTATTTGTCTTTAGAGCGGACATGGAGAACTTGATAGTCAGAGGCCCTCATCCATTCGCTCAATTGCTCTTTGCTATAGCGTGTTGTCGTTGTGTTGAATTGATTCGTTTTATTAAAGAGTTGATGTGTTCGGTCGAAGTTATCTGAGTTCAACTCTTCTACACATACTTCCATTCCCAAACTTTTAATAAATGACGCTCGGTCAACAAATTCAGTTTGTGCATTCTGAATATCTACTCTTTGCTTGTAGAGCTCCGAACGTCGTTTATCAGAGTCACTCACTTGCGCGACGCAAAGTTCAGGAAGATTACAAAGGTACTGGAACCATTCAGCAGGATCTTCCGGTAGTTCAGGTACAAAAACGTCGGGAGCATTTCGGCGCACTTCTGCACGCTCTACAGGGTTATCATCGATGAAACAAAAAGAGGATAAACCAAGGTTTAATTCTTTACTTAATGCATGAATATTCTGTGATTTTGGTTCCCAATTAATTCGATGGCTGACAAAATCTTTCGCTCTCAGACGCATCTCCGGATGGGTTTCAATAGCATCTAACGCCACTTCCTCAGTATTTTTACTGCATATAGTCAGCAAAATACCTCTGGATTTTAGTGTGAGGAAGAGCGACTGAAGGTCTTTGTAAATATTGCCTGGGTAATCCCCCCCTAAGCTAATACCGTCTTTTCCATCATCACCAATGATCCCTTTCCACAAGGTATTATCAAGATCAAGCACTAAGACTCGAGCAGAAAGTGCACTTGCCGCAAAAATAGTACCAATGATTGCCTGGCTGTACGCTTCCAGAAATTGAATGGAAAACGGTGCTCTTGCCATATACCAATATTTATTGGAGAAACTTTGGCCAGCACGCTTGATAATTTGAGAGTAAGGAATAACTTCAACCAAATTCTCGGTTTTCATCGTATAAAGCGTGTTATTCCATTCTTGGATTAGCCTCTGAATTTTTGAGTCTGACAATTGTTCAGAAATCGAGAAAGGAAAGCCCTTCTGAATAGCAAAATCTGCAACAAAAACCCGATTACCTCGCTGAGCAATACTTTTGATGAATGCAAGATATTGCAACACGCGTTGCTCTGTTTGTAACAAGGATTCTTCTGTTGGCAAGGTATAGATATCAGCAAAGAAGTCTTCAATTCGCTCGATAAAAGCGTAGCAAGAAGATGCATCATTAATATCAGTATTTTCAGAATCCAAAAGATCTAGCTGATACCGACCGAATTCAGCTATCGCAATTTTATAAGGAAACTGCGTATATGTCTTAATATGCTTCGTTAAGGTATCCGACAAAAAATCGGTATTATGAGATGCGAATAGGTACAACCGCTGGCGTTTATCTAGCTTATTTTCTGGATAAACATATTTCATGTAAACAACATTTTTTGCAGTATCAGTCGCATCTACAGGAGCCTCGCACTCTACAAAACCACTTTTTTGATGTAGTTTCCACGCGAGCTGATTCTGTCTTAGTGATTCACAATACAACTCATGTACCTTTAACGTTTTACCCGCATAGTGAATAACAGCTTGTTCAAGTTCAAGCCAAATAGCTGTTTTTTCAGCTTGCTCAAGCGCACTGTTGTTGAGGTAAAACCCCCACCATGCTGTCGCGTTGTCTTGCTCCCATGAATAAATGGTCACTACACCAACTGGTTTCTCATCGCGACAGAATATTAAGATCTGTCTTTGGTCCATTAGCATGGTCTTATCCCACCATGCAGAATGTTCCGTTTTAGATATGATATGGTCAGTTAACATCACAGCACGCACATCAGCGTGGTTGCGCCACTCTAACACTGCCCACTTATCGCCTTCTTGTGCAGGGCGGAGACTAAATGTTGTCATTTTTTGAAATCTCTTCTAGGTGTTCAACAACTCTTTCACACCCTTTACCATCAACTAGGTCACCGCAAATGGAAGATTGATTCAAGAGAAGTTCTTTTTGAGAAATAAAACGCTGATATGCAAGCGCATAATCTTGTGATGATAGCTCGGAATTCAAGCCCAAATAGCAATGGCCGTCTATGTCATGCAAATCTTTAGCGAGCTGAGTTTGATTGTCGGCGACCGAGCACACAATACCAGGAAGGGCAAGCACGCACCTTTCCCACGTTGTAGCACCGACCGCTCCAACATACAGGTAGGCATCTGAAAAATAATCCATCATGTTTTTCACTTGAACATGAAGGGTCACCCTAGCCTTATGTTCAGCACACAACGCTTCCAACTGTTGCTTATGAGGGTTGTTCATCCCAATAATCACATCGAAATGATCACCACTATCGACACTCAATAATCCAAGTAACGCTTTGGATGTTTCATTAGCCCAATCAATGCCCCCAAAAAAGAGCACAACTTTTCTCTTAGATAAACGCTGTGTATAGTTTGGAATATGCTTTCTGCTTTCACGAAACTCATCTCTCAACAACGCATATTTAGGGCCACAAAGGCGCTTGGTATAACTGGGAAGGTAAGCATCATAACGACTTTTACCTAAAGAGTAATAATTCTGATCAAGTAACATGTTTACATCATGAACTCTATCAGCCAAGTCGTCGATTTGAAGAATACAGCAAGATAGTGGCCTCAAAGCCACCTGAAAGCGCTCATCTAACGCATAGTGATCGATTACCAACCAGTCTAACTTTGTTCGAGTTAGACCAGATAGGTAATGAGATACGACATTTTGTACTTGTACAATCTCAGTTTGATAAGGGACTTCCAACCAATTACCATGAGCACAATGCGTGTTGTGAGTCTCCGCTCCGTCCGGTTTAGGTAAACTAATAACATTGAAACTCTCTTCAATGAAATTAATTAAGTTTCCTCCCAATTTTCGACATATGAAAACAACTTGATGTCCATTGCTCTCTAACTTACGTGCAAGTGTGAGCATTCTGAATGCATGCCCCGTCCCCATCTTGAACGACGCATCAACGCGAATACCAATAAGCACCTATCTAACCTTTTAATGCTTGAGAAAGTAATAGAGCAAAATCCCAATCCTCAGGGGTATCAAGATCAACAACTCGTTTCCTAGAGACAGGATATGCAATTGCTTTATCTGAAAACATAGGGATCTTTTGACGGTAAGCGTTTGGTTTACCCCAATAAAATTGCCCTACATCATGATATCCGACCTCAAGATCCTGAGATCGAGTATTGAAATGTTCTGGTTGGAACATCTCAACACGTTGTCCTTGAGTCAACTTTACGCCTCTTTGTATTGGGAATGGAAACTCACAAACAGGGAAGCAGTAATCAGCAGAGGGGGATTCTAGTAGCAACTTATAGGTATTGCGTATGTCGTTGACATCGATAAAGGGTGCTGTTGCGTAAATACAACACAGATATTCAATCGACTGCGACTGCTCTTCGTACCAATCAATAGCATGCAACAGAACGTCTGCCGTAGTGGCAAAATCATCAGAAACGTCTGCTGGACGCATAAACGGTACTTCTGCGCCATACTGCTCTGCGACTTCAGCAATTTCAGGGTCATCCGTTGATACGATGACCCTATCAAAGCATCCAGATGCCAATGCGGCTTCTATAGAGTACGCAATTATCGGCTTTCCGTTAAAATCTTTAATATTTTTTCGCGGGATGCGTTTACTCCCCCCACGAGCTGGAATAATCGCTATTTTCATTACGCACCTTTTAGAATATCAGTTAACACGTCGACAACTGTATTCTGTTGAGCTTCAGTCATACCGTGGAACATCGGCAAAGAAATCGCCTCGCGATAGTACTGTTCGGATTCAGGGAACTCCCCTTCAGTGAAACCTAAGTCTTGATAATACGGCTGAGTATGTACTGGAATATAATGCAAATTCACACCAATACCACGCTCGCGCAACGCATCAAAAACCTGTTGATGACTGAGTGAAATATCATCTAATTTCAAACGAATCACGAACAAATGCAACCCTGAGTAGGTATTGGGAAGTTGGTAAGGCAGAACAACCGGCAAATTCTCTAATTTAATATAATAGCCTTGTGCTAACTCGTGGCGAGCAGAGACAAATTCATTCAAGCGCTTCATTTGGCTCACACCCAGTGCTGCTTGTAACTCTGTCATACGATAATTAAACCCAAGGTCTATCTGTTGGTAATACCAACCGCCATGAGCATCACCACGCATCAACTCTGGATCACGCGTAATACCATGGCTACGCAGCAGTGCCATTTTATCAGCCAGTTCTTTGCTATTGGTAAGAGCGGCGCCACCTTCGGCAGTTGTCACGATTTTTACTGGGTGGAAACTAAATACCGTGATATCTGAATATTCGCAATTCCCTATCGGTTGCTCTTGATATCGACCACCAATCGCATGCGAAGCATCTTCAATAAGTTTAATACCGTACTCTTTGGCTAACTTACCAATTGCAGCCATATCACATGGCTGTCCGCATAAATGTACTGGCACTAAGACTTTTGGCAGCCTACCTTCAGCTTTTGCTTTGATGAGCTTCTCTTCAAGTCGTTTAGGGCACATGTTGTATGTGTCTGGGTCGATGTCGACAAAATCCACTTTTGCACCGCAATAAAGACCACAGTTTGCAGACGCAACAAAAGTAATAGGAGATGTCCAAAGCCAATCACCTTTGCCTAAACCCAAAGCAAGACAAGCAATATGTAGAGCGGAGGTTGCGCTATTCACTGCTAACGCATACTGAGCACCGGTATGTTCTGTTAACGCTTTTTCAAACGCAGGAGCTTGTGGTCCCTGAGTTAGAAAATCAGATTTAAGGACATCAACTACACTATCAATGTCTTGCTGACTGATATCTTGCTTGCCGTATGGAATCACTGTTCTACTCACACTGTAAATTTAGGATCAACATGTTCTTTGATTAGGTCACGTAGACCTTCAATCGTTTCCCACTCAGTATTCGTACCTGAGTTGTACTTAAAACCGAACGGGACTTTTTCAGCTTTATGATGATTCATGTATTCATCTTCTGTGTATGTAAAAGATACCGACGGAAGAATCGCGTAATAACGCCCTAGGTCAATCGTATTAAGAGAGTCAGTATCCGTAATCATTTCTTCATGAAGCTTTTCACCAGGACGAATACCAACAACTTTAGTTGGCATACCAGGCGCAATCGCTTCTGCAATGTCTAATATTTTGTAAGATGGGATCTTGGGTACAAAAATTTCACCACCAATATGGTTCTCGATAGCGTACATCACCATGTTGACACCATCCTGAAGAGATATATTGAAACGAGTCATCTCTTCATGGGTAATTGGTAATACACCTTCTTCTTTCTTCTGCATAAAGAACGGAATAACTGAGCCTCGAGAGCCCATAACGTTGCCGTAACGAACAACACTAAAACGAATATCTTTAGAGCCACGAATATTATTAGCTGCTGCAAATAATTTATCAGAAGCTAACTTAGTTGCACCATATAGGTTAATCGGAGCACACGCTTTATCCGTAGATAGTGCTACTACATCTTTTACACCACACTGTAGTGCTGCATTAATTACATTTTCAGCCCCATCAATATTAGTACGAATACACTCGGTCGGATTGTATTCTGCTGTATCAACTTGCTTAATTGCCGCAGCATGAATAATTACATCAACACCTTCACAGGCTTGAATCATACGGTTACGATCACGCACATCACCGATGAAGAAACGTAATTGTGGGTAATCTTTTTGAGGATAGTTTTGCTTAATTTCAAACTGTTTTAGTTCATCACGAGAAAATATGATGATTTTCTTTACGTCTTGATAGCGCTCTAAAATCGTTTTAATGAACTGTTTACCAAATGAACCTGTGCCACCTGTAATTAATACTGTCTTATTGTTTAACATACTAAAATCTCTATTAATTCTTATCTAAATGCTTATTGTTTTTCAGCTTGGCTTCTTGCTCTAAGTACCACAGGCCCGCATATTTGTTGAATGACGATTGAGCAAAGTTCATTGCCATCAATAGACCACGACTACCGTCTAAAAATCCTAATCGGATAATATAAATTAGGAAAAATGTCCAAACTGAGCGCACAATAGCGAAAGGAATCCCTAAACTTGGCTTACCCTTGCTGTAATATTTTTTTGTGGTTTCCCAACCGTATACTCGGCTTTTTTCCATCAAATGATCAAAGCCGCGTAACGAGTTATGCATCAAAAAACCCTTTTTCAGTGTAGAGACCTTCCCTTCAGTTTCTACATTTGCATGTACTACAACTTTAGTAATCGAGGCTCCTTCACGCTTAAAAAGACGTTTAGGGGCTCTGGATGAACGACCAAAGCGCATTTGTTTGCCTAAGATAAGATTCCCCCAAGGTAACTTGAAAGCTACTTCTTCTAAATTTGGATCACTTAACTGGCGTGTTATCTCGGACTTCATATCTTCATCCAAGTACTCATCTGCATCAATAATTAGTGCCCAATCGCACGTAGCCTGCTCAAAAGCCCTGGCCTTCTGATAACCATCACCAGGCCAATCTTCCGTAACCCAGATTTTATCCGTATATTCTCTTGCTATTTCAACTGTCTTATCCGTACTTCCAGAATCATAAACAATTATTTCATCAGCAAAACCTTTTAGCGATTCGAAACAAGGTCGAATACGGTCTTCTTCGTTCTTACAAATAATTAACGCTGATAATGTTCTCATTGAATCAATATACCTTTTTCATTGAGCTAGTTTGAATGACCTAGTAAACGTTCAAAATACTTTAAGTGTTCAGCCACTGTCACTTTAGAACTAAAGTGACGTGCTAGCCTCTCTTTAGCAGCAAGCCCCATATCAGAGCATTGTTGTTTATCCTGAGCAATTTTATTAATAGCTTCACCTAGTGCCTGAGCATCAGCAGTGGGAACAATAAAACCTGTTTGTCCATCATCGACAAGCTCAGGCGCTCCGCCTGTAGTGGTAACAACTGATGCTGTTCCATTGGCCATCGCTTCAATAATTGTACGAGGCAGTCCTTCACCACTAACGGATGGCTGTACCTGAATATCAGCCATGGCCATTAATGACGGAATGTCTTTTCGATGACCAATATAGTGAATTCTATCTGAGATCAGGCTATTTTTCATCTCGTCAAAGTGGGGCTCATAGCCACTACCCGCGAGGACCAGATGAAAATTGGATACTGTAATATAATTAGTCGCCTCGAGGAGAACAGATATTCCCTTACTAGGGCGCACATGCGCAGCGCAAAACGCAACAACATCGGTCTGATTCAGTTCTAACGACTCCCTAGAAGTAGGATCGACTTGATACCACTCTAATTGATGCCCCTTATATATGGTGACAACATTATCTTTGTTCTTCCAAACTCGCTTGATAACATCCTGTCGAACAGCTTCAGATACGCAAACGATGCCATCAACTCGGGGATGAAGTTGAGTTAAGTAAGCACTTGGATCATGTCGATACAAGCCGCCCGTTGTTCCCCTGTAGGCGATCAACTTTACTTTAAATCCAATACATGCAAATGCCGCATTCGGAATAGTTTTTGAGTTAAAAGCATAACAAATGTCATATTCACCACTCTTTAATTCTCGTCGAATGGTCTTGATCGTATCAAAACAAACCTTTCTTTTAGGATAACAATCGATGACCTTCACACCGTTTGTTCGAAGCCGATCTACGTATTCAGACTCACCTTGGGTCATAACCGTAACGCTATGCCCTTGATTTACAAGTTCTACAAATATTTCCGCTTCAGGGCGAATACTATTCCAAGCATGTAGATACGATGCACAAACTAATATTTTCATTATTCAGCCCTAGAATTTCCAATAGTTTAATGATTTACGGATTTTAAAGTTACGAATCCAATTTTTTGGTTTTTTATCCTGCCAACCGCTTTCTAGCACATCCGTAATAGCACTCAGAACTCTCGCTGAGGATTGACCGTCCAAATATGGCGTTATTGACGGACCATAATTAGCAATGGCTTTATCTCTTGTTTCATCAGGCAGCATAGCTTGTTGAATTGCTGATTCTAACTGCTCTGCTTGGGTAATATTGATGAAGCTCGCTTGAGGCTCTCGGTTATTTACCGTAACAACCGGCTTATTGAGCAACAAAAACTCCTGAAAGATCGATGAGTTGTCACATACCATCACATCAGCACGATGCTGCATTTCAATCACTCGATCATTGTCGAAGAACAGAAGGTTGTCCCCTTCCAACGCCTGGTATTTTTCTCGTGTCTCTTGCTTCATTTTAGGATGCAATGTGACTAACCATTGCCACTGGCTCAGTTTGCTTAGGCGCTTAAGCTCTTCATAAACCAATTCAGCACAGGATAAACTTGGCGAAAAAGTGGAAGCGAATAGAATTTGAGGTCTTTCAAAATGCTTGTCACTGGTTTGATAATTAAACAAGCTATCGAGCTTCAGCCACCCGGTCTCTTTAACTTGAAAATAGCCGCGCTGCTTAGCTAGCGGCTCAAGCGAGCTTGTTCTTTCATGGCCTTCGGTGCAATACAAATCAAATAGACCACGTTCAGGGTATAAGTTCCCACGTTTGCTCTCGTTCAAACCATGAAATACTTGTACCTTCAACCCTGGAATAAACGCAGGAATGCGATCACCGGGCACTAAAACAGCTGAAGGGTTAAAGGAGACAGCTTCAACTAAAGAGACGCTCTGCTCTTGATCCAGTAAAAGATGTTCAGAAGCGTCTTCACCAACAAGCAACCACTTAACCTCATGGCCGAGTTGCTTCGCGTAATCATAGAATGGGCGAAGAATAGCAAATGAATAATTTTGCTCGACGTAGAGCAAGAAACGATAGGTTTGATCGGTTTGCATAAGCGATGAGATAAAATTCACCATGTCCGTTTGAAAGCGCAACTAAGCATTTAATTATAACGCTCTTTACTTTCGAGATTGAAGAAAATACTCTTCTGAATATTGATTTTGCCTTCTGGTGTCACTGTTCTTATGCTTATACGACTTATCTATACTCTCATATTGTCATTAGCTTCTCCGCTACTGCTGTATGGGCTTTATAAGAGCAAACCTGGAAAGCCAAGTTTTGGTCAGCGTTGGAAAGAACATTTCGGGATCACACCGCAAACTCAAGGTAAGAATCCTATCTGGATTCACGCAGTATCGGTTGGTGAATCGATTGCCGCCGTACCGATCATAAAGCAACTGAAGCGACGCAATCCAAACCAAGCCATTATCGTTACCACCACAACCAGCACGGGTGCAGAGCAGATAGAAAAACTCGGTGATTTGGTCGAACATCGCTACATGCCGATTGATTTTTCTTGGTGTGTACGAGGCTTCCTTAAATCAGTAAAACCAAAGCAAATGTTGATTATGGAAACAGAGCTTTGGCCAAACACGTTACATTGCGTCGCGAAAGCTGGGATTCCTATTTCAGTACTCAACGCTCGCCTATCTGAGCGCTCGTGCCAGCGCTATGCTAAATTCCAATCCGTCTTTAACCTTCTAGCGAAAAACCTTTCTCAAGTACTCTGCCAATACCCAAGTGATGCTGATCGTTTTATACGATTAGGGTTAGATAGAGCATCGGTGCATGTGACAGGCTCAATCAAGTTTGATATTGAAGTCTCTTCTGAACAAGTAGAAAAAGGTAAAGCTTTGAGGGATCAAGTCGGCTTTAATCGTGATGTCTGGATTGCTGCGAGTACCCACCAAGGTGAAGATGAAATTGTTTTAGATGCTCATAAGCAACTTCTAAAAGACAAACCAAGAGCGTTATTGATGATTGTACCTCGTCACCCTGAACGATTCAGCCAAGTGACGGAACTGGCTAAACAGCAAGAATTCAACACCATCACTCGAACAAGTCAACAACCTATCGCCTCTGATGTTGAAGTGTATATTGCTGATACGATGGGAGAAATGTTGACCTTACTCGGTGGTGCTGATGTGTGTTTTATGGGAGGAAGCCTTGTAGGCGATAAGGTAGGTGGCCACAATCTTCTAGAACCAGCAGCTCTACAGCTACCCTTACTGAATGGCCCTAGCTACTTTAATTTTAGCGAGATCACCGACAAGCTACTGGAAGCCAATGCCGTGGTTATTTGTCAAGATAGCCAAGATATCGCAGGCCAACTCCAACAACTGTTCAAACAATCAGAACTGCGTAAAACTAAAGGCTTAGCGGCTTATCAAGTGGTTGAGCAGAACCGAGGAGCGTTGGATAAAACCTTGGCATACATTCTTAATTAATGACCATTCTTAGCTAGTCACCACTCTTAACTAACAGCAACTACCCTTGGTAACCTTGCAATAACGGTTCCCAATCCTGCTCTTGCCATTGAATCTGGCGCTTGTTCACTTCTTTTAAGAACGAGCGCTTTAAGCGATCCAAGTTGCCTTCTTTCCAGTCATCACCCGCTTGATGACCACACTTATCAAAGTCAATAATCCACACCTTTTGCGAATCATCAAGCAGGATATTATGGATATTGAGATCAGTGTGATTGACCCCAGTATCGTGCATTTTGCGTATCTCTTGGCCAATTTTTTGATAGATATCCGCATCAATCGGGTTAGTAACCAATACATCAACTAGATCTCTGGCATTGGGAATTCGTTCAGACATCAAGTCCGCTCGATAAAGTAGTCCGCTTTTAATGGCTCTAGCAGCAATGGGCTTCGGTACATTCACACCTGCGTTTGCCAATATCTTTAGGACATTAAGCTCCATAGCGCAGCGAGTACTCTCCCAATCAGAGAAACGATATTGGTCTTCGACTAGCTTCCCAAACAATCCGCCACGGCGATAATGGCGCAATGCGGCCTGTATTCCATCAAGCTGAATGAACCATGTGGTACCGCGTCCTTGAGCACTGCCTGAAATGGCGTCTTGTTGCTGCCAATATTCAGCCTCAAAAATCTGAGCAATATCGCCCTCTGGTACCTGAGCCAGAAGTTCAGGGTCGTACCAAATTGTTTGGTTCTTGGTGCTAATCGTTTCCATCTATGAGGCCTTTGGGTCGCTTTTCGTCATTGCTATTTTACAACTAATGCGAGTATCTGCATAATTCTGATGTTATTCACTTTTTTCGGGCACTTTATGTCACTGTTCTCAACTGCACCTCAATCTCTTTGCATACTTCGCCTCTCCGCGATTGGCGATGTTTGTCATGCTATTTCTGTGGTTCAAGCCATCCAGAAGCAGTGGCCTGAAACGAAAATTACTTGGATAACCGGCAAAATAGAAGCCATGCTGATCGGCGATCTACCCGGTATTGAGGTGATTGTTTTCGATAAAAAACAAGGCTTCAAAGGAATGCGTGAATTATGGCGTCAGCTATCTGATCGTAAATTTGATGCACTTCTGCATATGCAAGCCGCACTCAGAGCCAGCGTGCTATCTTGGGGGATAAAGGCGAAGTGCAAAGTGGGATTTGGCAAAAACCGTACTCGTGAAATGCAGTCACTCTTTACCAACCACCATCTACCTATTTCAGATAAGTTTCATGTGTTGGATAACTTTGCCGAATTTGCTCGCTACATTGGTGTCCCCTTCGATAAGCCTCAATGGGATATCCCTTTAACACCTGAAGATGAACAGCTAGCCATCGACACTATGGCTGATAAGCCAACCTTGGTTATCTCTCCTGCAGCCAGTAAGGATTCGCGTAACTGGTTAACTGAGCGATATGCAGCTATTGCTGATTATGCTGTCGAACAAGGCATGCAAGTGGTGTTATGTGGTTCTCCGGCACCAAGAGAAATTAACCTAGGTAGCGACATCGAAGCCTTATGTCAATCTCCTGTCATCAACTTAATTGGCAAAACCAACCTCAAGCAGCTCACTGCCGTACTTAAACATGCGACAGTGGTAATCGCACCAGATACAGGCCCAGCACACCTGGCAACAACACAGTCTACGCCTGTAATCGGCTTGTACGCACATAGCGATCCCCGTAGAACTGGCCCTTACAACGATCTGGATATCGTGGTCAGTGTTTATCAACAACATGTAGAAGCACAACAAGGGAAACCGGTTAAAGACCTTCCATGGGGAACCCGAGCAAAAGGCAATGATTTAATGAAAGACATCACGCTCGACATGGTAAAGCAGACACTCGACAAAGCCTTAAATTCCATAAAAACACTAAGCAAGGACCGCTAATATGACCACACACGTTATCTACCCTGGTACTTTTGATCCGGTAACCAATGGTCACCTCGATATTATCGTCCGTGCCGCGAGCATGTTTGATCATATCACCGTTGGGGTGGCCGCGAGCCCAAGCAAAAAGACCATGTTTAAGTTAGAGGAACGAGTAGAGCTGTTGCGGGATGCTGTGTCTCACTTACCTAACGTGTCTGTTGAGGGGTTTTCTGGGTTACTGGTCGATTTTGTCAAACAACAGAAAGCTAATGTGCTAGTACGCGGCCTCAGAACGACCATGGATTTTGAATACGAATTCGGTCTCACGAGTATGTACCGAAAACTCCTGCCCGGCCTTGAAAGTGTGTTTCTAACCCCATCAGAAGAGTATGCATTTCTTTCTTCGACAATAGTCCGAGAAGTGGCTATTCATGGTGGGGACATTAGTCAGTTTGTACCACAAAAAGTTGCGGCTGAAATCAAAATAAAAACAGCTAAGTAATTCGCTTGATCTACACCGAAAAAACAAAAATAGCGCTCATTGAGCGCTATTTTTAATTAAAAGCTATCAATTACTACAGCGAGTAATAGGCTTTATACCAATCCGCGAAAGCTTTCGCTCCTTCTTGGATCTTAACTTGAGGCTTGTAGCCAACCGCTTCAAACAGATCTTCCGTATCAGCATAAGTCGCGTACACATCACCTGGTTGCATTGGCATGAAGTTCTTTTTCGCTTCAACACCTAAAGCACCTTCTAATGCTTCGATGTAGTCCATTAATTTAACCGGGCTACCATGACCGATGTTAAATACGCGATATGGTGCTGAACTGGTTGCTGGTGAGCCTTGCTCAACCGTCCAATCTGGCTGTTTTTCTGGAATGCGGTCTTGCACACGAATAATACCTTCAACGATATCATCGATATAAGTGAAGTCACGCATCATGTCGCCGTTGTTATAAATATCGATCTCTTTACCCGCTACGATTAAATTCGCAAACTTGAACATCGCCATGTCTGGGCGACTCCAAGGGCCGTAAACCGTAAAGAAACGTAGACCTGTTGTCGGTACATCGTATAAATGAGAATAGGTATGCGCCATTAGCTCATTCGACTTCTTGGTCGCAGCATACAACGAGATAGGGTGATCAACACTGTCTGCCGTGTGGAATGGCATTTTCTGGTTCAAGCCATAAACTGAGCTTGATGAAGCGTAAACTAGGTGTTCAACCTTGTTATGACGGCAGCCTTCCAAAATAGCTAGGTGACCAACCAGATTGCTATCGGCATACGCCATCGGGTTATCAATTGAGTAACGAACGCCCGCTTGTGCCGCTAAATGAATAACACGGTCAAACTTTTGTTCAGCAAACAGTGTTGCCATGCCTTCTCTATCAGCAAGATCTAGCTCGATGAAGGTCAGGTTTTCATGCTCAATGCGCTTTAGGCGATCATGTTTCAAAGAGACTTCATAGTAGTCATTCAAGTTATCAATGCCGACAACCTTATGTCCAGCCGCACATAGTCGCTCTGAAACTGCAGAGCCAATAAACCCGGCAACGCCAGTTACTAAATATTTCATTCTACTATTCTCAATTCATATCATTAGTGTAATTGTAGCTATTAGCCTGCCTATCTACTAGCGTAAAAAAGTGAACACGAGTTCAGTTTTTTTATACTTGGCACTCTTCGCAATAAAACGTGTTCCTCTGCCCTATTTTTAACTCTTGAATAAGAGCTTCACAAGTAGGGCACTTTTCGCCTGCTTTGCCATACACTTGTAGCTCTTGAGCGAAATATCCCGGCTTGCCATCTGCTTGAGCGAAATCTTTAAGCGTAGTACCGCCTTGTTTGATGGCGGTAGCGAGTACTTGTTTGATCTCTTGGGTCAACAAGACCCACTCTTCTTTTGTCACTTTACTTGCTGGGCGCAAAGGGCTAATACGTGAAGAAAATAGTGCTTCATTGGCGTAGATGTTCCCTACCCCGACCACCACTTTGTTGTCCATGATGAACTGCTTGACGGCGACTTTACGTTTCTCTGCCTTCTCGGCTATGTAATCGGCGTTGAAGTCGTCAGTGAGCGGCTCAGGACCAGATCCCAGTAACACAGGATGAATCTCATCAGGCGCCGACCATAACCATGCTCCAAAGCGGCGCGGATCGTTATAGCGCAGTACTTTGCCGTTGGTGAGCTTAAGATCCACGTGATCATGTTTTGCTGGCGGGAAATCGGCATCTAACACGCGCAGTGAGCCCGACATACCAAGGTGAACAATGGCAGTGCCAGTATCCGTTTCAATTAATAAATATTTAGCACGACGCGAGATAGAGCGAATCACCTGCCCTTCTAATGCTTTGAGCTCTTGTGGGATATCCCAACGCAGCTTAGGCGTGCGAAAGGTAAGGGTTTTAATGGTCTCGCCAACTAAATGAGGCGAGATCCCCATGCGGCTTACTTCGACTTCGGGTAATTCAGGCATAATCTAGTCGTCCGATTTAGGTGGTTTGTCTGATATAGATAGCTTGTCTGATTTAAATGAAGGTTTCGAGCTAAAACTTGGAAACAGGTAGCTCTCTTCAATAGACACCGCCAACCACTGATCATTCCAGTTTTTTAACAACCAGAACTCAGGCAATTGATAATAGGTAATACGCTGGGGCTCTTCTTGGTCTTGATACCATACTTCGATGGTGTGCGGTGTCTTTAACCGAGGCGTAAGATCTGTGTAGGTCTGTGAGTCGACTTCCGTGCCCACAAGCTCTTTCCAACGTTGTGACAGCTCTTGTGCATTGGTGGCTTGAGGGAAGTCCATACCTTGGAACTGGTAAACCCATTGATTGTCTTGTTGAATGACAGACCACTTAGCAAAGTGCAACGCTTGAAGCTCTGCTTTTGGATTCAGGAGATAAGGATAAGGGCTATCAACCTGCGGTTCAGGCTCGATAAGGTACGCTTTGATCAATGTTGGAAGGTTTAACACGCCAATAAAAGCGATCACACTGAACATGAGTATGTTGTTCCACCGGCGTCCACGATATCTCATCTGATTCTGCTCATCTAACCTATTGAGTAATCAGTATATCGTGAAAGTGGCAATATTTTCTATGTTGCGCGGTTTTCTATCTATCAGACGCTATATCAAGCGCTACATCAAACAAGAGCAATTGAGTTACTCAAATTTTAGATATAAAAAAACCCAGCGATTAAACTGGGTTTTTCAATTCTTTCTTCTACTGAAGAAGAGCAAAAAAAGCATCAATTACTTGATTTTAGCTTCTTTGTACATAACGTGTTGGCGAACTACTGGATCAAACTTTTTGATCTCAAATTTGCCTGGCATGTTACGCTTGTTCTTATCAGTTGTGTAGAAGTGACCAGTACCTGCAGAAGATACTAGACGAATTTTCTCACGAATGCCTTTAGCCATTGCTTAATTCCTCTTAAACGTTTTCGCCACGTGCACGGATATCAACAAGAACAGCATCGATGCCTTTCTTATCAATGATACGCATGCCTTTAGCAGTTAGACGTAGTTTAACAAAACGTTTTTCGCTCTCTACCCAGAAACGATGAGTTTGTAGGTTCGGCAGAAAACGGCGCTTAGTAGCATTGCGTGCGTGTGAACGGTTGTTACCCGTTACTGGACGCTTACCAGTTACTTGGCATACTCGGGACATGAATGTCTTCTCCAATCGTTTCAGCTCGATATCAACCTTGGTGGCCGAACCTCTCTATCAATTAAAATAGAAGGTAAAAACCGTTATGGAAAATCCATACAAGGCTATCAAAGGTCGCGCATTATACTAACTTGACACGCATTGCTCAAGACCCGAACAGATCCTTTTTACGGATTTCGTGATCTTTTTTTGTGCAGCGCAGCTTGCTTGAGTAATCAGAGCTGATTTTAGGTCTAAAAATGTGGGCGGAATAATAGCAGATTTAACGCAACTAACAACCTAAAATGTGATTCAAATCCATCCACGCTCTGCAAAAGAGACAACTTCGCCATCTCCAACGACAAAATGGTCGAGAACTCGGATGTCCACCAGCGCTAATGCATCGGTTAATCGGCGTGTAATCCGCCTATCCGCTTGGCTGGGTTCAGCAACACCCGAAGGATGGTTATGAGCCAAGATTAATGCCGCCGCATTGTGATGAAGTGCCCGTTTAACCACTTCACGCGGGTAAACCGATGCGGCATCGATGGTTCCTTCAAACATCACCTCGTCCTTTATTACCCTATTTTGGTTATCGAGGAACAATATATAGAAGGCTTCTCGCTGGCGATCACGCAACATGCTCGAAAGATAAAGCTTAGTATGACTTGGGCTAGTGAGTGCATCCCCACGAGATAAAGTCTCTGCTAGATAACGCTGCGTCATCTCTAATACAGCTTGTAGCTGAACATACTTGGCCTGCCCCATCCCTTTATGGGCACAAAACTCTTCCTGCGTTGCTGAAAAGAGATGACGGAGCGAGCCAAAGTCTTTGATCAACTTGTCTGCGAGCTCCAACACGTTCATTCCTTGTGTCCCTGTTCGCAGAAATATCGCGAGCAGTTCCGCATCACTCAAAGAATCAGGCCCTCTATTTAATAGCTTTTCTCTCGGCATCGATTCGGCAGGTATTTTATCTATTGGCATATAAAAACTGATCACTAGTCATGAACACGACCCACCAGCGTAATGAGATCGTAATCAGAGATCCTTCGATAGAGATAAAAGGAAACGACTCACTAGCAAAACTGTGTAATTGATAAGTTTGATAACACCAACTTGATGAGCGTCAACTCTGTTCGAGTTCTGCTTCTAGGCACTCATCCTTTGTTCTGATATCGTAAGTCGCAGAAAAATTAAGGAACAGAATCATGCAAACACAGGTTAATCCACTGAGTAACGCTGACCAACAAGGCCTAGCAGGGAAAAAAATTCTTCTTGGTATTAGTGGTGGTATCGCTGCTTACAAATGTGCCGAGCTGACTCGACGTTTGGTTGAGCGTGGAGCACAAGTGCAGGTCGTCATGACCAATGCAGCCAAGGAGTTCATTACTCCTCTCACCATGCAAGCCGTCTCTGGCAGGCCAGTGTCTGATAGTTTGCTTGATCCTGCTGCTGAGGCTTCCATGGGCCACATTGAGCTCGCAAAGTGGGCTGACTTGGTATTACTAGCGCCAGCAACCGCAGACCTTATTGCTCGTATGACAGCTGGCATGGGTAACGACTTGCTAACCACTTTGGTTTTAGCAACCGATGCGCCAGTTGCGGTATCTCCAGCAATGAACCAACAGATGTACAGCCACCCTGCGACTCAAGAGAACATCACGACCCTAAAACGTCGTGGCTGTGAGATTTGGGGGCCGGCGGCTGGCGAACAAGCGTGTGGTGATGTCGGTATGGGGCGTATGCTCGAGCCAATGCAGCTTGTGCACCGTTGTGAAGACTTCTTCCAACCTAAGCCGCTTACTGGCCGTTCTGTGCTTATTACTGCAGGACCGACTCGTGAAGCGATTGACCCTGTGCGTTACATTACCAACCACAGCTCGGGCAAGATGGGCTATGCTCTGGCTGAAGCGGCAGCGAAACAAGGCGCATCAGTAACTCTAATCAGCGGCCCTGTATCACTCGCGACACCAAATAAGGTTAATCGTATTGATGTCGACAGCGCTCAGCAGATGTTTGATGCCGTGAGTGCCAATGCAGCTCAGCACGATATTTTCATCAGCTGCGCCGCGGTTGCAGATTATCGCCCTGAGACCATCGCAGACCAAAAGCTTAAAAAGGTCGACGGTAAAGACGACATGACCATTCAAATGGTTAAGAACCCTGACATCGTCGCTTCTGTCGCTGCAATGACTGAAGGTCGCCCATTTACTGTCGGCTTCGCAGCTGAAACTCAAGATGTTGAGAAGTACGCGCGCGGCAAACTGGAAAGAAAGAACCTCGACATGATTTGCGCCAACGACGTTTCTGTCGAAGGTCAAGGCTTCAATAGCACTAGCAATGAGCTGCATCTTTATTGGAAAGGCGGCGATAAGTCTCTGCCACTGGAAAGCAAAGACACACTTGGTTTCCAGATCCTCGATCAGATCCAACAGCTTATTGATGCATAAACGCACAAATTTGCTCTGACAATCTGCTGACACCTCTCGATTCTGTTGACCTAGGGCTCACAAAACTAGGAAACAGAATTGATTGGTGTTTATAATCCTTCTTCACTCAATCCTCATCTTTAGGAAAGGAAGTAAATAGATGGCTGGTGCTCGAAAATCAAACCGTCGTGAAGAAATCCTACAAGCTCTCGCACAAATGTTGGAATCGACCGAAGGTGCTTCTCGTATCACAACGGTAAAGTTGGCCAAGCAAGTGGGTGTTTCTGAGGCTGCGTTATACCGCCACTTCCCTAGCAAAGCTCGTATGTTTGAAGGCCTAATCGAGTTCATTGAAGAAGCGTTGATGTCTCGAATCAACCGTATTCTGGATGAAGAGAAAGACACGCTAGAGCGCATACGCCTAGTGCTACAACTTATCTTAGTTTTCTCAGAACGTAACCCTGGCCTGACTCGAATCTTGTCTGGTCATGCTCTAATGTTTGAAAATGAACGCCTGCGTGATCGCATCAACCAACTTTTCGAACGCATTGAGACGCAACTTCGCCAAATCCTGCGTGAAAGAAAACTTCGTGAAGGGAAATCATTCCCGGTTGATGAGAAAATTTTAGCGGCTCAGCTGCTCGGTCAAGTTGAAGGCAGCTTGAATCGCTTTGTTCGTTCAGACTTCAAATATCAACCGACAGAAAATTTTGATGCTTATTGGGCTCTATTAAGCGCTCAGATTAAGTAGCAATCAAATTAAGTAGCAATCAAATCTTAAGTGATGGTTATGACGACGAAAACTTCTCCGACAAGCAGCACTGCACAACACGTTATTACTAAGCCACCTTTTACTCTGGCGTTACTCCACCCTAAATACTGGGGAGTATGGTTCGGTTTTGGGTTATTGGCGCTTATCGTTAACGTTCTCCCTTACCGCCTCTTACTGCTGTTAGGCCGATCATTAGGCTCTTTGGGCGCTCGCTATGGCAAAAAGCGCGTAGCAGTCGCAACACGTAACTTGGAGCTCGCCTTCCCAGACAAGCCAGCAGATGAAGTCGCGGCAATGGTCAGTGAGAACTTCAAGAACACCGGTATGGCACTGATCGAAACGGGCATTACCTGGTTTTGGCCGACGTGGCGTTTCAAGCGAATCCTAGTAGATAAAGACACTCAAATGCTGCGTACACATAAAGCCAACGGCAAAGGTGTTCTGCTGTGTTGTGTGCATGCCTTGAACCTAGAGATCACTGCGCGAGCAATGGCTGTTCTCGGTATTTCAGGTTTAGGTGTTTATCGCCCGCACAACAATCCGGCTTATGAATTCATTCAATACCGTGGTCGTACTCAAAACGGCAACCGCCTGATTCACCGTAAAGACGTGAAGCGTATGATTCGAATCCTGCGCCAGGGTGAGATCCTTTTCTACCTTCCGGATCATGATTACGGTCGTAACAAATCGGTGTTTGTGCCTTTCTTCTCGGTAGAAGATGCGTGTACTACCACAGGTACCAGCATTCTTGCGTACACCAGCCGATGCGCACTTGTTCCGGGTTCAGGTTTTAGAAATGCCGACGGCAAGTATGAAATCATGGCCGACGAGTCAATTGAAGATAACTATCCACAAAAAGATGAGAAAGCCGCCGCTGCCTACATGAACAGCTATCTTGAGAAGATTATCTTAAGAGCACCAGAACAGTGGATGTGGCTACACAAACGCTTCAAGACCATGGAAGATCCAGAAGCTGAACGCGGCATTCGTTATAAATAGAGTAGCCGCTACAAATAGAGCGACTATTTCTTAGATAAGAAAACAGCTCACTTCAATAGAAAAGTAAAAGGCCCGAAAGATATTTATCTCTCGGGCCTTTTTGATTTTTCGATTCTAAACTTAGAACGCTAAACCGTTAGGTTCGACGCTTCAAGAATTAGATTCCGTATTGAGCGCGGTACGCTTTTACTGACTCTAGATGTGCTGCGTCTGTGCCTTTTTCTTCAAGGAAAGTCACCAAGTCAGTCAGGCTAACGATTGAGATGATTGCACAACCGAAGTCACGTTCAACTTCTTGAATTGCAGACAGCTCGCCTTTGCCCTTCTCTTGGCGGTCGATAGCAACAAGCACACCCGCTAGATCAGCGCCGTTTGCCTGGATGATTTCCATCGACTCACGAATCGCAGTACCGGCAGTGATCACATCGTCCACCAGCATGATGCGGCCTTCAAGTGCGCTACCTACAAGGTTGCCACCTTCACCGTGGTTTTTCGCTTCTTTACGGTTAAAGCAGTAAGGCGTGTCTACATCGTGGTGATCCGCCAGTGCAACTGCTGTTGTGGTCGCGATTGGGATACCCTTGTATGCTGGGCCAAATAGCACATCGAACTCAATACCTGAATCAGCCAATGCCGCTGCGTAGAAGCGACCTAAGCGTGCTAGGTCACGACCTGTATTAAACAATCCAGCATTGAAGAAGTAAGGGCTCTTACGGCCAGACTTTAAAGTAAACTCACCAAACTTAAGTACTTCTTTCTCTAGTGCAAATTCAATAAATTCACGTTGATATGCTTTCATGTTTTTCCTCTACGTTTATTCAATAAAACTTAACTTACGCTCTGCACTACTCTTTCGAGTTTTACAGACAAAAAAATAGCTCCTTATGAAAGGAGCTATCTAAAAACTATTCTGCTAACGCCGACTTCTGCGCTTCAACAATGTCAGCAATGCCCTTATTCGCCAGGGCTAAAAGCTGCATCAGCTCTTCATGGCTGAACGGTTCGCCTTCTGCGGTGCCTTGAATCTCAATCATCTTACCGTCTTCTGTCATTACAACGTTCATGTCGGTATCTGCTGCTGAGTCTTCAACGTACTCAAGGTCACACAGTGCTTGTGCACCAACGATGCCCACTGAAACTGCCGCTACGTGGCCTTTCATTGGGTTCTTTTTCAGTTTGCCGCTTGCTAGTAGGCTGTTGATAGCGTCAGCCATTGCTACGCTTGCACCTGAGATAGAAGCAGTACGTGTACCGCCGTCTGCTTGGATAACATCACAATCGACAGTGATCATGATTTCACCCATTACTTTCAGGTCAACAACAGCACGTAGGCTACGCGCGATCAGACGTTGGATTTCCATCGTACGACCACCTTGCTTACCGCTCGCCGCTTCACGACGGTTACGAGTGTGCGTTGCACGTGGCAGCATGCCGTATTCAGCGGTTACCCAACCCTTACCTTGGCCTTTTAACCAACGCGGTACGTTTTCTTCTACCGTCGCATTACATAGAACTTTAGTGTTGCCGAACTCAACTAATACAGAACCCTCAGCATAAGCTGTGTAGTTACGAGTAATTTTAATTGGACGAATTTGATCTACAGCGCGGTCATTTGGACGCATTGGTATCTACCTTATTAACAGTCTGAAGTGATTTACTATCGAAAGAGTGCATCACCTAAGAAAGGGGTGAGACAGTTTTGATTGGGGCGAGATTATATAGCAGTTTATCTTTCAAATCTATTTACCGTTCAAAGCTATTTACCGTAACCGGCTATTTATAGTCACAAGAGACAAGCTTCGGGAGCACACCATATCGTGATACTATGCGTGCGCGTTATTTTCAGAATGATAAAAGACAGGAAAATTCGATGATTTATAGTATGACCGCGTACGCACGCAAAGAAGTAAAAGGCGATTGGGGCAGCGCAGTATGGGAAATCCGTAGTGTAAACCAACGCTACCTAGAAACTTACTTCCGTATGCCTGAACAGTTCCGTGGTTTAGAGCCAATCTTGCGCGAGCGTTTCCGTAAGCGTCTAGCGCGCGGTAAGGTTGAATGTAACCTACGCTTTGAAGCAAACCCTGCTGCAAAGGGCGAACTAAGCATTAACGAAGGTTTGGCTCAGCAAGTAATCAATGCGGCGAACCAAGTAATGACGATGACTGGCGAAGAGAGCCGTTTGAACCCATTCCAAGTCATGAACTGGCCTGGTGTGATGGAAACGCCAGAGCAAGACATGGATGCCATCAACAAAGACTTACTAGAAGCATTCAACGATGCTATCGCAGAATTCATTGATGCTCGTGCTCGTGAAGGTGAAAACATGAAGGCGCTAATCGTACAGCGCTTAGATGCAATCACTGAAGAAGTCGTGAAAGTTCGTGCACGTATGCCTGAAATCCTAGAGTGGCAACGTGAGCGTCTTCTTACCAAATTTGAAGATGCGAAAATCGAACTGGAAGGTTCTCGCGTTGAGCAAGAGCTTATCCTACTTGCGCAGAAGTCAGACGTAGCAGAAGAGCTAGATCGTCTAGATTCTCACGTGAAAGAAGCAAATGCAGTACTGAAGAAAGGTGGCGCTTGTGGTCGTAAACTGGACTTCATGATGCAAGAGTTCAACCGTGAGTCAAACACGCTGGCATCTAAGTCTATCAGCACAGACATCACCGCATCAGGCGTAGAGCTTAAGGTTCTTATCGAACAGATGCGTGAGCAGATCCAAAACATTGAATAACAGTTTGTCAGTAACACGCTGTGAATAGCCATTAGCCTAATCAGTGTTGATTAACTAACAGTGTTGATTAGATCAAGATAAGCTCCTAGTTTTAGGGGCTTTTTTTATGGATACAGTAATGAAAATCAAGGCTAGTCAGTAAGCGGGTAGTTACGCTGGAGATTTACTTAGAGCAAGAAATAGATACAGCGATAGATGGAACGGAACAGGTGTACAAAAGAATTTAAGAATATTTTGAGGAGGTATTGCAAGTGGAGAAGAGTGTTACGGTAAAACTGAGGAGGAAACAGATTTGAGAGAGAAAGTGACGCAAGTTGCTGTTGCAACCTGCGCCGACTTAAAATCTTATAGAGCTACAACGTTTGCAGCTTGAAGACCTTTTTGGCCTTGCTCTACTTCGAAAGACACTTGTTGGCCTTCTTTAAGAGTCTTGAAACCTTCAGAAGCGATTGCACGGAAGTGTACGAATACGTCAGCGCCGCCGTTGTCTTGAGTTAGGAAACCGAAGCCTTTCTCTTCGTTAAACCATTTTACTACGCCGTTTGTTTTGTTAGACATGATGTGTCCCTTATATAAAAATAAAAAATTAATCGCCAAAAGTGCGATGCGCTGAAAGCTTGAATTATTTAATGTATCTATGAAGCTAAGGGAAACACTGAGAATAACAATGAAGCAATACTAAGGGTTTTACTTTACAACTGGATGTTTCATTTAATAACCCTGAAAACAGAGCGACGCCATTCTTGGTGATCTTAGCCTGCTTGTAAAGCGTTATTTGGATAAATCGATGCTTTTTTGTTCAATTAGCCCAATTAAAAACCCAACGATATCGCTGGGCTTCATTTATAAAACCTTAACCTTCAAAGTGTTACTCATCTGGCTGCTTGGTTCGAAGGTCTACATACGGCCAATAATGATGCCCAACACGAATCAAGAGTGTTGCAGCGGCCAAGATAAATGCCGCTAAAGATAACCAAACGATCAATACCGCATCGAGTTCTTTCATGCCCAGAGTGATGTAACGAGCAATCGCCATCATCGCGATATAGATTGGGTATCGCACTGGGATCTTACCGTTCATCACAAACTGCTGAACCATGGCCAACACTTCTAAATAGATAAACATCAGTAGAATGTCGGTCAGCTGTACACGGCGTTCAGCGAAAACATGCATGAACTCTTCGACCATCGCAAACAAGGTCGCGAGCGTGATCGCCACCAGCAATACCGCTTCCATAATGTGGAATACTTTTAAAAACGGCTTACTAAAAGATCTAGGTAAATTAGAAGGCATAGTCACTCTTCAAAAAATAATTAATCCAGTCTCTACAATAGCATGCATCAATATAAGTCGCTCACTCTCTGTCGGAGAACACCATCAATTGCACACCTTTTGTAGAAGCCGCAGATACAAAAATGGCCCCACATTCACTGCAGAGCCATCTATTCATTCTTCGTCTCAGCTTAACTCAGCCGATTAGCCTTAAAGCAGAATCAGGTAAGTTAAGAACACCACACACAGTCCGTAGATAAGCGGGTGCACTTCTTTACGCTTACCTGCCACAACCATTGTGAATGCGTAGCTGATAAAGCCCATCGCCATACCGTTCGCTGGAGAGAAGCTTAGCACTGTGAACATGATGGTGAAGAAGGCCGCAATACGTGACTCTTTCTTCTCCCAGTTGATCTGACCAAGACGACCTACCATGTAGATGCCCACTACTACCATCGCCGGTGCAACCATTGCAGCTGAGAAGATAGAGAAGATTGGGTATAGGAACAGCGAGATTAAGAACAGACCAGCCACCATCACTGCTGCCAAGCCCGTTTTCGCACCTTGAGAAGAAGCAATGCCAGACTCGGAGAACGCGGTAATAGATGTAGTACCTAGAATCGAACCAATCACCGTACCACCCGCATCTGCCACTAGAGCCGATTTCGCGTTTGGCACCTTGCCGTCTTTATCGATAATACCCGCATCGCGACCAACGCCAACAATCGTGCTCAAGCCATCAAAGAAATCAACAATCAGGAAGATCAGTACGATGAACAATAGGTCGAACATTTTCTCTGGCGTGAAAGCAGAGAAATCAAAGATAGCGCCGAAGCTACCTGCCATGCTCGGTGGTATCGCAACTAACTGTTCAGGGATTGGCGCGTTTGATGTACCCATGAACACGTCAGCCAGAATTGTCAGTGCAATCGCTGATACGAATGAGATAAAGGTCGCCAGCTTGATGTCACGCACCATACAGCCAAGGGCAATAAAGATACTGATGTAAGCGATGACCACTTGTGGGTCTGAGATATCCCCTAAGCCAACCAATACAAACGGGTTCGAAACGATGATGCCCGCATTCTTAAGACCTAAGAAAGCAATGAACAAACCGAGAGAAACGGTAATCGCCAACTTCAAGTCTTCAGGAATCGACTCAATCATCGATTTACGGATATTGGTCAACGAGAACGCGAGGTACAAGATACCTGATAGGAAAATGCCGAACAGTGCCTCATTCCAAAGTACTGCGACTGAACCACTTAATAGCAAACCTTTGAAGAAGCCGTTCATGCTCATGCCCGGCGCAAGCATCACTGGGTAGTTGCCCCAAATGCCCATGATTAGGGTTGCGATAGCCGCAGACAGAGCCGTTGCAGTAAACACGGCACCTTTATCCATGCCAGGAATACCACCCAAAATCGCTGGGTTAACCGCTAGGATGTAGCTCATTGCCAAGAAAGTAATGAAACCTGCATACAGCTCAGTGCCGATCGTGGTCTTTCTTTCAGTGATTTTAAACATCGAATCAAGCGAGCCAGAGGTGTTCTGGGCTTTCAGGGTGGAATCGGTACTCACAACAAAACCTTTGCAATAAATTAAGAATGTGGTGATTCAAATGCTGTGAGAATAGAGAGGTCTCTACACTAAAAACTGTAGTCACCAAGGTAGGCTCGGTAGTAGAAACATCTAGACCTTTTTACTAGATATATACAGCATTTAATCGTTTGCGCGGATTGTAAGGATTGAGATTAAAACTTCAACAGATTTTGTCCAGATCACATAAAAAAGTGCAGATGATGAGTGATTACATTTCTACAAAGATCCTTGAGAGGATCATTCGCTAATAAATAACGATCAAGCCAGTTGTTCTCAATCATCTAAATGTGCTACTCTTCGCCTCCATTTTTCTGACCTAATTTTCACCAGTTGCCGCTCTATACGCGCAATTACCGGAACGTAATTAAGGTCAGTGCTATCTTTTATAGTGTCGGTTTATCGCCTTCACTCAATCCAACCAACAGTGGAAATATACAGATGGGCAAAGGTACTCTTTACATCGTATCTGCACCTAGTGGCGCAGGTAAGTCGAGCTTGATCTCAGCAATGCTAGAAACCAATCCAACCTACGCAATGAAGGTATCTGTTTCACACACCACTCGCGGTATGCGCCCTGGTGAAGAGAATGGTGTTCACTACCACTTTGTAGAAAAACATCACTTCGAAGACCTTATTGGTAAAGGTGAGTTCCTAGAGTACGCAGAAGTATTCGGCAACTACTACGGTACTTCACGCGTTTGGATTGAAGAAAACCTAGATCGCGGTATCGATGTATTCCTAGATATCGACTGGCAAGGTGCTCGTCAGATCCGTGAACAAATGCCTCAAGCAAAGAGTGTATTCATTCTTCCACCATCAAATGGTGAGCTAGAGCGTCGTTTGAATGTTCGCGGTCAAGATAGCGACGAAGTTATTGCGAAACGCATGAGCGAAGCAAAATCAGAGATTTCTCACTATGCAGAATACGATTATGTGATCGTGAATGATGACTTTGATGCAGCCCTAATGGACTTCAGAGCAATCATTCGTGCGGAGCGTTTGAAAGAAGATAAGCAAGCAGCTAAATACAGCGGCATGCTTACAGCACTACTGGCGGAATAATCTCTGATACCAATCGTAGTAAACAACTGGTCATTCTAGCTTGTGAAAAAGCCTGATAACGTCGTTAGAATTTTTGATTGTAGGGTCACTACTTATCGAAAAATTCTGCCTTGTTCTCAAACTTTTTTCCGGCGCTATCTCTGAGCACTTATTTACTGTGATTGGTATAACTGGATTTTCCATTGAGATAAGTATACGGTGATCTAGAAAGTCTCTAGTTAAACTTGTATACTTTCTCGTCATCAAAAATTTATTAGTTAATTACTATTTGGAGTCCTCATGGCACGCGTAACTGTTCAAGACGCTGTTGAAAAAGTTGGCAACCGTTTCGACCTAGTTCTTATTGCGGCTCGCCGCGCACGTCAAATGCAAACTGGCGGTAAAGATTCACTAGTGCCTGAAGAAAACGATAAGCCAACGGTTATCGCTCTTCGCGAAATCGAAGAAGGTCTTATCACTAAAGACGTACTAGATGCTCGTGAGCGTCAAGAGCAACAAGAGCAAGAAGCGGCTGAACTTGCAGCAGTAAGCAGCATCGCTCACACTCGATAAGAACGTCATTCGAACTAATTAACCTTCCGGGCCTTTAATTTGTATCTATTCGATAGCCTCAAAGACGTTGCCCAAGAATACCTAACAGAGCCTCAAATTGAGGCTCTGCGTCAATCTTATGTGGTAGCGAGAAACGCCCATGAAGGGCAAACCCGTTCAACGGGTGAACCATACATAATCCACCCTGTTGCTGTTTCAAGAATCCTGGCAGAAATGCGTCTGGATATCGAAACTCTGCAAGCAGCCCTACTCCATGATGTAATTGAAGATACTGAAGTTACAAAAGAGGAGTTAGAAGCTCAATTTGGCAATACTGTTGCTGAACTGGTTGATGGTGTATCTAAGCTGGATAAGCTTAAATTTCGTGATCGCAAAGAAGCGCAAGCAGAGAACTTCCGCAAGATGGTTCTCGCGATGGTGCAAGACATCCGCGTTATCTTGATCAAATTAGCTGACCGTACTCACAACATGCGCACGCTTGGGGCACTTCGTCCTGACAAAAAGCGTCGTATTGCTCGTGAAACCCTCGAGATTTATTCTCCGCTAGCTCACCGTCTTGGTATTCATAACATCAAGACCGAACTAGAAGAGTTAGGCTTCGAAGCCCTTTATCCGAACCGTTATCGCGTACTTAAAAACGTAGTGAAAGCTGCGCGTGGTAACCGTAAGGAGATGATCCAACGTATCCATAGCGAAATCGAAGGCCGCCTTGAAGAAGTCGGTTTGCCTGCTCGCGTACTTGGTCGTGAGAAGAATCTGTTCTCCATCTATAACAAGATGAAAACCAAAGAGCAGCGCTTCCACACCATTATGGATATCTACGCTTTCCGCGTAGTGGTTGATACCCCAGATACTTGTTATCGCGTACTTGGTCAGGCTCACAGCCTGTACAAGCCTCGTCCTGGCCGCATGAAAGACTATATTGCAGTACCAAAAGCCAACGGCTACCAATCTCTGCACACGTCAATGATCGGCCCTCACGGGGTGCCAGTTGAGGTCCAGATCCGTACTGAAGATATGGAGCAAATGGCAGATAAAGGTGTCGCGGCGCACTGGTCTTACAAAGGTAATGGCTCGCGCAGCAGTAACGGGACAACCGCACAGGTTAAAGCACAACGTTGGATGCAGAGCTTACTTGAGCTACAACAAAGCGCAGGTAACTCATTCGAATTCATTGAAAACGTTAAATCTGACCTGTTCCCAGATGAGATCTTCGTATTCACGCCGAAAGGTCGCATTGTCGAACTTCCGGCAGGTGCAACAGCGGTCGATTTTGCTTACGCGGTGCATACCGACGTCGGCAACATGTGTGTAGGTGCTCGTGTAGACATGAACCCTTACCCACTCAGCAAATCGCTGAAGAATGGCCAAACCATTGAGATAATCAGTGCTCCGGGCGCACGTCCAAATGCGGCATGGCTCAACTACGTGGTGACATCACGTGCGCGTACTAAGATCCGTCAGGTTCTGAAAACCATGCGTCGTGAAGAGTCGATTACCCTTGGTCGTCGTCTACTGAACCACGCACTTGGCGAGCACTCTATTACCGATATCGGCCAAGAGAATCTCGAACATGTATTGTCTGACTTGCGCCTAGAAAGCGTTGAAGACTTGCTCGCATCGATTGGTCTTGGTGAGCTGATGAGTATCGTTATTGCTCGTCGCCTACTGGGTGATGCTGACGAACTGACGGAAGTGAAAAACAACAGCGATGCGCCTAGGAAGAAACTGCCTATTCGTGGTGCTGAAGGCCTGCTACTGACGTTCGCTAACTGTTGTCACCCGATTCCAGATGATCACATCATTGCTCATGTATCTCCAGGTCGTGGCCTTGTGGTTCACCGCGAAACGTGTCCAAACGTTCGTGGTTACCAGAAAGAACCAGATAAATACATGGCGGTTGAATGGTCTGACGATTACAACCAAGAGTTCACTGCTGAGCTTCAGGTTGATCTGCAGAACCATCAAGGTGCACTGGCTGAGCTAACCAATGTTATCTCGAAAACAGGCTCTAACATTCACGGTATTTCAACCGAAGAACGTGATGGACGCCTATACACAGTGACAATCTTGCTGACCACCAAAGATCGTGTTCACCTTGCGAGCATTATGAAGAAGCTACGTGTGATGCCACATGCGCTGAAAGTAAGACGTCGTAAGAACTGATCAAAATAAAGATGAGGGATTCGAGATGGCGGGATGCGAAGAGCAAAAGACTTCGTGACTCACCATCTTGGCTCCACATCTGATTTAGTTTTTGAATATCGATAGATAAAGCGATAAGGCAGATGAGAGATACGAGTCTCGAGATGCGAAGAGCAAAAGCTTTTCACCACTCAACTTTTCGTATTTCGAGTCTGCTTTAGTTTTTTATAGCGCCCTATTCCTCTCATATCCCATTTACATACACCCCGTACTCGCTCTTAGTCTTTTCGTATCCCGTTTACTCGCATCCCACATCTGTTCTTACCTTTTCGCATCTCGCTTACTCGCCCCCCTTATCTGCTCTTACCGTTTCACATCTCGTTTACTCGCACCCCATATCTGCTCTTATCCTTTCGCATCTCGTTTACTCACATCCCGTATCTACTCTTATCCTTTCGCATCTCGTTTACCCGCATCCCGCATCTGCTCTTCATCCCTTCGCATCTCGTTTACTCGTATCCCGCATCTGCTTCTAAGCTTTATCCTGTACAAAAATCCAGTAAAATGCTTGAATAGATTATCTCTCTTACGTTTATGAGCCTTGTTATGTCACAGCTTTTATCTGCTATCCCTCTCAACTCTTTATCTGGAGTCGGCGCTAAAGTCGCAGAGAAACTGGAAAAGGTTGGGCTTAACAACGTACAAGATCTGCTATTTCACCTTCCTTTGCGCTACGAAGATCGAACACGTATCTATCCAATCGTAAAGTTGCACGCCGGCCTTTGGGCTGCTGTACAGGGCAAAGTAATGCACGTCGATACCATTTTCGGTAAACGTAAGATGCTCGCAGTAAAGATCAGCGATGGTAACGGTACGATTACGCTGCGCTTTTTCAACTTTACTGCAGGAATGAAGAATAACTTTGCTGAAGGCAAACAAGTGCACGCCTACGGCGAGATCAAACGCGGTAATATGGGACTTGAGATCGTCCACCCTGACTACAAGTTCTTTGCCCCAAGGCAGCAGCCAGATGTTGAAGCTAACCTGACCCCGGTGTACCCAACCACTGAAGGGCTAAGACAAGTCACACTGCGCAACCTCACTGACCAAGCTCTAGAGCTAATCGACAAAGCTGCCGTCAATGAGCTGCTACCGTCTGGCTTGTACGACCACCAAATCACCCTAGCACAAGCACTGCATACCATTCACAGGCCTCCTCCAGGCATTGACCTAGAGCTGTTTGATGAAGGTAAACACCCTGCTCAACTGCGTCTGATTATGGAAGAGCTACTGGCTCAAAACCTGTCGATGCTGTCTGTTCGTAGCAAAGGACAGCAAGACAAGGCGATGCCTTTTCCTCCAGCGAACACCCTCAAAGATAAGCTGTTGGCTCAGCTGCCTTTTTCTCCGACCAATGCGCAAGCACGAGTGACCAAGGAGATCGAAGCTGACTTGGAAAAGCCGCACCCTATGATGCGTTTAGTGCAAGGGGATGTAGGTTCAGGTAAAACCTTGGTTGCTGCACTAGCGGCGGTTCGCGCACTGGAACATGGCCAACAAGTCGCCTTGATGGCACCAACAGAACTATTAGCCGAGCAGCACGCGATTAATTTTACTAACTGGTTTGAAGCAATGGACATTCAAGTCGGTTGGCTGGCAGGTAAACTCAAAGGCAAAGCCCGTGAAACCGAACTGGCACGCATTGCTAGCGGCGAAGCGCAAATGGTGGTCGGTACTCATGCCTTGTTCCAAGAACATGTCGAGTTCAAAAACCTTGGCTTAGTGATCATTGATGAGCAGCACCGATTTGGTGTCCATCAGCGTTTAGAGCTACGTGAAAAAGGGGCAAAACAAGGCTATTACCCGCACCAGCTAGTGATGACAGCAACACCAATTCCACGAACGCTCGCCATGACGGCCTATGCCGATCTCGAAACCTCGATTATCGATGAACTGCCACCGGGTCGTACACCGATTCAAACCGTGGCGATTCCTGATACCAAACGGGATGATATCGTTGAGCGGGTGCGTAATGCGTGTCTTAATGAAGGAAAACAGGCCTACTGGGTATGTACGCTGATTGATGAATCCGAAGTATTGGAAGCGCAAGCCGCTGCTGATACCGCAGAAGAGCTGCAACGTAAATTGCCAGATGTGAAAATTGGTCTGGTACACGGCCGAATGAAACCCGCCGAGAAACAAGCGGTGATGCAAGAATTCAAAGAGAACAAACTGCACCTATTGGTTGCGACTACGGTGATTGAAGTGGGTGTGGATGTACCTAACTCGAGCTTAATGATCATCGAGAACCCAGAACGTCTTGGTCTAGCACAACTGCACCAATTACGTGGCCGTGTTGGTCGTGGTTCGGTCGCAAGTCATTGTGTACTGCTGTATCACTCGCCGCTATCTAAAACCGCTCAGAAACGTTTAGGTGTACTTCGTGAAAGTAACGATGGCTTTGTTATTGCTCAACGAGACTTAGAGATCCGTGGCCCCGGAGAACTGCTTGGGACTAAGCAAACTGGCCTAGCCGATTTTAAGATTGCTGACTTGATACGAGACCAACGTTTAATCCCTGAAGTACAGCGTATCGCACGTCATATTCACGATAGCTACCCAGAGAATGCCAAAGCGATCATCAATCGCTGGTTGGGTGAACGCGATGTGTATTCTAAGGCGTAACTAGCAAAACTAACGTAATCCAAAACGCAAAAGGCTTCCCTCAAGGAAGCCTTTTTCGTGTGTGTTACTTCCATCAATCAAGAACGAGATTCCCTATTCGCTCGTTCCTCACGATAGAGAATGACGATCAAAGTAAACTGTCATCGTCAAAGTCCATGGTTAGCAATGCGTCATCCCCGAGAGGGAAGAATGACCGAGTCGGGGATCTCGAAACAGAAACCCAACCGACTCGCCAAACAATGAAACTTAGCTTACGGCTTCACAGGAAAACTGATCTGCGCTTTCAAACCGCCTTCACTGCGGTTATTCACCACCACCGCACCTTGATGCTGGCTGACGATACGTTTCACAATTGCCAAGCCTAAGCCCGTACCCTCACTGCCTCGAGCCGTATCACCGCGAGTGAACGGTTCAAACAACTTACCGACTTGGTCTTGTGGGATGCCCGGACCATTATCTTCTACCGTCACCCAAGCCAACTTATTGTCTGCAGTCATACCGGTCGATACCTTGACCCAACCATTACCATAGCGCAGCGCGTTCACCACCAAGTTACTCACTGCACGCTTCATCGCGATCGGGTTGCCCAACGCAGGTTTCATGGTTTCTGGAATATCGGTTTCAATCTGAACCTCGTAGCCACCCTCAGAGCTCGATACTTCGCGTGCAATATCATCGACAAACACCGCTTGGAATGAATCACGATCGACTGGCTTTAAGTAATCCATAAACTGACTGATGATCTCGTTACACTCTTCAGTATCACTGATGATCCCTTCAGCTAAGTAACCATCTTCTGGAGACATCATCTCAGTCGCTAAGCGAATACGCGTTAACGGGGTACGTAAATCATGACTGATACCAGCCATCAAGAGAGCCCTATCTTCTTCCAGTTCTTGTATGCCTTTCGACATCTGATTGAATGCACGAGTTACCGAACGAATTTCTTGCGCACCTTGCACTGGTAATGGCGGTGGAATGTCACCGCGTCCAACACCTTGTGCGGCTTTCTCTAGCGCAATGAGCGGGCGGTTTTGCAATCGGATAAACAGCCAACCACCTGCGACGATCAACATCGCCATGATCAAGCTGTTACGAAATAGTGGTGCAAAATCTTCTTCTTGCAACTCAGACAGAGGTATACGAATCAACGAGTTAGGAAGCTGAGCAATGTCCATCCACAGCACATAGCTCTCTTTACCTAGAATCAACCGCACTTCGGTTTCAGATCCCAGCTCTTTGGTCATCTCCTCACTCATCAGGTCAATTGCGACCGCATGATAATACTCACCCGCAGCCTCGCTATCCTTGGCGTGAACCGTCACTCCGAGTTGCTCAAGCACACGCTGGCGCAGAGGTGCATCGATTTCGATATCACTGCCTTGGTCCAACACCAGGTTTAACTCGTGTGCCAATATCTTATTAAACTGCTGCAAACTCGGCATCAATGCGTAGTTAAACACGGCGTAATATGAAAAGATTTGGCTAGCAACCAACAGAGTTAAAAAGAGCACTATCGACTGAGTAAAGGAGCTACGTATGCGCATAGAAGGCCTAAAGTGAAAGGTGGAGAAACAGAGACATAATAGAAACTATAACTCTAAACCATTGTGCTGAATACAAAACGGGCCATCACATATCAATGAGATGGCCCGTAAATAGAGAATTCTGAATTACAGAATCGATAAAGCGGCTTTTGAGCTTATAAAGCTAGATTACACAGCTTTACCATCTGGAACGAATACATAACCCAAGCCCCACACCGTTTGGATATAACGGGGTTTGCTTGGATCTTCTTCAACAAGACGACGCAGACGTGAAATCTGAACATCGATAGAACGTTCCATTGCTGAATACTCACGGCCACGAGCCATGTTCATCAGCTTATCGCGAGACATTGGCTCACGCGCGTTAGTGACTAGCGACTTAAGTACCGCAAATTCGCCTGAAGTAAGCGGCATTGGCTCTTCACCACGGAACATTTCACGCGTACCTAAGTTCAAGCGAAACTCACCAAACTCAACCACAGACTCTTCTGTGCTTGGTGCGCCCGGTGCTTCAATTACTTGGCGACGCAGTACCGCTTTGATACGAGCAAGCAGTTCGCGTGGGTTAAATGGTTTCGGTAGGTAATCATCGGCACCCACTTCCAAACCCACAATACGATCCACTTCGTCACCCTTTGCAGTCAGCATCAGGATAGGTAGCGAGTTGTTTGCGTTTCTTAGACGGCGACAGATCGACAGACCGTCTTCGCCCGGTAACATTAAATCCAATACCATCAAGTGAAAATTTTCACGGGTTAACAGGCGGTCCATCTGCTCACTGTTTGCCACGCTACGCACTTGAAAGCCTTGCTCTGACAGATAGCGCTCTAACAGTGCACGTAAACGAGCATCGTCATCGACCACTAAAATTTTGTAGTTTTCTTGCATGTAATGGTTCCACCTATTAATCGCTTATTGGATTATAAGCTTTTGGGCACAGTCTAATGAGTTCAATACATTAAAAATGTAACATTATTGGAGAAAAAGTCGCCTAAATAATTGTTAACGTATGTTGCCTTTCTATATATTCTATCTTAGATCATCATTTCATTAAGTCAGATTTATGAAAACCAAACTTATCACTCGAGAAGGTTATAACAAACTTAAAGCAGAACATGACCACTTATGGCACGAGAAGCGTCCTGAAATTACTAAGATAGTCACTTGGGCTGCAAGCCTTGGAGATCGTTCAGAAAACGCAGATTACACCTTCAATAAGCGTTTACTTCGTCAGATCGATCGCCGAGTACGTTTCTTAAGAAAGTTCCTACCTGATGTCACGATCGTTGATTACTCGCCACAACAAGAAGGTAAGGTATTTTTCGGGGCTTGGGTCGAAATTGAGAATGATGATGGGGAAATTAAGAAGTTTCGAATTGTCGGCCCAGAAGAGATATACGGCGATGCTAAAGGCTATATCTCTATCGACTCACCAATGGCTAGAGCTCTGCTCAAGAAAGAAGTGGATGATGAGTTTACGGTAAAAACACCGGAAGGCGACAAAGAGTGGTTCATTAACTCGATTCGCTACGCAGACAACGAATAACCAAACTTAATAAATACTTAGCGATGAGCTGAGTATTCAAGCAAACTCAAACTCCAGACAAAAGAAAACCCCGCTAGGCTTTCGCCTGACGGGGTTAAGTCTCTATCGCAGCAATCCGGCTACTGTTTATCTCTTCGAGATAAGGTGCTCCCTGCATCTTTCCTTGATAGTGGCTAAATCCTTTAACCAATTTCCTTTTTGTTCATCGCCATCCTAGCGGTGTCCATTCTAGCCTGTCATCCTGACTGGCGAATCTCATCCAGAGATTATTACTTCCTTGCTGACCACTCATCCTAAGTAATCAAATCTTCATCCTGAAGATACCTAGTCCATTAGGCTTTTTCCTGTTCCTGCCAACTCCCTGTCGACAAGTTAAATATTACGGTAATTGAGCGAGTTTCCTAGATAGTTGCAAAAAACATTTCAGGTGGGAAATACGCCCACAAACACACAATCCAATAAAATCAATTACTTAGATAAAAAACAAGACGATTTCATTGGTTTAAAGCGACTTAGTCTCACATCACTTGTAAGAGATCTCGCACAAAGCAGGTATCAGAAACGGAAATTCGACTTCTGACAGGATAATTACACAGCCAAAGCTAGAAAAAGCGTACGCTCACCCCCATGTATTTGTCATGATATTAAATAAGAGATTCATCGGATGAGCCAAGCTATCTGTCGACTGATCGCTGAAGAACTGAATGTCCGTTCTGAGCAAGTCACTGCCGCAGTAAACCTAATTGACGACGGTAACACCGTTCCCTTTATTGCCCGCTACCGTAAAGAAGTTACGGGTGGCTTAGACGATACCCAACTACGTAACCTTGATAGCCGCCTTTCTTATCTTCGCGAGCTAGACGATCGTCGCCAAACGATTCTTAAGTCGATTCAAGACCAAGGAAAACTCACGCCAGAACTCGAGCGTGATATCACTCAAGCAGACAGCAAGACTCGTCTAGAAGATTTATACCTTCCATACAAACCAAAGCGCCGTACCAAAGGTCAGATCGCGATTGAAGCAGGCTTAGAGCCACTTGCCGATACGTTATGGAATGAACCACAGCACGATCCGGAAACGGAAGCAGCTAACTTCATCAGCAGCGATAAAGGCATTGCCGATACCAAAGCTGCACTGGATGGCGCACGCGCGATCATCATGGAGCGCATTGCGGAAGACGCAAACCTGCTTGAAAAGATTCGCCAACACCTGAACCGCAACGCAGAGCTTGGTGCTCGTGTTGTGGCTGGCAAAGAGAACGAAGGTGAGAAGTTCAAAGACTATTTCGAACACAACGAAACGCTAAACAAAGTACCTTCACACCGTGCGTTAGCCATGTTGCGAGGCCGAAATGAAGGCTTCTTAACGTTGGCAATGAATGCAGACCCTGAACAAGAAGAAGGTGTACGCGGTTCTTACTGCGAGAACATCATCTCTGATCACTACGGTATTACTCTAAGCAGCGCTCCTGCAGATGCTTGGCGTAAGCAAGTGATTAGCTGGGCATGGCGCATCAAGGTTTCTATGCACATGGAAACCGAATTGATGGGCGCGATGAAAGAACGAGCAGAGATCGAAGCAATTGAAGTATTCGCAACCAACCTTAAAGACCTGCTAATGGCTGCGCCTGCTGGCCCTCGAGCAACATTGGGCTTGGATCCAGGTTTACGTACCGGTTCGAAAATCGCTGTTGTGGACTCAACAGGTAAAGTTCTAGCGACAGAGACTATTTACCCTCACCCACCGCAAAAGCAATACGACAAGTCAGCACACGTGGTTGAGCAGATGGTTCATCAGTTCAACGTTGACCTGATTGCGATTGGTAACGGCACAGCTTCCCGCGAAACCGACAGCTTCGTGGCTGATGTGATTAAGCGTGGCAACCTAAAAGCACAAAAGATCATTGTTAGCGAAGCGGGCGCATCGGTTTATTCTGCGTCTGAGTTAGCAGCAAAAGAGTTCCCGAACATGGACGTATCGATCCGTGGTGCAGTGTCTATCGCGCGTCGTCTGCAAGATCCATTGGCAGAGCTGGTGAAAATTGACCCTAAATCGATCGGTGTGGGCCAATACCAACACGATGTGAGCCAAACTATGCTCGCTAAACGCCTCGATGCGATTGTCGAAGACTGTGTAAACGCCGTAGGTGTTGATGTGAATACCGCGTCTGCCGCACTACTTACTCGCGTAGCGGGCCTTTCTAGCACCATCGCTCAGAACATCGTGGATTTCCGTGATGAAAATGGTCGTTTTGAAGCGCGTACTACGCTGAAGAAAGTCGCTCGCTTGGGGCCAAAAGCCTTTGAACAGTGTGCTGGTTTCCTACGAATTATGGACGGCAAGAACCCTCTCGATGCATCATCGGTTCACCCAGAAGCTTACCCTGTGGTGAAAAGCATCGCTGAGAAAAACCACAAAGACATCAAATCTCTGGTGGGTAACACAGACTTCCTGCGTGGCTTGCATGCCATTGATTACACCAATGAAAACTTTGGTGTACCAACGGTAAGCGACATCATCAAGGAGCTGGATAAACCGGGACGTGACCCTCGCCCTGAATTTAAGACAGCAACCTTCGCTGATGGCGTAAACAGCGTTTCAGACTTAGAACCGGGCATGATTCTAGAAGGCGTGGTATCGAACGTGGCTAACTTTGGCGCCTTCGTTGATATTGGTGTTCACCAAGATGGCTTAGTGCATATTTCAGCGCTCACCGATCGCTTTGTCTCTGACCCCCGTGAAGTGGTTAAAGCCGGTGACATCGTCAAGGTGAAGGTAATGGAAGTCGATGTTCAGCGTAAGCGTATTGCGCTAAGCATGCGTATGAAGGACGAGCCGGGACAAGATAACCGTGCTCAACGTTCAAGTGCACCTCGCACGCAAAACCGCCCGAACCAGAATTCACAAGGTGGACAACGCCGTCGTGAGGAGCCGCAACAAAACGCGGCGATGGGCGGTGCTTTTGCCGCAGCCTTTGCTAAAGCGAAAAAATAATCCATTAGCTCATCTAAAAAGCTGATGTGCTTAAAACAAAAAACCTGCATCCCTTAGGGTATGCAGGTTTTTATTATGTGTTCAAAAAAGACATCGAAGCTGAGCTGTATTCTACGTATTTTATACTCGAAATAATTGGGGTTGCAGCTAGGCAACAAGTAAGTTCATCCCTATGAGCATAGGGGTTCTATGTAATTAGGGTGAACTTACGCAGTTAACAACGCTGCGGCTTCAAGTATGAAGAGTATAATTACAACACAATCAGCATTTCTGATGGAGCATGAGGCGCAACAGCATGACCATAATGATATTTTATGACCTTACGTCGTTTCTCCATCTGTCCCTCCTGAATCGCCGCATCTAAAACATGCTTTGGCAGGCGAAAACGCATGGTATAGCCTTTTCCTTGGTCAGCACTGTAAGTTCTCAGTGCCAACAAGCTGAACAGCCTATCAAAAGGATCTTGTGGCTCTTCTTGGCTAATCGAATTGGCCTCTGACTCGTTCTCCATTTCATAACCCGGATGGTCTGAAGGATCCCAAGCCGACTGCTGCCTTCGCTTATCGTCCGACTTTACCTTTCGCTCTGCATTGGTTTTCGCCAATGCTACGGCGGGAGCGACAGGTTCTCGAACTCTATTATCACGCGCAACTTGCTCTGTTTGCACATTAACGGACGGGGCGATTAGTGGCACACTCACTGCAGTTGCAGGTGACACAATCATCGCGAACTCTCCTCAAGAATCGCCCATCGTTATTGCTATAACGCTGTTGTACTGTGAGTCAGCACAACAGGCATAGCCCAACTTACCGCAATCAGCTCAGGAGAGAGTTAGGTCTGAGTATCATGCTGTACATTGGTGTTATACCAATCGTGGTAAATAACTGCTCAACCTAGCTTGTTAAAACGCTCGATAACGGCGTTAGAACTTTTGATTGTAGAATAACTACTTATCAAAAAGCTCTGCCTTGTTCTCTAGCCTTTTTCCTACACTATTTTTGAACACTTACTTACTGTGATTGGTATTAGGTTATATATCGACCAAGCCGGCAATAAATTTAGCGATTATTTTTGGGCGAAGCTGACCAGTTCACTGCAAAAGGCATCGGCTTCGGTCATAAACGGCGCATGTGAAGACTGCGTGAAGATGTATTGCTCAGTATGAGGCAGAGCATTGCCCAAATCTTTGGCCACCTTGATTGGCACCAATCCATCTAATCGACCATACAAGCGCAACATAGGCACTGAAATCTCAGGCAATTGTTCACGCAGGTCGACGTCCGACAGCATCTTTAATCCTGCTAATAATGATTCAGGGTTCGGCAACGGGCGAGACAGCACCGCTTGCTTGAGCTGTTTTACATCTTGTCTTGCTGAAGGGCTACCCATGGCTTGCAATGCCATAAAGCGTTCGATGGTGGTTTGGAAGTCTTCCACCAGCTGTTCGGTGAATGCGCTTAATACGTTTGGCTGAATACCTCGCCATAATACGGGCTCTTTAGCAGCAGCGAATTTAGGAGAACTGGCGACAGTCACAAGCTTGCTCACGTAATCTGAGTGATGAAGAGCCATGTGCGTTGCGACCAAACCACCGAGCGACCAACCCACCCAGATCGCTTGTTTAGGCGCTTCGGCCAACAGTTGCTGAGCAATCTCTTCAAGATCTTGAGCGTGGCAGTGTGCGCTGTGTCCATACCCTGGTAAATCGACAACATGCACTCGGAAATCAGCTTGTAATGCATTAACGGTTTGTTGCCACACCGCACCGTTCATTCCCCAGCCATGAACCAGTACTAAATCAGGCCCTTGCCCAGAAACATGCCAATATAACGCGTCACTCATTCTCAATATTCCCTACTTTTTCCGTCAGCGATAATCCGTGCTTTTCAGTATGGTTAGCAAAAGGAACACCATAACCCAAAAGCATCGCGAGCTATGTTATCCGATTGGCTACAAAAACACACACCACGTCTGGTCACACCTCAATGCCACCTATGTAAGCTCGATAAGCTTCCCGAGGACGCACATCCTCGATGGTGCAATTCTTGTCTCAAGCTCTTTGAACCTGTACCACGCTGTCAAAGATGTGGCATAAAAACACTGACCACTGTCGATCAATGTGGTGAGTGCTTAGCTAATCCTCCGCTTTGGCATCGGCTCTATTGCGTCGGTGATTACACCTTCCCAACAGCAGGCTATATCCAACAAATGAAATACGCTGATAAGTTTTGGTTTGCACGTGATCTGTCTAAGCTATTGGCATCACGTATCGATCAACCTGCTCCGTTGCTCACCAGCGTACCGCTGCATTGGCGCCGATACACCCATCGCGGCTTTAATCAAAGTCAGCTACTGGCCAATTACACGGCTCAAGAGCTTGGCGTTAAAGATGAGGTGTTGTTTCGTCGAATTCGCTCAACAGCTTCCCAGCAGGGGCTGACTAAATCCGCACGATTACACAATCTAAAGAGCGCTTTTGCGCTGCAAAAACAAGACTTTCAAGGAACTATCCCCTCTCACGTCGCGATAATTGATGATGTTGTAACCACCGGCAGTACTGTGTATCAATTATGCCAATTACTACTTGAAGTGGGCGTTAAAAGGATTGATATTTACTGCATCTGCCGCACTCCTGAGCCCTCTGGATAAAAGCTGTGAATCACTACTTGTACAGCAATCCAACAAAAAAGGGCTGAATTACAAATCTGACAGGAGTAGAATGGCGCTAATAACCTACAAATCTACTCAGGTATTCGTCGTGTCAAATATTACTATTACAGAAACAGCTCAAACTCACTTTGCCAATCTGCTGTCACAGCAGCCTGAAGGTACAAACATTCGTGTGTTCGTGGTAAATCCAGGCACACAAAACGCTGAGTGTGGTGTTTCTTACTGTCCAACAGATGCTATCGAAGCGTCTGATACCAAACTTTCTTTCGAAGCATTCTCTGCATACGTAGATGAGTTAAGCCTACCATTCCTAGACGAAGCTGAGATTGACTTCGTGACTGACAAAATGGGCTCTCAACTAACGCTTAAAGCACCAAATGCTAAAATGCGTAAGGTATCTGATGATGCACCGCTTCTAGAACGCGTTGAATACGCAATTCAAACACAAGTTAACCCACAACTTGCTGGTCACGGTGGTCACGTTAGCTTGGTAGAAATCACTGAAGACGGTGCTGCTATCGTAGCATTCGGCGGTGGTTGTAACGGTTGTTCTATGGTTGATGTGACTCTAAAAGAAGGCATCGAGAAAGAACTTCTTCAACAATTCGAAGGTGAACTGACTGCTGTTCGTGATGCAACTGAGCACGATCGTGGTGAGCACTCTTACTACTAATCACTGATTTAGTGTTAGTCGTTATTTGAAAGGTTGATGCGTGAGCATCAACCTTTTTTGTTTTAGGTCTAAGAAAACACGCCCCTATATTAGCTTCCTATGCTCTTGTATTAATGAGCTTAATTATCAAAAACCTCACCTCGTTACCATCTTGAGTAAGGTATTCAAGTGATCGTAATCGACTCCTGCTTCAATAATTTTCGGATATGAAAACTCGGATCTAGGAACTCAAGGTCATTTCCCCTATATTAGAATGACTTTATAAGAAAGAATTCCAATGAGCTAAGGAGCGAGCGCAATGACAAAAAGGACCAAGCCAGAGATTTTGGCTAAACAAACTGTCGCTCAATCAAGACTATTCTCTATCGAGTCTCTCGACTTACGCTTTTCAAACGGTGAAGAGCGCACTTACGAACGCATGAAGCCTAGCGGGCGCAACGCAGTGATGATGGTTCCAATTACTGAGCAAGGCGATATTCTGTTAGTACGTGAATACGCAGCGGGAACTGAACGCTATGAACTCGGCTTTCCAAAAGGGCTGATTGATCCAGGTGAACAACCAAGTGACGCCGCGGTTCGTGAACTCAAAGAAGAGATTGGCTTTGGGGCTAACAAACTCACTCCACTAAAGGAAGTGATCCTTGCGCCCTCTTACTTCTCTAGCAAAATGACGCTGTTTATCGCAGAAGACCTCTACCCAGAAAAGCTAGAAGGTGATGAACCAGAGCCACTAGACGTTGTGCGCTGGCCGCTTGCTCAAGCCGAAGAGCTATTAACGCATCTCGACTTCTGTGAGGCTCGCAGTATTACCGCCCTACTATTGACCCTTCGCTCGCTAAATAACAACTAAAGCCATAAGCGCACTCGAAGAGTAAGAGAATATTTATGCCAACAACAAAAGATTTGTCTCACCTCCTACCCTCTGTCATTGAGGTTGCTCGCTCTGCAGGCCAACTCATCTTAGAGATCTACGAAAAGAAAGATTACGAAGAGTTCACCAAGAGTGACGACACGCCTGTCACCAGTGCCGATCTGGCTGCGCATAAACTGATTTCGAAAAAACTCAGTGAACTCACGCCTGATATTCCAGTGTTATCTGAAGAAGCCGCTGATATTAGCCTAGAAAAACGCGCTCAGTGGGACCGCTACTGGTTGGTTGACCCATTAGATGGAACGCAGGAGTTCATCGCAAGAAGTGGTGATTTCGCGACAATTATCGCCCTAATTGAACATAACAAGCCAGTAATGGGTGTGGTGTATGCTCCGGTTTCTGGTGTGAGCTATTACGCATACAGCGGTAAAGGGGCTTGGAAAATTCCAGACCTTAATGACAGTGTTAAAATCAAAACGCATCGTCATGAACTACCAAACCAGTCTATTGCAATGGCGATCAGCCGTCGCCAAGACATCAATCGCATCACCAGCCGTATGAGCTCAGCATGGAATTATGATTTGGTTCCTCTAGGCTCAGCAGCGCTTAAGGCATGTTTAGTAGCAGAAGGTGCTGTGGATTGTTATCTACGCCTTGGACCAACCGGAGAGTGGGATACCGCCGCAACGCAGTGCATTGTTGAAGAAGCTGGCGGACGTATCTTAAGTACTCAACTAGAGCCGCTTTCGTACAATGAAAGAGAAACGCTAGAAAACCCGAACTTCATTGTACTCGGTGATGCAGATTTACCGTGGGCAGAGATCTTACAAGGCAAAGACTAAAGCCAACAGTCTTTATAGCCATAGGATATTCAAACAAAACGGGCACCTCAATGAGGTGCCCGTTTTTTATATCTCGTAATTTAGTGACCCTTAGCTGTTTAGCTAAAAACGACCTTGGTAAGTAAACTGATATTTACCTTGGCTGTCAGGGTTACCCAACCACTTAAGCTGGCTCTGCATCGCTGATGGGAATTCAGCACCCGGTTTAAACCATGCTGCCGAGGTGTAGCTTTGATTAGGCGTTACGCTCGCTGAGAACTCACTGTCCACTTGATCACTCTTCTGGATGCCTTTAGCTGCAATGGTGTTGTCTTCACAGGTAATATCCGCAATCACGGGCCCGAGGTCTAATGAACCCACTGGCGAGTCGACAGCTGCACCAGACCAAGCAAGCGTACCTTCGCCCGATTGACACCAAGGCTGAGCATGAACTGCGTGTTTGATCGTCAGTTCAACTTGTCCTGCAATAGAAACGGGGACTGGGATAGCCGGCGCATATTTCATCACGTTCATAGCAGGCATTGAAGCCACGAGGTTTTCTGCATAAGCACCGCTCATGCTATATCCAACACGACCTTTACCGGATAAATTCATGTCGCTGTTACGACCAAAGCGAACCGCAAGCTCGGCTTTGGCTTGGAATAGTTTAGAGAACTGGAAGTCCCACTGCACTGAGCCGTAATTGACACGCTGCCACGCAATATTGTTAGCGCGACCTTGCCAAACGGTGCCTTCAACGCCTTCGATGCTTAAACCACGCACAGCGGGCGCATGCTTGAGAGCAAAAGCGGCAGGCAAATGCAGCAACAAGCTTACTGAGAAAAAAACGATAAAAATGACGCTGAATAACAGGCCATATTTGAAAGATAGACCGCGTTTCACATTAACCTCGTTTAAACTGTAGTCGGTTGATCTCAATAACCCCAGGGCTATCAGAGCGATCAATATCCATAAACTCAACCTCAACACCCTGTTTTTCTTTCAGGTATGTTAGCCAGTCAACGAACTTATTAAATGGCACAGGCTTAATCCACACTTGCAGCATCTCACCACGTGGTTGTACGCGTATCAGCTCGATGTTAAAACGGCGCATAGAAGCAGGCACAGATTGGTTTAAAGGCTGGCTGGCACTTATGCCACCACTGCCTCGCAACTCAACCACTTCATTGGCTTTATTGGTTACCCAAGCCAGAAGTTGCTTCTCACTTTGAATACGGCTCTGCGCAAGTTCAGCTCGCTGACTGAGTGGCTGGATTAGCCCCCAATAAACAACACCGACCACCAATAGAATTGAGCAACCAATCATTAATCGTTGCTCTCTCTGACTTATTGAAGTCCACCACGCTTGGAGTGGCTCAATCATATTTCTCATCACTGATCTCCTTACGCAGGTTATTGATGGGGTTTAAGAGTAAAGCTGCCAAATACAGCATCGCCATTACGGTTTAATGGACCTTGTTCAACGGTAAATTTCTCTTCGAGCTTCACTCTCGCAGTCTCAAAGTGTTGGAAATCAGAGCTTTTAGCCTGAAGTCGAACCTCAGAGCGGTTGCCATCGTAGCGAATACTTTCGACTTCGATTGACTTCACCTGCCCTAGCGTTTCTGGCAATAACGCTAGCCAGCCTAGTAAGGAGTCACCCTCGCCTGAACCGCCATATTTCTTGGCTTCATCGTTCATCTGACGCTTAAGATAGCTCACTGTTGGGATACGTTGTTTACCTGGGAGCACTGCTCTGAAAATACGTTCACTCTCCATGCGGTAAGCTTGTGCTTGAGCTTCGTATTGTTGAACCTTCAACACTTGTTGAGTCACAATCACAGCCACCAGCAAACAAGCAGTAATCGCTACTTTCTGCCATACGCGCCAATATTTACTGAATGAAGATTTGGTTTTAAAGGTGCCAGTCAGTAAATTTACGCCACTTGTGATCGCTTGTTGGCTCAGCAAAGACATCACCAATTCCGCAGGCTTTGCTTGCCAATTCGCACCGCTCTGCTGTTGAACGTCTTCGCTCGGCATCGCGGTATAGCTAAAGATAGTCGTCGCTTGCTCTTCGTCATCAGCAACAACCCAATCACTTTGCAAAAACATCGGTAACCATGCTTCGCTGATCGACACGGCTTGATAGTTACCTTGGCGCAGTAGCCAATGCTGGTCGATCTGCAATGCACTGATGCCAGATTCTTCAAAAGGCACGGCCAGTGTATCTGGTAACACCTTACGGAAGATAATATTGGCTTCACGAAACAGGTCTAAAGCTTGCTTTAACCATTCGCGGTCGACACCACACACGGTAGCGTGCGTTGCGTCTTTATCTAAAATCGTCAGGTGTAAATCTTCGATATCTTGTGCGACTTCGTCTTCTAATAAAAACGGCAGCATAGAATCGAACTGGCGAGCAGCACCTTTCGGGATCTCAACACGCTTAATTAAGCATTCATTTCCCGGCAATAAAGCGATACAGCTGCGCTTTTCAGCGTAAGGCGTTAACTCATCCAGCAGCTCCCAGCTAGACAACTCACCACTTGCTATCACTTCTTGTTGGCTTGTCGACCAAACTAACCACTGCACAGGGCTTTGTGGTTCGCTACTCAGTCGAACGGTCAGAAACTCGCTCACTGATTCCTCCAAAACGACGGCGTACTACCGTCACTGTTTCTCGATTACTACTATAGAAAAGCGTCCGTATACGTACACGGGACTGCTCAACTAATACCTCTGCATCTAGCTCAAAATAGGCGCTATCTACAGTTAAATATGCTTTCGCTTTTTTGCTAACTTCGGCACTCACGCCAACAATGGCAGGTTCTGCCATAAAAGCATCCACCGTATCCCAGCCATCAAATGGGCGTTTGTCTATTAGCTGTTTAGCATCTGACTCACTTAAACCAGGTGCAAACATCGCCTCCAATAAAGGCGCCTGCTTTTCCGTGAGTGTATTCACGTTCAAGCGAAAATCGTCGCTAGGCAGAGCGCAAACAAACGGGCGAACCTTATTCATCACTTCACCCGTGACCTGATAAACCGCCCTTAGCTCAGATTCATCCGCCATTAAGCCATTCGCCGCCAAATAAGATGGCTTCATCGCTTCATAGGTGCTGTCTTCTACCCCCGCTGAAGAGGTGGTTCGGGTATCTGCGTCAACAAATTCCCACGTTGAGTTTGCAATAACCTCGGCCTGATAAGGCTCAACGTCTTGGTTTTCTAATAAGGTTTGCCAAACCGTGATCAAATAAGGTGTCTGGTTACTTGAAGTAGTCGTCACTCCCGCCAATGCATTGAGATTAAAGCAAGCCTGAGCATCAACGATGCGCCCCTTAACTTGACCGTAATCCAATGGGTATACCTGCTCTTCTAGCGCCCATGGTTGACTTAAGTTTACGGTATCACTGTCTTTGTAGCTTTGCCTAATGCCGTCTTGCACCAGCGCTTCTACGCCAATGCTGTACCAATAAGCCTGTTGGTAATTCAGTTGATTACCAACGCGCTTGAATTGCGTAAACAGACGTTCCGACATACTGCCAGCGATAGTTGCCATGATAGCCAATAGCATCAGGATAATGATCAGCGCGACACCACGCTGCTTACGACCCATAGCAGACCTTGTCCGTGCAAGCTTGTTAGTTCGATGAGTCATTATTCCCCTCATTACTGCCTGAAGAGTCACTGTTTGAAGCATCATCGGCCTGATCTAGCGTGCCACCGGGAGTGAGATAAACACGCTCTATCTCACCATAATCTTTCAAGGTTAGCTTTAACCTTACCGCTTTCGGTAGTGATTTGTCGGTTTGCCACTCTTTGCCCCAGCGGCTTCCGTCATAAAACTCGAATTCCAAGCTTTCAACATCATCAAGCAAAGGCGTAATCACACCTTCTTGGCCTGCAGGGGTATCGGGGTAACGCCACCACACACGCTCAAGTGTTTCTTCTTTAATACGGTAGCCCACTTTGGTGACCTCTCCGCGAGGAAACTGCTGCTGTGGGTTATGCCAACCAAGGCGAGTAAACATGATGCCAACACTGTCGGAATCCAGTAAATACTCTTTCATTAGGATCAGCTTAGATGATGCTTCTTCACCGTTGGTGCGAAATTTTCGCACCGCCATCTGGCGAAAATCATTATCTAAAATGACTAAACTACGTTGCAGTTGATTCAAACGGGCGCTGCGCTCGATTGAGAGTTCATTGCTACGCTGAACCTGATTCACTACCTGATAAGCCGCCATGCTCAACGTGGCAAAGATAGCGATCGAGACCAAAACTTCAATTAAGGTAAAGCCTCTCCCTTTTGAAGATAGACCTTGTTTACGTGGCATACGCTTATTTGCCGACACGCTCTTACCTAGCGACTTGCTCTTAGCTAACCACACGTTTTTAGTTGACCACATAGCTGCGCACCGTAACCACTGGAGACGCTTTCTTGCTGGTTGCCGCACTCACATCAAACGCCTTTAATAAATTATCGCTGGTATCGATGGGAGTCACCTTCCAGAACCACTCTCTTCCCGCCAACTCTTGTGTACCCTGTGCTTTTTTAAGCTTCTCAGGATGCAGCATCACCAAGGCCATTTGATTATCAACGACCATAGCAGCGAAGGTTTTTTCTTCTAGATAACTGAGAGTATTGATGTGCTGCGTAACAGCACGAATCACACTGATCGCTGCCGTTGCGAAAATAGCGAGCGCAACCAATACTTCAAGCAGAGTCATACCACGAGAACGAGAAGGAGAACGGTTATTCCTCTTCATATTCTTCTCCCGGCTCTAGTAATCGAATGACACCATTATCCAATACTCGAATACGCCAACCATCTTGTATGGTGTCTCCGGTATTTGGATAAAACGACAATACAAATGGCGTCATTTCAGCACTCGACAAGATGTAGATCTGCGGTGGCTTTGGCTTCTTTTCCTCTTCCAGATCCGCAAACATATCTTCATCAAACAAGCTTCCTGGATTGAACAGCCGATCATCGTCTTCCCATGCACCACCACCTAGAGTCAGTGACAATGCGAGTTCTTCCGGCAATTCAGTTGAAGAGGGGATTTTTTCAAAGTCGACTTCTTGCCAGCCTTCAGACTTAAGCGCCATCAGTACATAGGTCGATTTTTTTTCATCAACCCGAACACCAAAATCCAAGCCACTTAAAATAGCTTCTTCATTGAGTAGCTGAACTCGTTGATAAAAACTTTGAGCATATTTTTTAGCAACATCTTTACTATTGGTAGGAATGGTCGCGATCACCGCGACCGCCGTTACTGACAGTAATACCAATACCAAAAGAATCTCAATTAAGGTGAAACCTGGCTGTGTTTGCTTAGTTTTCACCTTTAGACTCCATCTGTTTACGTCCTAACATCAAATAACGGCATCAAGTGACAATAAGCCTAGGCTTACTGAAAGTCTTGCATGTTCCAGTTGCCGATATCCGCAGCAATACCTTCACCACCTTCTTGGCCATCAGCGCCAAGTGTAAAGATATCGATAGTGCCGTTATCACCAGGGCTTAGGTATTGATACTCATTGCCCCATGGGTCGTTAGGTAGACGCTTGATGTAGCCACCGTCACGGTAGTTACGAGGCTCTGGGCTACTTGGTTTAGAAACCAATGCATCAAGACCTTGATCCGTTGTTGGGTAAACGCTGTTATCCAGTTTGTACATATCGAGCGCATTCTCTAGCGCCACGATATCAGTGATGGCTTTTTGTTGGTCAGCCTTCTCTTTGTTACCCAATAGGTTAGGTACAACAAAGCTCGCCAATACGCCAAGGATAACCACAACAACCATCACTTCTAATAGGGTAAAGCCTGATTGTTTCTTCATTCTGTTTTTCATTATTTTCTCCAAATTACAGACAGCGAGTTGAAGGTAATAATGTCCTTCTTCTCGATAATCCAAAAACTAACGTCTTGTGAGCAGTCATTTAGCCGCTCATTAAATTATTCATTTCAAGCATCGGCATTAAGGTCGCCATCACAATGAACAGCACTAAGCCTGCCATCAAAGCGATAAGTGCTGGTGTGAAAATACCTAGCGCGATATTCACGGTCGATTCAAAGCTTTGGTCTTGGTTGTCCGCCGCTCTTGTCAGCATTTGTTCTAACTGACCACTCTGCTCACCACTGGCGATCATATGCAGCATCATTGGAGGGAAGAGTTTGGTTTGATCGAGCGCTTTACGCAGGCTTGCCCCTTCTCTAACACTGTCTGATGCCTGTAATACTTGTTGCTTCACATGGTGATTCGACATTACATCAACCGCCACTTTCATCCCTTCAAGAATAGGAATCGCACTCGAAGTACAGATAGAGAGTGTTCGTGCAAAACGAGAGGTATTAATCCCTTTTGCTATTTTTCCGATCAGTGGAATGCTTAATAGCTTGCGATCCCAACTCATGCGAACGCCCGGTTTTTTCAGCGCGGTCTTAATCAACACAATCACACCAATGATCAACAACAGTAATTGGATACCCCAATTCTGGATAAATTCACTTGATGCCAATAAAAATTGTGTCGATTGAGGAAGCTCTTGGCCCATTTGGATAATAGGCTCGACAATCTTAGGTACCACGGTTGCCAACAGGAACGAAACAATCGTCACCGCAAACACCACCAGCACCACAGGGTAGATCATCGCTTGTAGCAGCTTAGAGCGCATCTTCTGGCGGTTTTCTGCATAATCGGCTAACCGCTCCAATACCGCATCTAAGTGACCAGATTTCTCACCAGCCGCAACCATGGCTCTAAACAGTTCATCGAAGATGTGTGGGTAATCAGCCAAGCTATCCGCTAGCGAATAACCTTCCGTTACCTTCGAACGAACCGCCAGTAGCATGGTTCGAATGCGTGGCTTTTCAGATTGTTCCGCCACGGCCTTCAGACACTCTTCTAGCGGCATGCCAGACTGAACGAGCGTGGATATTTGTCGAGTAATTAAAGCAAGATCAGGTGTACTGATACCACGCTTAAAGCTGGTCGAGGGCTGAGCACCTTTCGCAGTTTTAGCCTTGGCTTCAGTCATCTCAACCGGCATCAAGCCTTGTTCTTTCAAGCGTTGGCGAGCCTGACGAGCGTTATCCGCTTCAATAGAGCCTTTTTTGCTCTTACCTTTGGCATCCAGTGCTTTGTATTCAAATGCCGCCATACTAGACTTCCTTGGTCACACGCATCACTTCTTCTAAGGACGTTACCCCTTTTAGAACTTTGCTCAAGCCATCATCTCGAATACTTGGGGTTGTGCCACGAATTGCTTTCTCAATCGCCTGTTCGCCAGCTTCACTGTGAATAAGCTCTTGCACCGAGTCGTCAATCATCAGGAGTTCATGAATACCGGTACGGCCTCGATAGCCTTTGTGACTGCAGTTTTCACACCCTTTGGCATGGTAAAGCGTAAGGCTGTCTTTCTTCTTCAACCCAAACAGCTTCTTCTGCTCTTTATCCGCTTCGTAAGGTTCTTTACAGTCGTTACATAGGGTACGAACCAAGCGCTGAGCCAAAACACCCAGCAGCGAAGAAGAGATCAAGAAGGGTTCGATGCCCATATCACGTAGACGTGTAATCGCACCGATTGCCGTATTGGTGTGAAGGGTCGACATTACTAAGTGACCGGTCAAAGAGGCTTGAACAGCGATCTCAGCGGTCTCTAAGTCACGTATCTCACCAATCATTACCACATCCGGGTCTTGACGAAGAATGGCACGTAAACCACGCGCAAAGGTCATATCAACCTTAGGGTTCACTTGTGTTTGGCCAATGCCATCGATATCGAATTCGATTGGGTCTTCAACGGTTAGAATATTTCGCTCATTACTGTTGAGCTCTTGCAGGCCAGCGTACAAGGTCGTTGATTTACCAGAACCCGTAGGACCAGTAACCAAGATGATACCGTGTGGGCGCTGAATAAGCTTACGGAAGTTTTCGTGGTTCTCGGCCGTCATGCCTAAACTGTGCAGGTCTAGACGAGTCGCGTTCTTATCCAACAGACGCATTACCACGCGCTCACCGTGCGATGAAGGCATCGTAGACACACGAACATCGACCGCTCGACCACCGATACGCAGAGAAATACGACCATCTTGTGGCACGCGTTTTTCCGCAATATCTAGCTTAGCCATAACCTTGACACGTGACACCAACAGCGGAGCCAGTTTACGGCTCGGCGCAAGAACATCACGCAACACACCATCAATACGGAAACGGATAGACAGTGATTTCTCAAAGGTTTCGATATGAATATCTGAAGCACCCTCTTTGATCGCCTCACCCAACATCGCGTTAATTAGCTTGATGATTGGTGCATCGTCTTCCGATTCAAGTAAGTCTTCATCTTGTGGCAACTCTTCTGCTAGCGAGAAGAAGTCGTCGTTGTCAGCACCAATGTCTTCCATTAGCTGACGAGCTTCCGACGAGTCACGCTGATACGCATCGGTCAATTTTTTATCAAATTCGTCTGCGCTGATCGCTTGTGGCGTGAAGCCATTTTTCACCACACGGCTTACTTCAATGATCGCCGCCGATTTTAGAGGCTCTACATAATAAAGTGCCGGCGGACGCTCTGGATGCTGATATTCCAACACCATCTTGTAGCGATTCGCAAAGCTAAACGGCAAGCGCTGATAAGTACGTGCCGCCCCTACCAATTCAGCCATTATTCTGTTTCCATTTGATCAATGAAGGCTTGGATTTCAGCCGGGTGATTCATGTCTGCACCAAATTTAGGCAGTACTGGAATATTATCGTCAGCCATCAGTTTCAAACCTTGCTCTGCCTTGTACAGCTGCTCAGCTCGAATGAAGTTGTATTTACGCTGAGTGATACCATCAGCCGTCATACCATCACGGATGATGGTCGGTTTGATGAATACCATTAGATTCTTTTTCTCAACCTGAGTACTGGTTGACTTGAACAGGTGCCCAAGAACAGGAATATCACCCAAGAATGGCACCTTAGATTCACTCTCTAACGCACGTTCATCAATCAAACCACCCAGCACCAGCATTTGGCCATCTTGAACAATCACAGAGGTGTTCAGTTGACGCTTAGCAAAACGTACATCTACCGCGCCGTTCGCGCCCAATACGTTCGACACTTCTTGTTCAATATTCAGCTGAACAGAATCGCCTTCGTTGATTTGTGGAACAACCTTCAGCTTGATGCCCACTTCTTTACGTTCAACCGTTTGGAATGGATTATCGTTGCTTGAACCTGCTGTTGAACCTGTTAAAACAGGCACCTCTTCACCCACAATGAATGACGCTTCGCCGTTGTCCATCACGGTAATACTTGGAGAAGATAGGATGTTTGAGTTTGAATCGGTCGCTACCGCACTAATAAGTGCAGTCCAGTCACCCATCACCACACTCATTGCCGCGCCATTAACACCTGAAAGTGCAGAGGCTAATGTTGAATAATCACCTTCTTCAGTGGTGGTTTCATTTCGTAGGAATTTTCCATCAGAGTCATAAACAGCGGTGGTTGTAGTAGAATCTTTAGCTTCTTCTAGACCGACCATTACGCCACCAATTGACGCACCAGTGTTGCTGTACTGGATCATTGCACCTGTTTCTAGGTTACCCCATTGCACACCAAGGTTAACGCCATCGCCTTCAGCCATTTCAACGATCAAGGCTTCAATCAATACTTGAGCACGACGAATATCCAGCTGAGCGATCACGTCTTGCAGAGCGTTCATGATGTCAGGCTGCGCGGTAATAACTAGAGAGTTAGTATCACTGTGTGCAGAGATCATCACTTGGTTACGCTGCGATGAGCTGCCTTTGGTTGATGACTGCTTCTCTGATTGCAGGTTATCCGACACACCTTTCAACACATCGACCAAATCTTCAGCTTTCGCATACTTTAGGTAGATAACTTGGTTGTTACCCTTGGTTGCCATTTCGACATCAAGTTGCTCGATAAGCTTTCTTAGACGGCTACGAACCTTAGGGTCACCAGAAATCAGAATCGCATTGGTACGCTCATCAGCAACCAGCTTAGGCTGTAGGAATGCAGGCGTATTCTTCGCATCTGTGGTTTTATTCAGCGCATCAACAATGCGTACCATCTCTGCTGCTGAGGCATTTTTTAGCTCAACGACTTCAATCTCTTTATCACCTGCTTGGTCAACACGCTTGATGATTTCCGCTAAACGGTTTACCACCGCCGCTCGGCCGGTAATAAGAATGATGTTGGCAGGATCGTAGTGCACTACGTTACCCGCACCGGCATTGTCGTTCAATTGACGAAGCAAAGGAGAAAGCTCACGAACCGAGACATTACGTACCGTCACAACACGCGTGACTACGCTGTCGCCAGTGATCGAATCACGGTCACCGACAACTGGAATTGCCGAGGTTTTAGAGTCTTTAGCTTTGATGATCTTAAGAACACCCGAGTCCATTTCAACGACCGCGTAGCCATACACCTCTAATACGTTTAAGAAGAAGCTGTAATATTGCTCTTCATTCAATACGTCGTAGCTGCGTACATCGATTTTTCCGCGCACCGATGGATCAACGATGATGGTCTTCTCTAAATTACGACCAACAATATTAATAAACTCTTGGATATCAGTGCCTTTAAAGCTGGCACTAAAATCACTCGCGATGGCTGCGGGTGTGCAGATCAAGCTTCCTGCCAATAACCATGCACTTTTCTTAAACCAATGCTTCACGTACTTCTCCTACACTTTCGTCCTTCGATAGACGCAAAGTTTTAAAATTCAATAAACACTTCATGTTGTTGACCATCTCTCTCGACGACGAGATTTAACTCTGTCAGCTCTGAGATAGAACGGAATATGTTGCCCATAGCGGCTGGGTCTGTCAGGTCTTGTCCATTTAACTGAGTAGCAATATCTCCGTTTTGGAGCCCCACTGAGTTAAAAAGTTCTGAATCTTTGCCAGGGCTCACACGATAACCAATAACACTATCGTCGCGCTTCACCTGAGACAGTCGAACATATTGGAAGATTTGTTGCGGATCTTTCATTATCTTCGCTTTAATTTCATCAAGCTTCTCTTCTGCAGAAGCCGGGTTATTACCACGAACCGAAGAAGAGGCTCGAGGTGACGCTGGCGCTGATACGGCCAAACGCTTGTACTCAATACCTTCAAGCATCAGGGTTTCGTCTCGTCCTGAGTTGTCAATGATCACGCGATCGACTAATACCGCTTTGAGCTTGGCTCGGGTGCCTTCAATCTCTTCATTAATCCCGTAGGTCGCTTGCGTGCCGCGATTCGCGATCACTGCTAAGCTCAGTTTTGGATTAGAACTAGCGACTGCACCCACTAAAACGAGGTTTAATCTTGTCTTAGGCGCATCTTGAATAACTTGCTGTTCAACTACAGCGGGCGTGCTTGGGTTGTAAGCTCCAAACATGTTGCTCTGCTGCAAAGAAGATATATCCAGGGTCGATTGAGGCGTTGAAGACGATGAAGCCGATGCTGCCCAAGGCACGACGGTGTGCTCGGCAGGTTCGATAAACCATGCAAGCTGCCCTAAAATCCATGCGGAAGCAGCAATCAATACACAACAGATCGCTAGGCTTAGTTTCTGCTGAAGTACAAACCCATTCTCTAATAAGCGGCTCAACATAGGAGAATTACCTACGCGACTTTTGAGCTCTAAAAAGTTCACTTTCCTTGTCCCTTTTCATGACGACAAACGCTGCAAATCATTAAACTTTCAGCTTTTTTATTCATTCGTTCGATACCAAGCTTATTTAAGCAATAAGATCTTAAACTATATCATAGCAAATCGATAAATCGGCATAACATGGCTATTTTGTATTATGACTTGAAAAAAATGCCAACCGCCTCCACATAAAACCTCTACCTAATGTGATAAGCATCATCAAAAACATGTTGCGCACTGTTCATTACAGTTAAACCGCATTCATTTCTTACTAAATAAGGCACTGCCCTATATGAAAACTGCTAATGAAGCTGTCAGACTCGATAAATGGTTGTGGGCAGCACGCTTTTACAAAACTCGGTCCATTGCTCGTAACATGGTCGATGGTGGCAAAGTCCACTATAATGGTCAGCGCAGCAAGCCAAGTAAAATTGTCGAACTTGGGGCTGTGATTACACTGCGCCAAGGTAATGAAGAAAAGACGGTGACTATCGAGAAAATCTCTGCTCATCGTGGTGGAGCTCCAATCGCTCAAACCCTCTATGAAGAAACCACCGAGAGCTTGGCAAAAAGAGAAGAGTTTGCGACACAGCGTAAACTGAATGCTCATAACCCAGCTCCAGAGCGTCGCCCTGATAAGAAGCAACGTCGTGACATCATTAAGTTCAAGACTCAATAAGCTAGAAGGAATAGCCAAATGGCAGACCCAATGTCTACAAGTAATGTTTTAAATCGCTACCTATTTGAAGACCTATCAGTACGTGGTGAATTGGTACAAATGGATGAAGCGTACCAACAGATTATTTCTAGCAAGGAATACCCAGCACCAGTGCAAAAACTACTGGGCGAGCTATTGGTATCAACAACGCTATTAACTGCGACCTTAAAGTTTGAAGGTTCTATCACGATGCAATTGCAAGGTGACGGCCCAGTATCTCTAGCAGTTATCAATGGCGACCACGATCAGAAGATCCGTGGTGTTGCTCGTTTTGAAGGCGATATCGCAGATGACGCAGGTCTACACGACCTAATGGGTAAAGGTCACCTAGTGATCACTATCGATCCTAAGAAAGGTGAGCGCTACCAAGGTATCGTTGGTCTTGAAGGCGACACACTAGCTGAAGTACTTGAAGGTTACTTCGCAAACTCTGAACAGCTTAAGACCCGTCTATGGTTACGCACTGGCGAGCACGAAGGCAAAGCACATGCTGCAGGTATGTTGCTGCAAGTTATGCCTGACGGCACTGGCACACCAGACGACTTCGAGCACCTAGAGCAACTGACAGACACAGTGAAAAACGAAGAGCTATTTTCTCTTGAAGCAAACGAACTGCTTTACCGTTTGTACAACCAAGAGAAAGTACAGCTATTCACACCACAACCGGTTGAGTTCTTCTGCGGCTGTTCACGCGATCGAAGCGCAGCTGCAATCATTACCGTTGCTCAAGAAGAGATCTACGACATCCTAAGTACCGAAGGAAGCGTTGGTCTGCACTGCGATTATTGTGGCACAAACTACTCGTTCGACAAGAACGATGTTGACGCACTGTACGCAGAAGCAGCAGATAAAGGCAGCAATACGGTTCATTAATTTACGGCGTACCTAAAACACGTAATTTACCCCAAAAAGGTCAGCACTAAGCTGGCCTTTTTTGTGATCAAAATAGCGCAAACTCCGTAACATCTCGTAATAAAATCACCGCTTAATTTTAATCAATTAATAATGTTCTCACCCCTAGCGCAAAGGTTTGCGTACAGGATAGACTAGTTGGGCCAATATGTGACGAGACGCTTAAAACCCTATGGTTAATATGGGTATTTTTTGAGCTGTATCCCTGTTTCCCCCGAGTCTCGTTGCTAGCATGGTGAGCAGATAACAATAAAAAATTAATACAAAATCCCTACAAAATATCCTACAAGGAGCACCTATGACCGTTATGGAACATACAAAGGCTGCACAAATTGATCTAACTAAGCACGGACTGACTGGCGTTACTGAAGTTCTTCGTAATCCTAGCTACGAGCAGTTATTCGTTGAAGAAACACTGCCAGGTTTGGAAGGCTACGAAAAAGGCGTAGTAACGGAACTAGGCTCTGTTGCGGTAGACACTGGTATCTTTACTGGCCGCTCACCAAAAGATAAGTACATTGTTAAAGATGACACGACCCGCGATACCATGTGGTGGTCAGATCAAGGCAAAAATGACAACAAACCGATTACAACTGAAGTATGGAATGAGCTGAAAGAGCTTGTGACAACTCAGCTATCTGGCAAGCGCCTGTTTGTCATCGACGGTTATTGTGGTGCTAACCCTGATACGCGCTTAAGTGTACGTATTATCACTGAAGTAGCGTGGCAAGCGCACTTCGTTAAGAACATGTTCATTCGTCCAACAGACGAAGAGCTAGCAACGTTCGAACCAGATTTCGTGGTAATGAACGGTGCTAAAACAACCAACCCTAATTGGGAAAAACAGGGTCTGAACTCTGAAAACTTCGTTGCTTTCAACCTAACAGAGCGCGTTCAAATCATCGGTGGTACTTGGTACGGCGGTGAGATGAAGAAAGGCATGTTCGCAATGATGAACTACCTGCTTCCTCTGCAAGGCATTGCTTCAATGCACTGTAGTGCAAACGTCGGCGAAAAAGGCGATGTAGCCATCTTCTTCGGCCTATCTGGTACAGGTAAAACAACTCTATCAACCGATCCTAAACGTGAGCTAATCGGTGATGATGAGCACGGTTGGGACGATGATGGCATCTTCAACTTCGAAGGTGGTTGTTACGCGAAAACCATTCGCCTATCTAAAGAAGCAGAACCAGAAATCTACAATGCAATCCGTCGCGACGCACTACTAGAAAACGTAACGGTTCGTGGTGATGGTTCTATCGACTTTGATGACGGTTCAAAAACTGAGAACACTCGTGTTTCTTACCCGATTCACCACATCGATAACATCGTTAAACCAGTATCAAAAGCAGGCCATGCTCAAAAAGTTATCTTCCTGACTGCTGATGCATTCGGTGTACTACCACCAGTTTCTAAACTGACTCCAGAGCAAACGAAGTACCACTTCCTATCTGGCTTCACTGCGAAACTAGCAGGTACTGAGCGTGGTATTACTGAGCCAACACCAACATTCTCTGCGGCATTTGGTGCGGCGTTCCTTACTCTTCACCCAACTCAGTACGCTGAAGTGCTCGTGAAACGTATGGAAGCAGCTGGCGCTGAAGCTTACCTAGTGAACACAGGTTGGAACGGCACAGGCAAGCGTATCTCTATTCAAGATACTCGTGGCATCATCGACGCAATCCTAGATGGCTCTATCGACAAGGCTGATACTAAGGTTATCCCTATGTTCAACCTAGAAGTGCCACTAGCGCTACACGATGTTGACCCAGCGATTCTTGACCCACGCGACACGTACACTGACCCACTACAATGGGAAAGCAAAGCGAAAGATCTAGCCGAACGCTTCATCAACAACTTTGACAAGTACACAGACAACGCTGAAGGTAAGTCACTTGTTGCCGCTGGTCCTCAACTGGACTAATCCAACCATCTGCTCGGGCTTAGCCAAAAGCGAACGTCCTATTTAAAATGATATTTTTGTAGCAAGCCCCTCTTTTGAGGGGCTTTTTTGTTGATGCTTGACCCTTTTTGTTCCACTCTGTTTTAAGACTATTGAGATTTAAGGCTTTCAGGGAATGAAAAAGGTATTGATGGTGTTCGGCATTGTGTTGGCTATCGCCGTTGCGTTTATCGCAGCATTGCTGTTAAGCCTACAAACCCAATACCGCGCCGATGTTGCTAACTTTTTTATCAAGCATACGATTGAACAACCTGTGCTCATTGAAGATGTTGAGTATCAGGCGCCTTATCACATCACCTTGATGGGCATCACCCAAAGCCAATCGGAAAAACAACCACCCCTGTATATCGACAAGGTCGACATCTGGTTCAGCCCAGACTCTATTCTTGAAACTAAGCTGGTTTTGGACTCTGTATTGATCAGCGGACTGCAGTTAGAAGCCAACGATCTAGACACATTCACATCAGTGTTTACCCAACCAAACCTCAAGCTCCGTCAGCTAGCGATCAATAATCTAGATTTCTCGACTCCAGACTTTAATGCACGAGGCATCAACCTTCAGATCGCCGGCCCCGTGTGGGATAACCAAAACTCACTGCTACCTTATGGCAAAACCCAACTTTCAGCCTCGCAGTTATATTGGCAAGGTGAAGCATTCGATAACCTGTTGATTGACCTGGACCTCAAGCCGAGTGACAGCACCCTTTATGGTACTTCGTTTGACTGGCGTGGCGCTAAGATTTCCGGACAAGCAGAGCAATATCAGCAAGATTGGTCGTTAGTGAATGTGACCATCGATGGCTTACGACTCAATCAGCAGCAAACCCAAAGCCTACTAAGCAAAGAGTGGGATGTGGCAGGTATTCAGATTAACCACATCAACAGCCTAGATATTCTGCGTAGCGATGTAGAGTGGAAAGGTGGCCATCTCGCAGCCTTTGATGCCTCGTTAGAAAATATCCAACTACCCTTTGAACTGTGGAAGCAACAGAAAGCCATTTTCTCTCTGCAAGCTGAAGGAGTGACCATTGATGATGACATGTTCATCGGGCCAAGCCTCAAGCTCAACCTAGAAGCAAACCAGATTCTGATTGAGGATTTCTATACTCAATTCCTGCAGGGCACTGTGCAACTCAATGGCGAAATAACACCTAGCAGCATTGAATTAGCGCAACTCGACCTGCAAGGCATAAAATGGATTACTGAAAGCCAAGATAAAAACCTCCCTGCTACTCGCCTAATCCCTTGGCTCACACAACTCCAGAGCATCGAGGTTAGCCGACTTAACATAGAACGCAGTCAACTCATCCAACTCGCAGAAAAACCTTACTGGCAGGTCTCAGGGTTACATGTTGAGGGGCATCAAGTTCAATTGCTGCAAGATAGAAAACTAGGTTTGTGGCAAGGAAAGCTAATGGCGAGCGCCAATGATGCCAGCTACCAAAACATTGTAAGCGCTCAGCCAGTGATGGAAATGAATAGCGAACAAGGGAAATGGACGCTGACACGTCTGTTTGCACCTCTCAGAAATGGCTACATTGAAGCCAATGCGACACTCGACTTTAACCAAATCAGCAAGCCATGGAGCTTAGATATTTCTGCCGATGGGTTACCTATTGCGCCTATGCTGCAGCGACTCGAATTACCACTCGATGCAACCGGTTATGGCGAATTCGAACTTCAAGCTTCAGGTTTATATGGCGACTCACTGATGCTGGGCTATTCGACCACAGGTCAACTCACTGGTAGCGTTCGCCAAGGCGTGATGACCTTTAACGACAGGCTTTCTGAAACTTCAACCGATAACGTATTCGAGATCCCAGAGCTCAATGCCAATTTTGACCGTGGACGCTTCACTCTCGAACCGATGCACATTATTGGTGCATCGGCAGCAGAGCAAGGCGAACAAAGGATTCAAACGCTCAATGGTGAGGTTTCTGGAGAGCTCGACTTGCTTAAAGCCGAGCAACACACCCTATCGATTACCCTATCGGACACATGCCATCAAATCTCAGGCAAGCTCACCCAAGCGGAGTATTCGGAGATTAACGACTGCCAACAAAAAAGCGCCACTCCTCAGGAGTAGCGCTTTCAATCAATAATTCTATCTATCATCAAGCGAGCGTGAAGTTATTCACTCGCCTTGCTATCCGTCGATAGTATTTTCTTATAATCAGGGATCAGCATATAGGTACCGGTAAACTCTACCGCTTCCACATCGCCGCTGTGAATGGTCACGTGAATGATGATACGTGCCTTTCTGCCTGACGCGAGGCGGTCTAAATCACCACTGATACCGTCTAACGAAGTAGAGGCAACAGGATTTTGCTCAACCGGATGACGATAACGAATATTACTGTCTGCCAATACGATATCACCGGTCAGGCCACGCTCTTTCATCAGTAACCACGTCATACCCCAACCCGTTAAAGTCGCAAGCGTAAAGGCGGAGCCTGCAAACATGGTGTTATGCGGGTTCAAATTAGGATTCAGTTGAGCACTACACTCAAATTGGTAACCTGTATATTGGTTAATCTTGATGCCCATCTTGTCACTGATCGGGATCTGATGTTCCCAGCGCTGCTGCAGCTCATTACACCATTCAGGTTTGCGCAGTACATCCGCCATTGGGTCAAGGTGCTTAACCATTTGTTGGTGACGCACTGGGCCACGTTGGTCGTTAATCTCACCGCGACGTTCAAATTCATTCTTCTCATAGAATGAGATCGCATCTTCACGTGCATTACACACCAAGCGCTTAGCGCCCTCTTGACGCGCTAATGACTCTAGCGCAACCAAGATCAGTGAGCCCATGCCTTTGCTTCGGCGAGAGTTCTTCACCGCCATGTAGCGGATCTGACCTTCTAGATCTGGGGTGATATACAGACGACCAATCGCCATCGGGCGACCACGGCCATCAACAATCATACGATGGTGACTCATTGGGTCATATTCATCGCGCTCTGAACCTACCGGCATTCGCCAAGGTTCACGGAGCATCTGCCAACGAAAATGGTAATACTTGTTTAGCTGATTTTCGGTGGTCGGTGTTATGAGTTTAAACATGCTTATTCCTTTAAGCCTAAACCTGCAGCCAGAATGTTACTGGGCCATCATTAACCAAAGACACTTTCATGTCGGCTGCGAAGCGGCCACGTTCCGTTGGCAACACTGATTCACATTGGTCAGAGAAATAGTTGTAAAGACGCTCTGCATCTTCTGGGTGAGCACCACGAGAAAACCCTGCTCGTGTCCCTTTCTTGGTATCGGCTGGCAGAGTGAATTGAGACACCACTAATACCTTACCTTCTACCTGTTTCACGTTGAGGTTCATTTTATCGTCTTCATCTCCAAAGACACGATAAGTAGTTACTCGTTCCATCAAACGCTTGGCTTTGGCTTCGTCATCACCTTTTTCTACGCCTAACAAAACCAATAAGCCTTGCTCAATCTCACCAACTACTTCGCCATCAACACGGACGGCAGCTTCACTTACTCTCTGGATCAGTGCTATCACTGTTGTTTCCTTGCTCTGTGATTTTGTCTTTATCCGACGAGTGTACCATTTCTTTCGAGTCACTCCACTGTTCCTGCTCACCCAATGCGGCCGTCACCTCAGCCCCCACCAGCACGATCAACCAGCACAAATACACCCAAACAAACAGAATAGGAATTGCCGCTAATGCGCCATAAATCAACTGGTAAGAAGGGAATTGCGTAATGTAGGCTGCAAAGCCTTTCTTACTGAGTTCGAACAACAGAGCCGCAACCAGAGAGCCCGCTGCTGCATGAGAAAAGTGTATCTTTTTGTTGGGAACCAGCAGGTACAGACCGAAGAACGCAAAGAAAGAGAGAATCAAAGGAAGTTTGCGAATCACGGTATTAAAGGCACCAGACACCACCTCATTTTGCAATAAGCTCAATGATGTCACGTAAGACGTTGCAGCAATACTCGCACCGACCAAGATAGGTCCAAGCGTGAGCACCATCCAGTACATAGAAAAAGACAGCACCGCACGTCGCTTTTCCGTTACTCGCCAGATGTAGTTTAGGTTCTTATCAATATTCGAGATCAGCATCAGCGCTGCAATGAATAAGAACACACTACCTACCGCCGTCATCTTGCCGGTATTGGCAACGAACTCTAACAAAGCACCGTGCACCGCATCTCCTGATGCTGGAACAAAGTTGGTAATGACGAAATTTTGAATCACCACGCCAACATCAGCAAAGACTGAGAATGACGACAAGATAGAGAGCAAAACCGTCAACATCGGCACAATTGAGAGCAAGGTAATGTACGCCAAGTACCCCGCATTCACGTTGACTCTATCATGCGTCATGCGCGCCAAAAGATAGCGAGAAAACTGAATACTGAGTGTGGCGACCTTTTTTATCTTCAACTTGTAACTCCCTGGTAACTCGTTCATAGTCCTAATTATTATTCCGTTATATTAATCACAGTAAGTAAATGTTCAAAAATAGCGTAGGAAAAAGGCTTGAGAACAAGGAAGCCCTTCTCGGCAAAGAATAGTTTCGATAAGTAGTCATTCTACAATCAAAAATTCTAACGCCGTTATCGAGCATTTTAACAAGCTAGATTGAGCAGTTATTTACTACGATTGATATTATTTAACTATAGGAAACTAGGATGCCTTATTTAATAGTTATAGTCCTCTCTATTTTTACTCTTACTGGATGCCAATCCGCTTATTACTCCGCAATGGAGCAAGTGGGTTACCACAAACGTGACATTATGGTCGACAGAGTAGAAGACGCGAAAGAGTCTCAGCAGGATGCTCAGGAAGAATTTACCAGCGCACTTGAAGCCTTGAGTAGCCTGACTAACTTCAGTGGTGGCGACCTTGAAGACATGTACAACAAGATTAATGATAAATACCAAGACAGCGAGAAAGCCGCACAAAATGTCAGTGACCGCATTGCTGCGATTGAAGATGTGTCCGATGCGCTATTTGAAGAGTGGCAGGGTGAGTTAGATCTCTACACCAGTGATTCACTGCGTCGTTCAAGTGAGAAAAAGCTGCGTGAAACCAAATCGTCTTACCAAACCATGCTATCAGCAATGAAAAGAGCTGAGAAGAAAATGGATCCGGTACTGAACACTCTTCGCGACAACACGCTTTATCTCAAGCACAACCTCAATGCGAGTGCGGTTGGTTCACTGCAAGGCGAGTTCATGAGCTTAGAAAAAGACATCGCCTACGCGATTAAGCAGATGAATGCTGCCATCGCAGAATCAGATAAATTCCTAGCTCAGCTGAACCAAAAATAACATCAGTAGAAACGAATCAAGATAAGCCCGTATGAACCCAATCATTATTACTGGCGGTCCCGGAGCCGGAAAAACAACTCTGATTAATGCCTTGGGTGACATGGGTTACCCAACCTTCGCAGAGTCCTCTCGCCAGCTGATCGAAGAACAAAGTCAGCTTGAAAACGGTATCTTGCCTTGGTTAGACCTTCCGGGCTTTGCTCAGCTATGTTTAGGTGTAATGAGCGAGCAGAAAGAGCAAGCGAGGCAGCACCCAACTGCATTTCTCGATCGCGCTATTCCAGATATCGGTGGCTATTTGGCTCAGGCTAAACTAGATATAGATGCGACTTACCGAGAAGCAAGCAAGGGTTATCACTCACAAGTCTTGTTCTGCCGACCAGAGGCTTCGATTTATGTTCAAGATGAAGTGCGCCCTTACCCCTTTGAAGAAGCATTAGAGATTCACTACGCGCTGGTCAACGTCTATCAAGAGCTAGGTTATGAGATCGTTGAAGTGCCATTTATGTCGGTAGCTGAGCGAGTTCAATTCGTTGAAAGCCACCTAGGAATCAAAAGCTAGATTCCAGATATCTCGTCCCTCAATTCTGGAATGACGATTCGATGAGTAGATATAAAACACGCTCTTCGTATCACGCATCTCGTCTACTCGCACTAAACAAACCACCGTCATTCCCTACAGCGAGGAACGAGCGTGATAGGGAATCTCTTCCATGCCGTAAAAAGATTCCAGATATCTCGTCCCTCGATTCTGGAATGACGATTCGATGAATAGGTATGGAACACGCTCTTCGTATCCCGCATCTCGTTTACCCGTATCTATCCTAATGCCATATAAAACAAAAGCCCCGAGCAGCTAGGCTACTCAGGGCTTTCTTAATTAGCTAGAAGCTGGTCAGCTGGCAATTAAGCCTTAGCTGGACGTGCTGCACGCTTACGTTCGTTTTCAGTAAGAAGCTTCTTACGGATACGAATGCTTACTGGCGTTACTTCTACTAGTTCGTCTTCGTCGATGAACTCAAGAGCTTGCTCTAGAGTGTGACGGATAGGTGGCGAAAGAACCTGTGCTTCATCAGTACCTGATGCACGAACGTTCGTTAGCTGCTTACCTTTCAGACAGTTTACTGTTAGGTCGTTTGAACGGTTATGAATACCGATGATTTGACCTTCGTATACTTCATCCGCGTGCTCAGCAAATAGACGACCACGTTCTTGTAGGTTGAATAGTGCGTAAGTCAGAGCTTTACCAGTAGCGTTCGAGATTAGAACACCGTTGTTACGTTGACCAATTACGCCGCCTTTGTGAGGACCGTAGTGATCAAATGAGTGGTAAAGAAGACCAGAACCAGACGTTAGCGTTAGGAACTCAGTTTGGAAACCGATAAGACCACGAGAAGGCATCATGAAGTCCATGCGAACACGGCCTTTGCCATCTGGAGACATATCAGTTAGCTCACCTTTACGTAGACCGATGTTTTCCATGATGCCACCTTGGTGCTCTTCAAGCACGTCGATAGTCACAGTTTCAAACGGTTCAGTTAGGTTGCCATCTTCGTCTTTCTTGATGATAACTTCTGGACGAGATACAGCTAGCTCGAAACCTTCACGACGCATGTTTTCGATCAGGATAGATAGGTGAAGTTCACCACGACCTGAAACACGGAAACGATCTGGGTTATCAGTTTCTTCAACACGTAGTGCAACGTTGTGTACTAGTTCTTTCTCTAGACGCTCAAGGATGTTACGTGAAGTAACGAACTTACCTTCTTTACCCGCGAACGGAGAAGTGTTTACTTGGAACGTCATTGTTACTGTTGGTTCATCAACAGAAAGCGGAGTCATTGCTTCAACATTGTTTACGTCACAGATAGTGTCTGAAATTTTCAGCTCACCAAGACCAGTGATTGCAATGATGTCGCCAGCGTTAGCTTGCTCAACTTCGTGACGGTCAAGACCTAGGTAACCAAGAACTGTACCTACTTTACCGTTACGTTTTTTGCCTTCTGCATTTACGATAGTTACTTGTTGGTTTGGCTTAACAGAACCACGAGTAACACGAGCAACACCGATAACACCTACGTAAGAGCTGTAATCAAGTTGCGAAATTTGCATTTGTAGTGGACCGTCAAGGTCAACTGCAGGCGCGTCTACTGTATCAACAACAGCTTGGAACAATGGTTCCATGTTCTCGCCAGTTTCGCCTTCAGTCATTGTTGCCCAACCGTTTAGAGCTGAAGCGTAAACAACTGTGAAGTCTAGTTGCTCATCAGTAGCACCTAGGTTGTCGAAAAGGTCGAATACTTGATCCATAACCCAATCAGGACGAGCGCCTGGGCGGTCAATCTTGTTGATTACAACGATTGGCTTAAGACCGTGTGCGAATGCTTTTTGCGTTACGAAACGAGTTTGAGGCATTGGGCCATCAACTGCGTCAACGATAAGCAGAACAGAGTCAACCATAGACATGATACGCTCAACTTCACCACCGAAGTCCGCGTGTCCCGGAGTATCTACGATGTTGATGCGGTAATCATTCCAGTTGATTGCTGTGTTCTTAGCAAGAATGGTAATGCCACGCTCTTTTTCGATGTCATTCGAATCCATGACACGCTCTTCAGCTTCACCACGAGACTCAAGAGTGCCTGACTGTTGTAGCAGTTTATCAACCAAAGTCGTTTTACCGTGGTCAACGTGCGCGATGATCGCGATATTTCTTAACTTATCAATCTGTGGAGTAGACATGGATTCTCGATTCACTCATAAAAGTAGCCGTCACTTATCTCAAAAGTTTGGATAATAACCGCTAGCTTGATTTAAAAAACGGTCAATAATATACCAGATTCTAGACAAAAACCCAGAAATATGTGATCTGAACCGGGGCTTTTTTCTTTATTAGCGATTCATATCCGCTTAACTTTGATTCAGTACAGTATTGAGCAGCCAAATTCGTAGGACTCTAAAAAAGCATCACCTGCGAGTGGCGAGCCAAATCTCCCGCAAAATAAAAAAAGTGGATTGACAACTTAGGCAATTAATTGCTGAATGGTGCTCGCTTATGTCTCATATTGGTGCACAGACAACCGATTGCACCAATAAAGTGCAATCAGAGATCATTTTGGTGCAAAAAGTAGATTAAGCAAAACTTAAAAACAGTTAAATCATTGAAATTAATGGAATAATTTTTTTGGCACGTTTTTGGCTATAGATAAATCAGCATCGATTAATGCACTTAGAGACATTAATCAATGCTAGTTTCAACCGAATCGAGCTAATACCGAATTAATAACACTGGAGGTTATCCAAGATGTCAGTAGAAAATGTACTATCCCTGATCCAAGAGAACGAAGTTAAATTTATCGACTTACGTTTTACTGATACAAAAGGTAAAGAGCAGCATATCTCTATTCCTTCTCACCAAGTTGATGCAGACTTCTTCGAAGAAGGCAAAATGTTTGACGGCTCTTCAGTAGCTGGTTGGAAAGGCATTAACGAATCTGACATGGTAATGATGCCAGACGCAGCATCTGCTGTACTGGACCCATTCACAGAAGACGCAACACTAAACATCCGTTGTGACATTCTTGAGCCTGCAACAATGCAAGGCTACGACCGTGACCCACGCTCTATCGCTAAACGTTCTGAAGAGTACCTACGTTCTACAGGTATCGCAGACACAGTTCTAGTTGGTCCAGAGCCAGAGTTCTTCCTATTTGATGACGTTAAGTTCTCAAACGACATGTCTGGTTCTTTCTTCAAGATCGACGACGTAGAAGCAGCTTGGAACACAGGTACTGAATTCGAAGGCGGTAACAAAGGTCACCGTCCTGGCGTTAAAGGCGGTTACTTCCCAGTAGCTCCTGTAGATTCATCTCAAGACATCCGTTCAGCAATGTGTCTAGTAATGGAAGAGATGGGCCTAGTAGTTGAAGCTCACCACCACGAAGTAGCAACTGCGGGTCAAAACGAAATCGCTACTCGCTTCAACACGCTAACAGCGAAAGCTGATGAAACTCAAATCTACAAGTACGTTGTACACAACGTTGCTCACGCATTTGGTAAAACAGCGACATTCATGCCTAAGCCACTAGTTGGTGATAACGGTTCTGGTATGCACGTTCACCAATCTCTAGCAAAAGACGGCGTTAACCTGTTTGCTGGTGATAAGTACGGCGGCCTATCTGAAATGGCTCTTTACTACATCGGTGGTGTAATCAAGCACGCTCGTGCAATCAACGCGTTTGCTAACCCATCAACTAACTCGTACAAGCGTCTTGTACCTGGTTTCGAAGCACCTGTAATGCTTGCTTACTCAGCACGTAACCGTTCTGCTTCTATCCGTATCCCAGTAGTACCAAGCCCTAAAGCACGTCGTATCGAGCTACGTTTTGGTGACCCAGCAGCTAACCCATACCTATGCTACTCAGCAATGCTTATGGCTGGCCTTGACGGCATCAAGAACAAGATTCACCCAGGCGAAGCTATGGATAAAGATCTATACGACCTTCCTGCAGAAGAAGCAGCTGAAATCCCAACAGTTGCAGAATCTCTACAAGAAGCTCTAGCAGCGCTTAGCGAAGACCGTGAGTTCCTAACAGCTGGCGGCGTATTCTCTGACGACTTCATCGATTCTTACATCACTCTGAAATCTGACGACGTACAACGCGTGAACATGGCTACACACCCACTTGAGTTTGAACTGTACTACTCAGTTTAATCTCCAGTAGAGATAAGCTATTTCTTACTGCAAACTTGTAAGAATCGCTGACTAAATATTAGGCTCGCCTCGCAGGCGGGCCTTTTTTATATTCTCTCGACGCTCCCCTCCTCGTAACATACCTTAGACAAAAGCCCTCAGAGGCTGTCGCGCGAAATACAATAAAACCAACGCCAAACGTGAAATCATCTAACGGTGAAAAAGAGGCTAAAGATATGAAAAATATACTGTTCCTGATCGGGTTAACAGTCGCACTCTCATGCTCAGCTCAAACAGTGTATACCTGGGTAGATGAAGAAGGCGTGCTCCACTTTAGTGATAACCCTAGCGCTCAAGATGCCGAGGCCCTTCGCCTGCCAGATGTGCAAGCTGCAGCACCCGCTCCTAAATTTGAGGCCTCGACTCCGGTTGACGCCGCTGCTTCATCTACAACTAAAACGGCAACGCCAGCTAAAACTCAGGCAGAAACAGAAACCACTGAGCGCGAGGTTCCCACTCAATTAGTACTCGCTATGTTGACTCCAGTTCATGACCAAACGATTCGTAGCAACCGTGGGTTAATCCCGGTTCAGATAGAGCTCAACCGAAAACTTGGTATTGGAGAGCAGCTGCAATTAATGCTCGATGGCCGTCGTTATGGCGCTCCTCAAACCCAACCTAACTGGGAATTAAAAGGTATCGATCGAGGTACTCACACCATTGCAATTCAAGCACATAGAAGCGGCAAGCTTATTGCATCTACTAGTCCAGTCACCGTGTATTTACATCGAGCGACGCTCAAGTAGGCCAATGTGTTAAAAGAGACTAAATAACCTCTACTTTTCACCTAATCGAAGCAGCTTTCAGCGACTCTAATGAATTATCTTTAGCTTCTGGTTGATATGCGCCATACTTGAACTTAGCTACGCACCATTTTGGTGCAGTGAGAAAAACACCAGTTCAAGGACGAAATAGTGAATCGATCAGCCAAAAGCGACAGCATAGATACACATCATCTTTCCAGCGCCATTCTCGACAATATGGTGACTTCGACATTGATGCTCGATGAGCAATTGTATGTGCGATACGCCAATCCGGCAGCTGAACAGCTCTTTTCGCAGAGCGCGCGACGCATCGTTGATCATCCACTAAGCCAACTTATCCAACACGCCTCATTGGATTTGGCACTGCTAACACAACCGCTACAAAGTGGCCAGAGCATTACCGACAGTGACGTGACCTTTGTGGTTGATAACCGCCCACTGATGCTTGAGGTAACAGTTAGCCCAATCTCTTGGCAGCGAGAGACGCTGTTATTGGTTGAGATGCGAAAAATAGACCAGCAAAGACGCCTCAGCCAAGAGCTTAACCAACACGCACAACAGCAAGCGGCTAAGCTGCTGGTGCGTGGATTAGCTCATGAGATAAAGAACCCACTAGGCGGCTTAAGAGGAGCGGCGCAATTACTTGGCAAGATGCTCCCTGATCAATCTTTGAATGAATACACCCAGATCATTATTGAACAAGCCGACCGCTTAAGAGCCTTGGTCGACCGTCTGCTTGGTCCACAGAAGCCGGGAACCAAGTCAGAAGAGAACCTTCACCAGATACTTGAAAAAGTAAGGCAGTTGGTCGAGCTCGAATCCGGATCCACACTGGCGATTGAGCGAGACTACGATCCAAGCCTGCCACCAATAGTGATGGACTCAGCGCAGGTTGAACAGGCGATGCTCAATATCGTGAGCAATGCGGCGCAGATTTTAAAGGCACAAGATTCGGGCAAAATTACCATTCGCACCAGAACGGTGCATCAAGCCAACATTCATGGTCAGCGACACAAACTCGCTGCACGCATTGAGATCAGCGATAACGGCCCAGGCATCCCCGATGATTTAAAAGACACGCTTTTTTACCCAATGGTTAGCGGACGAGAGGGTGGCACAGGCTTAGGGTTATCGATATCTCAAAACCTGATCGATCAGCACAACGGAAAAATTGATGTTGAAAGTTGGCCAGGTAACACCACATTCACGATTTATCTACCGATTTAGGTCACAAGAACCTCGCGATTAGACAGCGAGATGAAGACTCAACTCGGTAACACAAAGATTAAGACATCATAAAAACAACAATGATTATCACAATAGATTTGGCTGCAAAGGAATTGAATTATGAGTAAGGGATACGTTTGGGTCGTCGATGACGACAGTTCTATCCGCTGGGTAGTAGAGAAAACACTTTCATCTGCGGATATAAAGTGTGAAACATTTGCTGATGCTGAGAGCGTATTACTTGCGCTTGAACGCGAGACTCCTGACGTATTGGTGTCTGATATTCGTATGCCCGGCATTGACGGGATTGAGCTGTTGCATCAGGTTCATCAACGCTCTCCCGACCTGCCCGTAATCATCATGACCGCGCACTCAGACCTCGATGCTGCGGTGAATGCTTATCAAAAAGGCGCCTTTGAGTATCTACCAAAGCCGTTCGACATTGATGAGACACTGACTCTCGTAGAACGAGCAATTGCGCACAGCCAAGAACAGAAACGCGAGCAAGCCAGTGAAGTCGCTGAAGACACCAATGCGCCAGAAATCATCGGCGAAGCACCTGCGATGCAGGAGGTTTTCCGAGCTATTGGCCGTTTGTCTCGCTCATCGATATCCGTGCTGATCAATGGTGAATCGGGTACGGGTAAAGAGCTGGTTGCCCACGCGCTGCATCGTCATAGCCCAAGAGCCAAGAAACCCTTCATAGCTTTGAACATGGCAGCGATCCCCAAAGATCTGATCGAGTCTGAACTGTTTGGCCATGAGAAAGGCGCCTTTACCGGAGCCAACAGCGTTCGCCAAGGACGTTTCGAACAAGCCAACGGCGGCACACTATTTCTTGATGAGATCGGCGACATGCCACTCGATATTCAGACTCGCTTGTTACGTGTACTTTCTGATGGTCAATTCTATCGTGTAGGTGGACACTCTGCGGTTAAGGTTGACGTGCGTATCGTTGCGGCAACCCACCAAGATCTTGAGCGCTTGGTACATGAAGGTGACTTCCGTGAAGACCTTTTCCACCGCCTCAACGTTATCCGAATCCATATCCCAGCGCTGCGCGAACGTAAACAAGACATTGAAAAGCTGACTCACCACTTCCTAGCATCCGCCGCCGAAGAGCTAGGTGTTGAAGTGAAGACACTGCATCCTGAGACCATTTTGAAACTCAACCAACTCAATTGGCCGGGTAACGTGCGTCAGCTTGAGAACATTTGTCGTTGGCTCACCGTGATGGCGAGCGGCAGCGAAATTCTCCCTTCAGACCTGCCACCAGAGCTGTTGGAAGAAAAAGTGGTGACAACCTCAGGAACTGGAGATAACTGGCAACAACTGCTCGCCAATTGGGCAAAGTGTGCGCTTGATTCAGGAGAAAAAGAGCTGCTGACTTATGCTCTGCCAGAGTTTGAACGTATACTGCTAGAGGCTGCACTCAACCATACTAATGGTCATAAACAGGATGCAGCTAAGGTTTTGGGATGGGGAAGAAATACCCTAACTCGTAAACTCAAAGAACTGTACTAGACCTTATATTATTTTCGATGCAGCTACTTTTTAACCAAAAAAGTGTCGCTTGGTTTGAATAGTGTCGGTACAATTACAGTACACTATTCACCAAAGTTGTAGCTAAAGATGTCTTTGAAAACACAAATTACTTTGAGAACCGCAGTGGTTCTGCCATTCGTGATGATTTTTCTGTTCACTATGGGCGTAATGGTTTTCACTCAAAAGCTAAGCTACAAAGAGATGGTGAGTGATGTTAGTGCACGCCAACTAACATCACTGACTGATAATGTTCATCAAAGCCTGTCTAATTTTTTAGAAAAGCCATTTCATGCGAACCTCTCGCTCAGCCATAACATCGGCTACCACCACCTTTATCAAGCGGGTAATCTCAGCAAGGTCCAAGACTATATTTTTTATACGTTTTCAGACCATTACACTGCTGTACCTCAACTCGATGTTATCGGCTTTGGTTCTGAAGATGGTAACTACGTCGGTTTCCGCAAAGAAGCCAATAAAGGCTACACCTTGATGGTGCAAGACGAACGCACCAATGATCAGTTGGTCATTTACCGTGGCAGTAAGATCAGTGAAGACATTCGCTCGGTAATTTCAGGTTACGATCCAAGAATCCGTCCTTGGTACACACCCGTTGCGACACAGAAAAAACCGTTATGGTCACCAATTTATGCCAATGCTGACGAGCGCCAAGAAATCACCTTATCTGCTCTCGCGCCTATCTATGATGATAACGAATTCAAAGCCGTCGTAGTCAGCGACATCAAGATCAATACCTTCAATGCATTTCTCCGAAAGCTCAAAGATAGAACGGATGCCTCTGTTTACATCATCGATAAACAGCAACGCTTAGTCGCGCATTCAGGCGGAGGCAGTGTCGTTTCATGGGGCACAGGAAAAACCCACAAGGGCCAACGTCTCCTCGCAACAGAGAGTGCTAACCCCGTCATACGTGAAAGCGCCAGTTACGTAGACCAATTCCACCTAATCGATAATTTGGGCGAGCAGCGCTTTAGCTTCCGCCTAGACAACGAACGCTACTTCAACCAAATCACCCCTTACGAAGATGAGCACGGCCTCACGTGGTTTATTGGGGTGTCGATCCCTGAAAGTAATCTGCTCGGTGAATTGCCAGAAAATCAAAGAAACAGTTGGTTGCTCGGGCTGGCACTGAGTTGCCTTGGGGTCATTGCAGGATTAATTGCCTTTAATCGTGTAACCCAACCGATAACCTCGACAGCGGATGCAGCAAAACGCCTTGCTAAGGGCGATTGGGACACGAGCATGCCAAAGATGGGTCATATCTATGAAACTAGCATGTTGGTGGAGTCATTCAATGAAATGACCAACAACTTAAAGGCCTCGTTTCACGCGTTACAGTCTCAGGTTACCTATGACTCATTAACTAAGCTATACAGTCGTGAAGGCTTTATTGACGCTGCCAAGAAACATCCTGACAACGAAAAAGGCACGCTGTATTTGATTGGTATTGATCGCTTCCGAGACATCAATGACAGCCTAGGTCATTACAATGGTGATCAGCTGCTTATCATTTCGGCCGCACGCTTAAGAGGCACACTGCCATCCGAATACCTGCTGGCTCGTACTGGTGGTGATGAGTTTGCCATCTATGCGCCAAACGTTACGCAAAGCGATGATGTTCAGCTCCTGACTAATCGCTTACTTCAAACCTTCGCTTCCCCATTTTCAATGGAATCGGAGAGCGTGGTGATTAAGGTATCGATGGGGATAGTGAAGGTCTCGAATCTCCACGACATCACACTACTGTTACGCAGCAGCAGTATTGCATTGAGCAATGCGAAACAAGACAAAACCAATGTCAGTATTTATAGCCCTGAAATGGGCAAAGCATCAAGACATCGAACCAAGATGCTAGCGCGGATGAATCGAGCGATTGAGCTTCAGCAGTTCGAACCGTTTTACCAGCCTATTATTGATCTGGAATCCGGGTCAACTATTGGAGCTGAAGCTTTAGCTCGCTGGATAACCGATGAAGGGGTGATCTCGCCACTCGAGTTCATTCCTCTCGCGGAAGAGAGCGGGCTCATTTACGATATCGGAAAACAAATTCTGCATAAGTCGTGTCGCGATACCGCCATCGCGATTGAGTCAGGAAAGTGGAGCAAAGATTTCTCGATTCACGTAAATCTATCGGTCGATCAGCTAAGCGAAAGTGGCTTTGTTGAACAAGTAAAAGGCACGTTGCGAGACACAAAGCTGCCAGCAAGCAACCTGACACTAGAGATCACTGAATCACGCATCGTCGACAACGACCCGACCATCATCGATAACATGCTGACACTAAAAGCATTAGGGGTCTCAATCGCAATTGATGATTTTGGTACTGGCTACTCTTCCCTAGCCTATCTGCAAAAGCTGCCATTTGATTGCCTGAAAATCGATCGTAGCTTCGTTAGCAAGCTAGAAAAAGAGAACCTAGACAGCTCCATCGTCGCGGCCATCGTTAACATCACTAAGGGTTTCAAAGTAAGCTTGGTGGCCGAAGGCGTTGAAACACAGCAACAGGCAGAATTACTCAAGCAACTACAATGCCCGCTTGCTCAAGGATTCTTATACAGCCGTCCAGTTCCGTTTGACCAATGGCCTACCGACCTCAGCAACTCCAAACAAAGTGCCAAGGTCAAACAAAATACCACTGAGAGCCTCACCTAGTCAGGCAGAAATCGAATGAGTCAGATACAAAAATGCCAGCATGATGCTGGCATTTTTTATGTTTCTATTCTCAATCGAGCGATTAGATAACGCGAGAGAATTGCTGCTGGCGAGCCTTTGCACGTAGGTATTTATCAAAACACATACAGATGTTACGGATCAGCAAACGGCCACGCAGAGTTACGCGGATTTCTTTGTCATCGACTTCAACCAAATCATCGTTGATGAAGGTTTGTAGAAGCTCTAAATCTTCTTTGAAGTAGCGATTAAAGTTAACCGAGAATTCAGACTCGATCATGGTTTTATCAAGCTTGAAGTTACAGATAAGCTGCTTGATCACTTCACGGCGTAGAAGGTCATCACTGTCTAGTGCCACACCTTTCCAAAGTGCATGACGCAAATCATTCACCTGAGCGTAGTACTTCTTCAACTCTTTTTGGTTTTGCGCGTAAGCATCACCCACCATAGAGATCGCAGAAACACCGAAACCAATTAGGTCAGCTTCACCTTGAGTGGTGTAGCCTTGGAAGTTACGATGCAGAATGCCTTCACGCTGGGCAACCGCTAGCTCATCTTCAGGTAGAGCAAAGTGGTCCATACCGATGAACTGGTAACCCGCACCCGTTAGCGTCTCGATGGTATCTTGTAAGATCGCCATTTTCTCTTTCGCTTCCGGTAGGTCTTCGTCTTTAATCTTACGCTGAGCAGCAAACAACTGAGGCATGTGTGCGTAGTTAAATACCGATAAACGACCCGGTTTCATCTCCAGCACTTGCTTCAATGTTTCAGCGAACAAAGCTTGAGTCTGCTTCGGTAGGCCGTAAATCAAATCAAGGTTAGTTGAGCGGAAACCTAATTCTTTCGCACGTTGAACCATCGCAATGATGAACTCTTCATCTTGCTCACGGTTAACCAGCTTCTGCACTTCTTTATTGAAGTCTTGCACACCAATACTCAGACGGTTGAAGCCTTCATTACGCAGGTGATCAAGTACGTCTAGCTCAATCTCACGCGGGTCAACTTCAATACTGATCTCAGCGTCAGCGGTGAAGTTAAATTCCTCACGCAGAATCATCATCAAGCGAGTGATTTGTGTTTTGGTCAAAAACGTTGGCGTACCACCACCGAAGTGCAATTGAGTCACTTCACGACCATTCAATAAAGAGGCGCGCTGGCGGATTTCATGTTCGATCACATCAAGGTACTCATCCGCTTTATGCGAGTGACGAGTAATGACTTTATTACAACCACAGTAATAACAAAGCTTGTGACAGAATGGGATATGCACGTAAAGAGAGAGTGGACGCTCAGGATATTGAGTACACGCCATGTCGTAATCAGCGACGGTAAACGCTTCATGAAACTCCAACGCAGTTGGGTATGAGGTGTAACGAGGTCCCGAATAGTTGTACTTGTTTAAGATCTCTTGATCCCAAACGATTTGCTGATTCGTTGTTACTGGCTTGCTCGACATAGCGGTATTTCCAATTTAGATCCGCGAGAACCTAAGGTCTCTCAAATCATTTTACATACATTAAAATATAGACGGGTTATTTTGCCACACGACCAGTAAGGTCGTTCTAAGACAAAATCAATTTTTCAGACAAAAACTCAGAACTGCTAGCTTGATCACTAACAAAGCGTCGGGATTAACGAGACGCAAAAGGTAAGAAGGCTCATTTAACACTATCTATAAAGATAAGGGGTCTCAAGAACACCCTGTATTAAACAAGCCTCTATTTTAAATAGTCTTAGCGACTAGATCATCTGAATGTTGATTTGGTTGTTGAGAGGTTTAACCTTCTCTTGCAACCTTTTCAGATCTTCAATGACCGCATCATTCAAGCGAGTCTCTGCCTTATGGCGCGTGAGATTCTGCTGCATGCGCTCTTTCTTCGTCAGTTCCTGTCTTGCCTCTCCGCGAGCCATATCTTTTACGATATGGTACAGCTCAGAAAGAGCAGGATACTCAGAATCAAAATCGACACGCTCATCACCCTGAACATTATCCATAATGATACACACTCGGATACTGATCTCAGGTAAGTCACATTGCCCTTGAATGCCCGCTAAGCACAAAGTATTTACGTTTTCGTAAATCGTCGCGTTGCGTTTTTCAATGGCTAGTGCTTGATGCTGCTTTTGCAACTCCGTCTGCTTCTTCACTTGAAGTAGAAGGTAACCTGCGTAAGAGCCCAAGCCGAGAATGATAATTCCACCAGCAATTGCTAATAAGGTTACGTTCACTGGCTATTAACCTTTAAAGCTGTCTAAATCGAAATCTTCGAATTGAGATAGCAAGTCTTCGTCAGAGCTCGCTTTCTTCTTAGAGGCAACCGGTGCTTCTTCGAAGATCTCTTCTTCATCGTCTTCTGGCTCTAGTAGACCTAAGCGGCCCATTAGGTGTTCGATACGATCAAGTTTCTCATCAACAAACTTCTGTAGACCAGCACCTAGGTTTTCACCATTTTCGATACGATCTAGGAGTGTGTTCAGTTGAGCGTCATTCTCAAGCATCTCTAACTCTTGTTCGTTAGATAGCTTGCGCTCTTGTTTAGTCGGCTTCTTCGCTGGTTCAACGATCAGCGGAATTTTTTTCTTGCTGCCTAAACGTGGATCACGAGCTTGTGCAGCTTTACGCTGTTTTGCTTCGCTACCATCTGAGTGACGGCTGCCAGACTTAAGGCCTTTACGCTTTTTAACACGCTTACGTTCACGACCTTCAACATCAGATTCACTACGGTTACGAGTAACCATAGGCTCCGGAGCGCCAAGTGCTCCCGGCTTTCTTGATTTCTTACTACGACCCATTACTGCACTTTCCTCAGTAAAATTACATCATTTCCAAAAAATTCTAGTTCGAGCTTATCCCGCTCTGCCAAAAACTGGAATGTTTGACGACTAAAGAAGACGACATGTGTCGGGTCATTCTTGTAGTGCCAACCAGCAAACGCGTCTACGTCTATTACTAGTTTAGTCATAAGACCAATCCAGCCCTTGGGTTTAACTAAATTCAACCATTGCTGCCACACTTTGTCTGGGTGATAAAGATGCTCTATCACCTCCGTGGCAGTCATAAAGTCATACGTTTTTTCCAACACAGAGGGTTCTGGGTGGTAATAGATATCGTACAACTCCATGGTGTGTCCGGCTTCTTCTAACATAATAGATAGCGTAGGGCCTGGGCCACAACCAAAATCCAACCCGTGTGAGTTAGATGAAATTTTGTCTGTTAGTGGATCCGCGATGCGAGATAAAAAGCGGCGATAGCCTGCATCACTAGGATCGTTCTCATGGAGATCATAGTGTGCTTTTTCTTCTTTTGCTTCTAACCTTTGTTCAGGTTTAACAAATACCAGTTCACATTGCTGACACTGCAGATAGGCTCTGCGTTTGTCTTCAAAATAGTGATTCACGCCTTGGTGATGGCATAAGGGACAAGTATACATAGCACATCCTTAAACAGGGATGCGAAACATACCAGAAACTGAGTTTATAGTGGAGAGGTATTGGGTGTTTTTTCATCAAATCAATAAAAAAAGCGATAGGAAAACCTATCGCTCTCTAAATCTGCCTATATCGGCCAAAATTTGCATACTCAACTTGGTACACAAATCTCCATTTGTTATTGGTGCTTTCCATGCCAAATTTGTTTGTTGTTCATCGTCCTGATGAGTTTTGGCTATCCTTTTCTAACACCTTGTTGCTGGGCTGTCCTAGCCTGATCCATTTCTGTCTATACCGTTAGACTAGATGATCATCCATATCTAAGTCAGCTCCTAGCTGATGGCGGTTACTTTACCGTGTTACAAAAAGACTACAAGAGTGCGACTTCACACTTTTGTACACAAATCGATCACACATTGATAAATCAGACATAAACACAAAACGCATTAATAAAACCAATACAAAAGAAAACGCCCCGACCATTACTGATCGGGGCGTCTCTTCAATCTCGCTCGAACGTACATTCCTTTACTCTGGCTAAGAGCAAGAAACCGACAAATTAGTGTAAACCACCAACGTACTTCGATAAGGTATCAATATCAGCGTCTGTTAACTTTTTAGCTACATCACGCATCATCGCATTCATGTCGTTATTACGGTCACCATCGCGGAATTTTTCAAGTTGAGCCTTGATGTAATCTGCGTGCTGACCTGAAATCTTAGGGAAACCAGAAAGTTCGGTACCATTACCACGAGGGCCATGACAAGCAATACACGCCGTTACGCCGCGTTCTGCGTTACCCGCTGTGTAAAGAACCTTACCTTCATCTACTACATTTTCAGGAGTAGAGTTACTAGAGATAGGTAGAGAGGCGTAGTATGCCGCTAGGTCAGCCATATCTTCTTCAGATAAAGGCATCGCCATTGCACCCATTACAGGTTCGTAACGACCTTGCTTACCACCACTTGTCATACCTAGCTTAAGCTCTTTTAACTGCTTCTCTAGATACTTCTCATGTTGACCGGCCAGCTTAGGGTACTGAGTGATCAGACTGTTGCCGTCAGCACCGTGGCAGGCAACACATGTTTGTGATTTGGCTTTACCAGCTTCAATACTACCTTGAGCCCATACTGAGCAGCTGGCTAAAAGACTCAAAATTAGCGCTAATTTCTTCATGACATTCCATTATAATTATCAAGCTTCCAGTACCACTCTATGTTGCCACTCATGGTACAATAGGCGACCTTATGCCGAGCACGGTTATTTTACACAAATTCACAAAAAAGTAATCAATCGACTACACAAAGTCGAGATGGAGTTAACAGTGAGCGTAAAAATTCATTATCAAAACACGCATTTCATTACCAGTGCACCTGATATTCGTCATTTACCAGAAGACGAAGGGATCGAAATTGCGTTTGCAGGACGCTCCAATGCTGGTAAATCTAGCGCGCTAAATCGCGTTACCAACCAAAAAAGCTTGGCGAAAACCAGTAAAACACCCGGTCGAACTCAGCTAATCAACCTATTTAAGGTGACGGACGGTTGTCATATCGTCGATTTACCTGGGTATGGCTTTGCTCAAGTACCGCTTGAAATGAAGAAAAAATGGCAGAAGTCGTTAGGTGAATACCTACAACGACGTGAAAGCCTGAAAGGTTTAGTGGTATTGATGGATATCCGTCACCCAATGAAAGACCTTGACCAACAAATGATCTACTGGGCTATCGATAGCCGCATCCCAGTACAGGTTTTGTTAACAAAAGCAGACAAACTGAAAAGTGGCGCGCGTAAAGCACAGCTACTGAAAATCCGCAACGATGCAAAATCTTTCGGTGGTGATGTTGCGGTTGATGTCTTCTCTTCTATGAAAGGCATCGGCGTAGACCAACTGCGTGCCAAGATGGATGAGTGGTTTGCCCCTGCGCTTGCTGATCAAATCATTGATGAGCTAGCGGACGAAGAGCACAACGACTCAGAGTAGTTCCCCTACTTATCACTATAGGTTAGAGCACTTACAGCAAGTAATTTAGCCTTATCAATACCCCTCCTTATATAGGTGGGGTATTTTTTTCCCTAAAATTAGCGATTTAAACTCAAAAACTGAGAATCAAAGACAGGATTAACCCGTTACGACCAACAGAAGTGAACCATACTAAAAGACATATCTAAATAATCAGGATAATGAGAAAGGAATACTCATGTGGAAAACACCGTTGGCTATCATTGCACTTATGTTGGTCTCACTGACAGGGTTTGCTTCTGAAGCAGAACAAGAACAAGCCCCACTGATCAATGTCGATATGACCTTGGACTTAGATGGGATGGAAAAGTACGCCCAAGATGCGAGTGAGTCTCTTAAGGTGATATCGCAATCTTTGCAGGCGATAATCAACAACCCCAACCTAAGCGAAGACCAGCAACAAGCCTTGAATCAAACCGTTGAAAGCATCAATAAGCTTGCGAGCTCCACCAAGACATCCCTCAATCAACTGCCACAAGCCTTAGACCAATCTCGACTCGCCTTTAAACAAACCAGTCAAATGCTGTTGGATGATATTCAGACCAAGATCATCATTGCGCTGGCGGCCGTTATCGCCGTCATTATTATCGCTTTGACCGCTATCTATCTGCTTATCCTGAAACCAATGCAGCAAACCTTGGTAAAAGCGACCAACAATATCTCTTCGATGGCGCAATCCATCCAGATCACCGCCGAAGCACTGAAATACAGCACCGAGAAACAACAGAAAATCATGGATTACATTGAGCATTCACCGACTCAATACACTGATAAATAAGGCGTGAGCCATCAATCCTTTATCGATCACTTGTAAAATAAAAGTTATTTCAAGCGATAAAACAATCAACTTAGAGACGGATTTAAATTACCAAAAGCTGGTCGAATTCCAGATCTAAGACAAATCAGGGGGGTTATCACTGTGCTTGAGAAAGTGTAATGAAAGGCACTAAAAACGAGAGGTTTTTGGGGGGATAGCAGGTTGGAAATATTTTTCTTTCGCACAAGAAAAAACGCCCCAGTCAAATACTGACTGGGGCGGCTGAATCAGCCTAATCCAATAACGTGAAACAAAAGGTCTGAAAGATAGAACATCTTACCTCTGTACCCTACGAGATTTAATGTACAACAATTGCTCAGAAATGAAAACAATTTTTGTAGTTTTTTTTCATGAATGTTTTATTAAAACACCTAAATTCTTACTACGACTTAACTTTATTTGAGACAAAAAAAAGCCAGTGTTTGTGCACTGGCTCATACTAATTTTCTTATTAAGGTCAAAAACTGATTAGTGGGCTTGATCCCAGTTGTCACCGTGGCCAGCTTCCGCGACAAGCGGCACTTCTAGCTCTGCAGCGGATTCCATCAATTCTTGTACTTTACTTTCAATTTCGGCTAAAGATGACTCTTCTACTTCAAATACCAATTCATCGTGTACTTGCATAAGCAATTTCACACGACCATCGCCTTCCGCTTGGATCCATTCATCAACCAATAGCATCGCTTTCTTAATGATGTCTGCCGCTGTGCCTTGCATTGGTGCGTTGATCGCCGCACGCTCAGCCGCCTTACGACGCATACCATTACGAGATTGGATTTCAGGAAGGTGCAGACGACGACCGTAAATGGTTTCTACGAAACCTTGCTCTGAAGCCGCACTGCGCGTGTCTTCCATATACTGCATCACGCCAGGGTAACGCTCGAAGTAAGTATCCATGTAATGTTGTGCTTCGCCACGAGGAATACCCAGTTGCTTAGCCAAGCCAAAAGCACTCATGCCGTAGATAAGACCGAAGTTAACCGCTTTAGCGCGACGACGTTGTTCCGTCGTTACCTGCTCAATATCAACCCCAATGATCTCAGCCGCGGTTGCCGCGTGGATATCTTTACCTTGTTGGAATGCTTCCAGAAGCGCTTTATCACCCGAAAGGTGCGCCATGATACGCAATTCAATTTGAGAGTAATCGACCGCTAGAATCTTCCAACCATGTTGTGCAACGAATGCTTGGCGGATACGACGACCTTCTTCATTACGAATTGGGATGTTCTGTAGGTTTGGATCCGTCGAAGACAAACGACCCGTCGCCGTTACCGCTTGGTGGTAAGACGTATGAACACGGCCGGTTTCAGCGTTGATCATCTTTGGCAGCTTATCTGTATAGGTAGACTTCAGCTTCGCAAGACCACGATACTCAATGATCAGCTTAGGTAGCGGGTAATCAAGAGCCAGTTCTTGCAGCACTTCTTCATTGGTTGAAGGTGCACCTGATGGCGTTTTCTTGATAACCGGCAAGCCCATTTTCTCAAACAGGATCGCTTGCAGCTGTTTTGGCGAGTTCATGTTGAACTCTTGCTCTGCAATCTCGTAGGCTTTCTGTTCTAGCTCATCCAGACGAACCGCAATCTCTTGCGATTGAGCGCCTAGCAACATGTCATCGATGAATACGCCAGTACGCTCAATGCGAGACATTACAGGGATCAGTGGTACTTCGATTTCTTCATAGATGGCTTTTAGCTTTTCATCTTGCTCAATGTTTTCCATCAAACGATTATGAAGACGTAAAGTCACGTCAGCATCTTCTGCTGCGTATGGAGACGCTTCACCCAGCTCAATCTGGTTGAAAGTAAGCTGCTTCTTACCTTTACCTGCGATCTGCTCAAATGAGATGCAGCTGTGCTGTAGGAAACGTAGCGCTAGGCTGTCCATATCATGCTTGCCACCTACGCTATTGAAAACGTAAGACGCCAACATGGTGTCGTGTTTGATGCCTTTCATCTCGATACCGTAGCGCGCTAGCACACTCATATCATACTTAAGGTTCTGACCTACTTTTGCTTGTGCATCATCTTCAAGAATCGGCTTAAGCTGTTCAAGTACCCAATCACGATCCAGCTGCTGCGGTGCATCTAGGTAATCATGAGCAACTGGCACGTAAGCGGCAACGCCTTCTTCAGTCGCGAATGACAGGCCAACGAGGTTCGCCACCATGTAATCTAGGCTGTCTGTTTCAGTATCAAAGGCAAACACTTCAGCCGCTTTCAGTTTCTCTAGCCAAACATTGAATGACGCTTCATCGAGGATGGTTTCGTAGTTGCTGCGATCAATGGTCACGGCAGAGGTGTTCATTTCTACGGTAGAAGTGGTTGATGCCGTATTGCTACGCACTGCGCCCGACTTTTCATCCGCCTCAACCACACCGCTGCCACCTTCAAGTAGCTCGTTCAACCAAGACTTGAAGACCAGTTGACCGTATAGCTTAATCAGCTCATCCGTGTTTGGTTGTGCTTTTACAAGCGACTCAGGTGTCTCTTCTAACTCGACGTCCAATTTGATCGTAGCAAGCTCGTAAGACATCTCAGCGTTGTCTTTATTATCAATCAGCTTCTTAGCCATGGTCTTTGAACCACGGAAACCAAGCGCCGCAATATCATCAAGATTTTGGTACAACTTCTCGATGCTACCGATGCCTTGCAGCAAAGCAGTCGCTGTCTTGTCACCAACACCTGGAACACCTGGGATGTTATCGACTTTATCGCCCATCAGTGCAAGGTAGTCGATGATAAGCTCTGGTGGAATACCAAACTTCTCAATCACGCCTTCACGATCCATGACCACGTTGGTCATGGTGTTGATCAGAGTAACGTTGTCATCGACCAGCTGCGCCATATCTTTATCGCCAGTACTAATAAGCACAGGCATACCCATCGCAGAAGCTTGAGAAGCAAGTGTACCGATCACATCATCCGCTTCAACGCCGGGAATAGAGATAAGTGGCAAACCCATTGCACGAATCACATTGTGTAAAGGCTCAATCTGACAACGAAGATCATCAGGCATAGGTGGACGATTTGCCTTGTACTCTGGGTACATGTCATCACGGAACGTCTTTCCTTTCGCATCAAAAATTACCGCAATACGATCTGAAGCAAATTGACGCATCATGCTGCGCAGCATGTTAACTACACCGTAAACAGCGTTAGTTGGGATATCACCATTGCTCATTGTGCCAGGGTAAGCATGGAACGCGCGATATAGGTAAGAAGAGCCATCGATCAGAATCAATGGGTTATCAGGAATACGAGCCATAATGTTTGTGTATCCAGTAAGTACAGAAATTATCTGTTAAGAATGCCACGTCTGTTGGTTGGATTCCACGTTGTCGATCTGTATCCGTTCACTCGGTTGTGTTCGTTATAATCGATTTGTTGTTATTTTTTGTTCTTAGACGCAAGCGTTCTGTGGATAACTCTGTTTATATTATTTATCCACCCTGTTGAGAACTAAGGTAAACAACTCAAGAAACACCAATAAGCAGCTGAAAATAAAGGATAATTTTACAGATCGAACAGATGATCAACGATCTTTTCTCGATCTTGCGTTGTGGAAAAGAATGCTGATGGCGTTTTATTCATAAAAATACGTGCCACTAAATATGCATCTTGTTGAAATGGTAGGTATAAAAAAAGCGACACCCGAAGATGTCGCCTAGCAAAAACCGGTAAAGCCATTCAAATTGAATACCACAGCTTTACCTAAAAGCTATAAATTACACTGGAAGCAATGTGAGCAATGTCGTGTCAAAAAGAACTTAGTACAAGTTCGCGAGAATTCTGTTGGGTAACCAAGTAGATACTTGAGTACTTAACATCCTTGTGAACATTTCCTCATTCCCTAAGACGAAGTTAATAATAATGATTCTCATTTGATAGTCAACAATTAAATGATAATAAATCTCATTTAATTTATATACTGTTAACGACAGTGTTCAAATTTGCTTCAAAAAATGGATTCTATGGTCATTAATGTCTTCTTTTTCTTCAAATTTTTCGATTAGGTAACCGTTTCTTAATAACAGGCGCAGCATGGCTGAGAACTGGTTACGAGACTTAACCTTTAACTGTCTGTAGCCCTGCTCTTTCGCCCACTGTTCCTGAGCGTCTAATTGCGCCTGTGCAACGCCTTTGTTCCTCGCGAGCGGTGACACCCCACCAAACCAACTGTAAAAAGTCTGCTGATCCAATTCATAGCCGATCTTAAAACCAAGCAGCACCCCAGCCTCTTCAGCCACTAAGATAAGGTTCTTTTTCCCTACCAGCCGCTCTGAAAGAGAAGCGACACTCTCTTTTTTAGCGAACTCAGAGATCTGCTCGACCACAGACACCACTTCTTCTAACGAACCTTCACGCACGACAACTGACATCTTATTCATCCTTATAAACGAAAGGGCTGGCACAATGGCCAACCCTTTACTGATCACTTAAGTGAACTCTACACGATTACTTTTCTTTTAAGTGCTCTGCGGCTTGTGCATTGTCTTCTGCAAGCCATTCAGCCACATCTTTAGCGAAGTAAGTAAGAATGCCATCAGCACCAGCGCGCTTAAAGCACAGCAGTGATTCCATGACGGTTTCACGCTCTTTCAGCCAACCGTTTTGAATCGCCGCTTTGTGCATCGCATACTCACCAGACACTTGATATGCAAATGTCGGCGCTTGAAGTTCATGCTTCACACGGCGCACGATATCTAGGTAAGGCATGCCAGGCTTAACCATCACCATGTCCGCACCTTCATTAAGATCCATCGCGACTTCGTGAATCGCTTCATCGCTGTTCGCAGGATCCATTTGGTAGTTCTTCTTGTTACCACCTTTCAGGTTCGAAGCACTGCCGACTGCGTCGCGGAATGGACCGTAATAGCACGATGCGTATTTCGCAGAGTACGCCATAATCTGAGTATGAATATGGCCCGCTTCTTCTAACGCTTCACGGATCTTACCAATACGACCGTCCATCATGTCCGATGGTGCAACCACGTCAGCACCCGCTTCAGCGTGTGATAGCGCCTGCTTGATCAAGACTTCAGTCGTCTCATCATTCATCACGTAACCATCTTCATCGATGATGCCGTCTTGGCCGTGAGTGGTGAACGGGTCTAGTGCTACGTCAGTAATAACGCCAATGTTTGGCACATGCTCTTTTAGTAAACGTACAGCGCGCTGCACTAAACCTTCTGAGTTATGAGCTTCAGCTGCGCATAAACTTTTAGCATCTTGGTTCACGACTGGAAATAGAGCAATCGCAGGAACACCCAGCTTTGACAGGTAATCTGCTTCCTCAAGCATGTAGTCGATCGACAAGCGTTCAACACCTGGCATTGACTCGACAGGCTCGCGGCGGTCTTTACCCATCAGGATAAACATTGGGTAGATTAGATCATCCACAGACAATTGATTTTCTGCCATTAGGCGACGGCTAAAGTCGTGCTTACGCATACGGCGCATACGGCGACCTGGGAATTGACCTTGAATTGAAACAGACACTAGATTCTCCTTGCCTAGTCTAAGCACCGAAATACTTAGATATGAAAAGTGCTAAATACAGGCAAAAGCATATCACTGATGGCTCAGGACGCTAGCAGTAAAATATGAAACCCACTCAAAAACAGGGATAAATGGCAAAAAATGACCTTCTCCTCACACTGCCGTATACTCATGACAACTCAGTAAAGACCGCTTTCAGGACAAAACAATGATCGACACCCATGCTCATATTTACGCGAGCGAATTTGATGAAGACCGCGAGCAAGTCGTACAGCGCGCACTGGCTCAAGGGATTGATACCATTCTATTGCCGAACATCGATTTAGAATCTATCGAGCCAATGTTAGCAACGGAAGCGCAGTTTCCTGATGTGTGCCGTTCAATGATGGGCTTACACCCTTGCTATGTCGATGCGAATATCGAGCAAACCCTCAAAACCATTCGAGCTTGGTTTGATAAGCATGACTTTATCGCCGTGGGTGAGATTGGTATCGACTTGTACTGGGATAAAACCTTCAAGGCTGAACAAGAGATGGCTTTCGTGACTCAACTGCAGTGGGCAAAAGAGCTCGATCTACCGGTGGTGATCCACACCCGTGATTCCATTGAAGAGACACTTGCCCTACTTCGTAAAGAACAAGATGGCAGCTTACGCGGGGTATTCCACTGTTTTGGCAGCAGCTTAGAGGAAGCTCAAGCGATCAATGCGTTAGGTTTTCACTTAGGTTTAGGCGGCGTTTCGACCTTTAAGAACTCAGGGATGGACAAGGTAATCCCACATCTTGATATGGATTACGTCATTCTAGAGACAGATTGCCCATACTTGGCACCAACACCGAATCGCGGTAAACGTAATGAGCCAGCCTATACAGAATTGGTGGCAAAACGCATCGCCGAATTGCGCGGAATTACCCTTGAAGAAGTCGAAAACATAACCAGCACAAATGCTAAGGCATTGTTTAATCTATGATAAATCTATTAATAAGTAATTATTACGGATTTATCCTGAATTTATTTGAGAAAGCTAAGTGATATGTATATTATCAACCACCTGCATATGGAGGTAGTTGATTATGTGTGACCATTCACAACACTTACAACGTCAACATCGAACCCTATGGCATAAGATTTTGGGCATCAAAGAGCTCTATATATGTCAGAACTGTGGCTATCAGTTAAAGATTCGATAAACAGACATAATAAAAAAGCGGCCCTAGGCCGCTTTTTTATTATGTGATTCTTACTGAAGCATTCCGAATTAAGACTCAGCTTCTTCCTCTTCATCCGCATCTGGCTTACGCGTATAAAAACGTGCGAAGAACAGACCAATCTCAAACAGAATACACATTGGAATCGCCAACAGTGTTTGTGAGATCATATCTGGTGGTGTCAGCATCATACCGATGATGAAAGCACCTACAACGATGTAAGGACGCTTTTCAGATAGAGATTGAGGCGTTGTTGCCCCCGTCCAACATAGCAAGATAATCGCAACGGGCACTTCAAAGGCAATACCAAAAGCAAAGAACAGCGCGAGTACAAAATCAAGATAGCTTGAGATGTCGGTTGCGAACTCTACCCCCCCTAATGATATGGCCGTAAAAAAGCCAAATACCAACGGGAATACAATGAAGTAAGCGAACGCCACACCACAGTAAAACAGCAATGAACTTGAAGCCAATAGCGGCATGATCAAGCGTTTTTCATGCTTGTATAAACCCGGAGCAACAAAAGCCCACACCTGATACAAAATAAACGGAACCGCGAGGAATATAGACGCGATCAAGGTTAATTTCAGTGGTGTGAAAAATGGCGATGCAACATCGGTTGCGATCATCGTCGCCCCTTCAGGTAGACGATCTACCAAAGGTGCTGATACGAATTCATAAATATCATTAGCAAAATAAATTAGCCCGACAAATATCACTAGCACCGCGACAATCGCACGTAGTAGACGATTACGTAGTTCTAGAAGGTGGCTAATTAAAGGCTGTGTCTGCTCAGTCGAAGACATGTCAAACCTCTTAAACAGGAAGATCGAAAAGGAGCCGCGCGTGTATCTATCCAGTTGAATTGGTATCCACTTGAATAGTTATTTACTTGAATAGCTATCTATTTAAACATCTAGCGACTCAAGTATCCGGCGACTCCTCCTTGCGAGACTATTCGGCTTTCTTATCTGACGGTGCTGAAGCTTCGCTGTTGACCTGAATGGTTTCAGATTCCACAGTTTCCGTGACACTAGGTTTAGTCTCACTTGGCTTATCAGACTCAGGCTTAGCATACGGACGTTGAACCTCAGCAGCGGCCTGCTTGAGTTCATCGACTGACGCTTTAAGGTCTGGAGATAAATCTTCCATGCCCATTTTTTCCGCCTTGCGTAGGTTTTCTTGCAGCTCCTGCACCTTAAGCTCATGAGAAAGTTCATCTTTCACACTATTTGCCATGCTTTTCGCTTGTCCAACAAACTTGGAAATACTGCGAATCGCCACGGGCAAACGCTCAGGCCCTAAAACCACTAACCCAACGACAGATATTAATACCAGTTCCCAAAAACCGATATCAAACACGATTTACGCCTGCTCTTTGTCTTTCTTTGTTTCAGCAGTTGTTTCAGCGTGAGCTTCTGTCTTCTGCTGTTCAATATTCTTTGGTTCGAAGTCTGCATCTTTCTTATCTGCAGGCTTGTCTTCATCGCTCATCGCTTTTTTGAAGCCTTTAACCGCTGAACCTAAGTCACCACCCATACCGCGCAGTTTCTTTGTTCCGAATAGCAAAATTACAATTACAGCAATGATTAGAAGTTGCCAAATACTGATACCACCCATTGTCATTGTCCTCGGGTCTGTCTACACATAAAAATATTAAGAGAGTCTACTGTCTAACGACGGTAAGCTCGCCAACTAAGCAACCAAAATGTGACACCTGCGATGCCACAGCCCATAGATAGCTGCTCATAAGGGCTTGAAACTAATATTGCGGAGCATACGACTAAAGTGGCTCCAACGCCAAACAAAAACTTTCCAGTTGCTTGCTGACGCTTACTATCTCGGTAACCTTGATAAAGCTGATCCATTCTGTGGTTCATCGCTTTACCTTGGCGCAAGCTGTCATAAAGTAGCTCTGGCAGCTCTGGCAGTTTTTCTGCCCAGAATGGCGCGCGCTCTTTTACTGCGTTAATCACAGCTTGCGGCCCCACCTGATTCATCATCCAGGTTTCAAGGAAAGGCTTGGCGGTTGCCCACAAATCAAGCTGCGGATACAACTGGCGGCCTAGACCTTCCACATACAACAAGGTCTTCTGCAGAAGCACCAACTGAGGTTGAACCTCCATGTTGAAACGTCTTGCTGTATTAAATAAGTTTAGCAACACATGGCCAAATGAGATCTCGCCAAGTGGTTTTGCAAAAATTGGCTCACACACCATGCGAATCGCGAACTCAAAGTCGTTGACGTTGGTGTCGTGTGGCACCCACCCCGAATCAACGTGCAGCTCAGCGACTTTACGATAATCTCGGTTGAAGAAAGCCAGCAGGTTTTCTGCTAAATAACGCTTATCTTCACTGTTGAGTGTGCCGACAATGCCACAATCCAAACCAATCCACTGCGGGTTATCTGGATTTTCTGGATTAACGAATACGTTGCCCGGGTGCATGTCTGCATGGAAAAAGCTGTCTCGAAATACTTGGGTGAAGAATACGGTCACACCACGTTCCGCGAGCAATTTCATGTTGGTGCCGTTGGAGTTTAACGTCTCAATATCCGAAACCTGAATACCATAGATTCGCTCTGACACCATCAAGGTTTCACTGCTTAAATCAGGGATAACCTCTGGAACATACAGCTCTTCACTGCCTTCAAAATTACGTCGCAGTTGAATAGCATTGGCCGCCTCACGGCGCAGGTCTAGTTCATCAAGTAACGTTTTCTCGTACTCATGAACCACCTCAACAGGTTTCAAACGACGTGCTTCAGGAAGCGACTTAGCGACTATACGCGCCATTCGGTGCATCAGTTTTAGATCTGCGTCAATCACCGGGCGAATATCAGGTCGAATTACCTTGAGAACAATCTCACGACCGCTCTCTTTAAGCTTTGCGGTATGCACCTGAGCGATAGAAGCAGAAGCCAGAGGCTCGATATCAAAGTCGGTAAACCAGTTATCTAAACTGCCACCGAGCGCCTTTTCCATATCTTGTTTAGCCAATTGACCATCGAATGGCGCAACTTGGTCTTGCAACAGTGCCAGTTGATCGGCGATATGAGGAGGGAACAAATCGCGACGCGTCGACATCATCTGTCCGAACTTGATCCACACAGGCCCAAGCTCTTGCAGCGCGAGACGTAAGCGATGACCCAACTCTTTATCTTGATGCTTGTTCTTAAGCCAAAACAGCGACTTTCGCGCCAGCAAAGGGGCTTTGGTCAATTGGTGCTCTGGCATCAATTCATCAAGGCCATATTCCAACTGTACCTTGATAATATGATAAAGACGTTTCAGTTCTGTTGGGGTCATGCTTTCTCCAACAGGGCGTTCAACTTAGCTTCAAGGCGTGCTGCAGAGCTTTTCACGTCATCAACTTGATCGCAAAAGTGCGCGACTTCTAACGGTGCTGGTGCGATCTTCCACTCTTCAGTCAGAACTTGAGCAACATGGCTTTGATGTTTGCTGGCTTGCTTTGCCACAAAACCACCGACGTTTTTAACGCCTTGGACCAAGGTATGAGCAACCACATCACCTGTTACGCGCGATAACCACTCTTCCAAGTCAGGCTTGCAGTCTGTCATCAGTTGAGCAAATTTCTGAGCCAGTTGAATATCACCCTCTAAGATCAGCTTATCTTGCTTGATCAGCTTGGTGATGTTCGATTGCTCACGCAGTTCCGGTAACACCGATAAATTCAAAGATAGGTAGCAATCAGGCTGCCCTTCGTATTCCGACAACACATCAATTTGTTGGCTGAAAACGAAAGTGAGTGTTTTATTCAACTCTTTCAAATTAACTTGAATGATCTGCCCCTTTAAACGAGACAAACGACGAACCAAAGCTGGATCATCGTTCACGAAAGTATTTAAAGAGGTTTCAATAACCGCGGTTACCAATGGATCAAATGGCATGACTGTCCTTACCTTTGAAAACGGATAAGCCTTAACCTATCCGTTCTGTCTTTATTCTTATTGTTTAGCACGCTCAACGAGCCTGCTACCAAGTTCGACTAGAACTTGTAACCGCGGTGCAGCGCAACAATGCCGCCCGTTAAGTTGAAATATTTAGTATTCTCGAAACCCGCTTCCTGCATCATGCCTTCCAAAGTCTCTTGGTTAGGGTGCATGCGGATAGATTCTGCAAGGTAACGGTAGCTGTCTGCATCGTTAGCAATCAGCTCACCCATTTTTGGCAATAGGTGGAAAGAGTATGCGTCGTAAACCTTTGATAGTGGCTCAAGCACTGGCTTAGAAAACTCAAGAACCAACAGACGACCACCCGGCTTAAGCACGCGGTACATTGAACGCAGCGCTTGGTCTTTATCGGTTACATTACGCAGACAGAAGCTGATGGTAATGCAATCGAAGTAGTTATCCGGGAAAGGCAACTCTTCAGCGTTCGCTTGTACATAGTGTACGTTGCCAACAATGCCGCTATCACGCAGCTTATCACGGCCAACATTCAGCATTGAGTTGTTGATATCAGCAAGAACCACGTGGCCTTTCTCACCAACAATACGCGAGAATTTCGCAGTAAGGTCGCCAGTACCACCACCAAGATCTAGGATACGCTGACCAGGGCGCACGCCACTGCAATCAATCGTGAATCGCTTCCACAAGCGGTGAACACCACCCGACATTAAGTCATTCATGATGTCGTATTTAGCGGCTACAGAGTGAAAAACCTCTGCTACTTTCGCGACTTTTTCGTCTTTCGCGACTGTTTCGAAACCAAAGTGTGTGGTTTCTGACTCTACTGCTGAATTTGTCTGCACGCTTGTGTCCATAATGCTGTTATCTACCATGGTAAGTTCTCATCGACAGCACGCTCCATGTTTAGAGGCGCTGCGGCCGATTAGTTTACTTTATCCTCAGCAGGTTGTCTTTCTACTAAGGAGGCATTTTCTGAAAAAGCCTCATTTTGCGCCATTTCAGCCAAACCAATCGAGATCGGTTTCTTCACTTCAACACCCAATTGCTTGAAGCTTTCGGCCTGACGAATCACGTTGCCTCGCCCTGTCACTAGCTTATTCATCGCCCCTTGATAACTTTGGTTGGCTCTATCAAGTGAGCAGCCAAGGCCTTCCATATCATCAACAAACAGGCGCAGCTTGTCGTAAAGCTTGCTCGCACGTTCCGCGATAACTTGTGCATTTTGGTTCTGTCTGTCGTTGCGCCACAGGTTATCAATGGTACGCAGTGCCACCAGCAGGGTGGTTGGGCTGACCAAGATGATGTTTTGCTCCATCGCATCTTTAACCAAGCTAGGATCCGCCTGAATCGCCACTTGGAATGCTGGCTCAACCGGGATAAACATCAGCACGTAATCCAAACTCTGTATGCCTTTAAGCTGATGATAATCTTTCTGGCTCAGTCCTTTGATGTGCGCTCTTAACGACACCAAGTGATCACGCAATGCGGCATCACGCTGCTGATCGGTTTCGGCATTGAAATAGCGCTCAAACGCGACCAACGCCATTTTCGAATCCACCACTACTTGCTTATCTTGTGGCAAATGCACGATCACATCCGGCTGATAGCGCTTACCTGCATCGTTCTGTAGGTTCACTTGCGTTTGGTATTCGTGACCTTCGCGCAGCCCTGATTCAGCAAGCACGCGAGCCAGTACCACTTCACCCCAGTTACCTTGTTGTTTGTTATCGCCCTTTAGTGCTTGAGTCAGGTTAACCGCTTCACGCGTCATGCTTTCATTAAGGCGCTGCAGGTTTTTCAGCTCATGCACTAAGGTATGGCGCTCTTTGGCTTCTTGGTTAAAGCTATCGTTAACCTGCTTCTTAAAGCCTTCCAACTGCTCTCTTAGTGGAGACAACAAACCTTCTAGGCTCTGCTTGTTCTGCTGATCGACCTTGGCGGTTTTACTCTCAAAAAGTTGGTTCGCTAACAATTCAAACTGCTGCTTAAGTCGAGATTCAGCTTGTTCTAGCAACTGCAGCTTTTCGCTATTGGCGAGGTTTTCTTGATCATGCCTTGCTTCTTGTTCGCGCAGCTCGGCTTCTAATTCAGACTTATGATCCTTAAGCACATTGATCTCATCAGCGTACTGCTGGCGCTCTTGCTTTACTGCCTCAAAGTAGCGCAGCTTTTCCATCGCAGCCATCACCTTACCGTGTGCTTGCTTGAGCTCGAATGCCGCTTTGTCTCGGTCATCATCTAACTCATTGAGTTCTTGTTGCGCCTCTGCGAGTGATGATTTGAGCTGAGCTTGCTGAGATTCATGCAACAAACGATCGGACTCTAGCTGCTGCTCGAGCAATCGCTGCTGAAAAGAGAGCTTCTGTTTAATCCACCAACCCACGACGCCACCGCTGACGAGCGCGCCAGAAATTGCAGCAATAAGCGTTGCCTGATGTTCGATAATCCATTGCATGATAATGATTTAGCCTAATTGGAAATAACTCATTAAATGGTATTTTGATACTGGATAAATGTCCAGTTTGCCGTATTAAAATTCGACAGATAGACTAGGCGCTCCGTATTCTGTCCCATCAAATTAAAATGAGTTGCCATGAACGAACGTCGTGCCTTAGGCTTTGGCCTTTCCGCAGTACTGCTGTGGTCAACGGTCGCTACTGCCTTTAAGCTGACCCTTGCTGAGTTTTCACCTATTCAAATGCTGACTATCGCTAGCATTGTGTCGTCGATTGCGCTGATCGCAGTCTGCGCCTTTCAGGGCAAGCTTTCTCAGCTGAGTACTACGTTCCTTTCAAACCCTTGGTATTACTTACTGCTCGGCTTGGTCAACCCATTGGCCTATTACCTGATTCTATTCAAAGCATACGACCTGCTTCCCGCTTCACAAGCTCAAGCCATCAACTACAGCTGGGCGATCACGCTAACCTTAATGGCAGCGGTTTTTCTAGGGCAAAAGATTCGTAAACAAGATTGGATTGCGTGTACCTTCAGCTATGCGGGTGTGGTAGTTATTGCGACCAAAGGCGACGTGTTAGGAATGCAGTTCGATAGCCCACTCGGTGTGGCGCTAGCGCTGCTTTCAACTTTGCTTTGGGCGGGATACTGGATTCTCAACACCAAAAACAAGGCAGATCCTGTGGTGGGTGTACTGCTTGGTTTCTTAGTGGCATTGCCATTCGCGATCGGTTTAACCATTTTTGAGGGCGAAAGCTTTAGCCAAATCACGGCGAAGGGCTGGATGGCGGTGACTTACGTTGGCCTATTCGAGATGGGAATTACCTTTGTATTGTGGTTATCAGCACTCAAGCTAACCAACAACACAGCTCGTATCAGCAACCTGATTTTCGCATCACCATTTATCTCGTTGATGCTACTTTCCACGATTATCGGCGAAGAAATTCACCCAGCGACACTGTTTGGCTTGGTACTGATCATTGCTGGTTTAGTGGTTCAACAGATCAAATTTTCAAAAAACAAAGCTGCGTAAATAAGCGCTAAAAGATTCGATTGAGAACGAAAAGCTATCTATAAAGCCGAATCTAGAGCTAGAGCACAATGTTAGATACAAAAATGGCGAGTCGTATGACTCGCCATTTTTATGTAATTTTAAATCTATGGGTAAGCTTAAACCCACTGGCCTGCAGCAAAGCCAGAACTCCAGCACCATTGGAAGTTATAACCTCCAAGCCAGCCCGTTACGTCCATCACTTCACCGATGAAGTAGAGGCCAGAGACGCTCTTACATTCCATAGTTTTTGAAGATAGGTGATTGGTGTCCACGCCGCCTAGAGTTACTTCGGCCGTTCGGTAGCCTTCGGTACCGTTTGGCGCGATTTTCCAATTTTCTAAGTGCTCTACGATGTCATTCAGCTGTTTTTCATTGAACTGCTTGAGCGGCTTGTCTTCCAGCTCTTTACGATCAATCAACACTTCCACAAAACGCTTCGGTAGTGCTTTCGCCAAGGTATTTTTCAGGCTCTGATTTGGGTGCTTCTCGCGAGAGTTAGCCAGCAACTCAGCTACATCGACTTCAGGTACTAGATTAATCGAAACCGACTGACCCGCTTTCCAGAACGAAGAAATTTGCAGTACTGAAGGACCCGATAGGCCGCGGTGAGTAAACAACAATGCTTCTTTGAACAAGGTTCCGTCTTGCGCGGTGATCTCGGCAGGAATTGCGATACCAGAAAGCTCTGCGAAAGCTTCTTTATCTTCTTTATGCAGAGTGAATGGCACCAAGCCTGCGGTAGTTGGCATCACAGACAAACCAAATTGCTCTGCAATCTTGTAACCAAATGGCGTTGCGCCCAGCTTAGGCATCGACAAACCACCGGTCGCTACCACCAGTGAGTCACACTCAACTTGGTCGGTATTGAGATGCATCTTGAAGCCAGAATCGGTCTTTTCGATGGAGTGAACGTCACAACGGTAGCGCTGTTCAACTTTCGCCAGCTTACACTCTTCAAGCAACATGCTCACGATGTCTTTTGCGGTGTGGTCATTCACACAGAACAACTGGCCGTGGTCTCGCTCTTCGAACTCTATACCGTACTTGCTCACCATCGAGATAAAATCCCAGTTGGTGTATTGAGATAAAGCTGACTTCACAAAGTGAGGGTTGTTACACAGGAAGTTGTTGGCTGAAACATCATAGTTAGTGAAGTTACAACGGCCGCCACCTGAGATTAAAATTTTTCTGCCTGGTTTCTTTGCATGATCAACCACCAGCACTCGTCGGCCGCGTTTACCAGCTTCCGCAGCACACATTAAGCCCGCGGCGCCCGCACCAATTACGATTACATCAAATTTTTCACTCATGTGGTTCTGCTTTTCTTCACTTTTGCAGCCCGAGTACGCCCTGTTCTCGAAATGCCATCAATAAAAAAGGATGTGCATAAACAGCACATCCTTACTAATTGCTCGCTATTTTAGCGGCAATTTTAAACTTTGCAATTGATGTTCAATTGTACAATTTGCAGACAGCAGCAAAACCACTACTTGGCTTAGCGAACCAACAACCAAAGCTTCACACCAAAACCTAAGCTCTACTTCATATGTACTAAAAAACTTAGACGATGAAAGAAGACAGCAAGGTTACACCTAGCAGAGCGGAAGAGAGTATGAATAACTGCCTTACACGATCGCACTTCGAAGTAAAAACTTCGTCATGATGATGGTGATACTCTTTGCTTTTGATGTAACTGAACAGGCGAACCTGTTTGGTCATATTGCCATGAGTTGTGAAAAAACCGCCTCCGTCTACTTGTTGATAAAGTAGAGGATGCGCTTCTCGCATAATATAAATGAGTGTTCTTAGCGCAGTAAAATAACGCGCCCAGTTCACGCAAGTCACAACCATTAGTGCAAATAGAATAGTGTCGCCGCTGATCATCCTTTCCTCCCTACATCTTCATAAGAAAACTCAAAAGAAAAAGATAATCAGTGTCTTTCTCGTACTACCTAAACGGCAGGAGCTTCCATAATTGAAGATGAACCATCTTTTGCCAATTGCGCTAGGTCTTTATCTATAAAGAACAGTGCCTTACCGTCTTCACCAACAAGTTCTAGCTTATCCAATACACCTTTAAACAACTTCTCTTCTTCGTGTTGCTCTGCAACGTACCATTGCAGGAAGTTAAAGGTTGAGTAGTCTTGTGTGCTGAAAGCAACGTGAGCCAGTTTGTTGATCTTTTCAGTAATCATCTGCTCATGTTCATAAGTTTCACGGAACACTGCGCCAAGGCTTTCGAATTCGTGTTTTGGTGCTTCAATTGCACCCAGAATTGGCATTGCACCTGTTTCGCTTACGTAAGTGAAAAGACGCTGCATATGTTCCATTTCTTCTACTGCATGAACACGCAGAAACTCTGCTGCACCTTCAAATCCTTTGTCTTCACACCAAGCACTCATTTGTAAGTATAGATTGGATGAGAAAAATTCTAGGTTAATTTGATCATTCAGTTGCTCAACCATAGTTTTTGACAGCATTTAAGACTCCTAATTACATCCTCAATTTTCTCTACTATATCACTATTTAATGAATATCTCGCAGGCCATTAGTTAACCAATATTTCGAGCTGTCATTACGCAAGACAGTGGATATGAGATCACTTCAGCAAAAAAAGCCATCGCATAGTGCTAATCTTTAAACAGACAATGAATAAAGGAGGTAGCGATATGAGTTACAAACATATTTTGGTCGCGGTCGATTTATCAGAAGACAGCAAATTAATTGTGGATAAAGCGGTAGCATTGGCAAAGCCATTGGAAGCCAAGGTCTCTTTTATCCATATCGATATTAACTACGCGGAACTCTACACTGGCCTGATTGATATCAACATGGCCGAAACGCAACATAACGCGATGGAAGCATCTCGTATTCAGCTGCAAAATTTTGCGGAACACGCTCAATACCCGATCACCCATACCCTGGTGGGTAGTGGCGATTTGAGTCATGAGCTGTGTGACACCATCAACGAGTTCAATGTTGATCTCGTGGTTTGCGGTCACCATCAAGACTTTTGGAGCAAACTGCTTTCTTCAACACGACAACTGATCAACGCCTCTCCGGTTGATATGCTGGTCGTGCCTCTAAGAGATTCAGAAGACTAATGATTTAAGGTTAGGTAACATACAGCTCATATCTTATTAACGAAGTTTTACTATGAGCTATTTAGCTGGTGTTACCCTCCTATGGGCCTTCTCCTTTAGCCTGATCGGCGTTTACCTTGCGGGTCAGGTTGATTCTTGGTTCTCTGTTTTAATGCGTGTTGCCCTTGCTGGCGTCGTATTTCTTCCTTTCCTAAAGTTTCGCGGCGTATCACGTAAGCTGATCGCTAAATTGATGACAATTGGTGGTATCCAGCTTGGCCTGATGTACTGCTTCTACTATCAGTCTTTCTTACTGCTATCTGTTCCTGAAGTCCTTTTGTTTACCGTTTTCACGCCAATTTACGTCACGCTAATTTATGACTTTCTCAAAGGGCAATTCTCTCCGTGGTACCTAGTGACTGCGGCAATTGCGGTATTAGGCGCGGTATTCATTAAATTCGCAGGCATCAACGAAAACTTTTTAGTTGGCTTCCTCGTCGTGCAAGGCGCGAACCTGTGCTTTGCTATCGGTCAGGTGGGCTACAAAGTTGTGATGGAGAAGGAATCGACCGAGTTACCTCAGCGAACCATATTTGGTTACTTCTACTTAGGGGCGCTATGTGTCGCTTCGGTTGCTTTCATGCTACTGGGCAATCCAGAGAAACTACCCACCACCACACTTCAATGGGGAATCCTGATCTACCTTGGCTTGATTGCTTCGGGGCTGGGTTACTTTATGTGGAATAAAGGTGCATGCATGGTGAATGCCGGTGCACTGGCGGTAATGAACAATGCATTGGTTCCTGCTGGCCTAGTGGTGAATATCCTGATTTGGAACAGAGATGTCGATTTAGTTCGCTTGTCTATTGGTGGCGCTGTTATCTTATTCTCTTTGTTCGTCAATGAGACCTGGGTGAAGAAGCGCGTAGCAAGATCCGCAAGCAATGCCTAAGGGATTGAAATGAGCTGCATGAGTTAGCTCAGGTAACCCCAAAAAGCAAAAGAGCGACCTAAGTCGCTCTTTTTAAATCATCGCTGTAGCAATAAACCATTCGAATCAACTTCAGTGAATGTGATTATGGCTCACTACCTGAGTCTTGGTTTCAGTGAAGGCGACATCATCAAGTTGTAGGTTGATGCGTTCAAGGTCACTTTCCAGTTTCTGGCTTTTCTTAAACAGCTTTTGCTGTTTCTTAATCATCTTCGCGAGCTTTTTGTTGTACTTCTCTTGTTTCTTAGCTGCTTTCTTCGCTTGTTTGAGTTCAGCTTTCTCATCACCACTCGCCTTCGCCATCAGTTTTTTCAGCTTGGCTTTTTTCTGTGCTGCTTCTTTTTTTGCAAGCTCAGGAACAATATCAATTGCGGTTGGATCGAACATTTGTACGCTTGGCTCAATTGTTTCGTTGATTTCTGCAAGCGATAGCTCTGGTGCAGGTAATGTTTCCGCTAACAGGCCGCATGCGACTTTCTCTTCAACGGGTTTGTTTTGACAACCAAGAGGTGGAATTGCGGTTGGTTTGCATAGATTCGCTTGATCCGCCGAAGAACGCGCACAAGAACGACACACAAACTTAGGTTCAGTCACCAAGCTGTGGATCTCGCCCAAGTGTTCAGTGATATCTCGACGGTTTAACTTACAAAAGCGTTTAGCCATGCTACAACTCCAGCTAAGAATAATAATGATTCTTAGTTAGATATACATCCGTAACGCGACTATCGCAAGTGTTAAATGGCAATTTATCGTATTTATGACGGGAAATTTTCTTAGCGTGTATCTAAGTTATTGATGCATCAATTAAGTCATTGATGCTTTCACATAGACGTCAAAGCGGTTCTTTTTGGTTTCGATCGCCATGCTCGGTTTTTGCTCGTCTAACCAAGCTGCGTAATCCGGTCTTTTAACCACAACGCGCTTCGATGCCAATTTCATCGCCGGCTCAAATAGACCATCAGCATCCAGATCGGCACCCACCAAAGATTGGAATACGCGCATCTCTTTTTTGACTAGAGCCGATTTCTTTTTGTTCTCTGGGTGTGGGTACATTGGGTCTAGATACACCACGTCTGGTTGTTCGAAATCAGGATCGTTACTAAGTTTATCTAGCGTATCGTGACTCGAAGCGTGAATCAACTTCATACGTTCGCTGACCCAACCACCGATGTCTGGGTCTTGTTGCGCTCGCTGCAAGCCATCATCAAGCAGTGCTGCCACAACGGGGTGACGCTCGACCATTTGTACGTTACAACCTAGAGAAGCCAACACAAACGCATCGCGCCCTAAGCCCGCAGTGCCATCGAGGATAGTTGGCGTTGCGCCTTTGTTTAAACCAGCGGCTTTGGCAATCGCCTGACCTTTACCACCACCAAACTTACGTCGGTGACCGACAGCGCCTCCCACTAAATCAACAAAGATAGCGCCAAGCTTAGGCTCATCGACTTTACGTAGCTCAAGTCGCTCACTAGTCAGTACCAAAGCAAAATCACTGCTTTCATCATGAGATAAGTTCCAGCGGGTCGCTAAGTCATTCAAATGATCGATTTGGGTAGCATCTTCGCAAATCAGTTGTAGTTGCAAGGTCGTCTCCAACAGACAGTAGTATTCAAAACAAAAGAGGCAACCAGTTTACCTGATTGCCTCAACAATACATATTAGCGGTGAAAAGTATTCACAGCTAAAGTCGGCTTACCTAAACCAATTGTTCTATCTCGCGCTCTTGCCTTAACTCTTCAACGAGCTCCGCCAGTGGCTTAGGTCGCCCTATGATGTAGCCCTGAGCGTAGTTCACACCAAGCTCGATCAACTTATCTATGATTTGAGTATTTTCAACGAACTCAGCCACGGTATGTTTACCCATCTGCTTAGCTAAATCATTGATCGAGCGAACCATCACATGGTCCATCTCATTGACATCAATATCACGTACAAACAAGCCATCGATCTTCACAATATCGACCGGCAGTTTTTTCAGATAACCAAACGACGATAGCCCTGAGCCAAAGTCATCCAGTGCAATCATGCAGCCGAGCTCTTTGATTCGAGTGAAGAATTTGATCGCCTGCTTCATGTTACTCATCGCAGCCGTTTCGGTGATCTCTAAACAAATCTTATGACACGGTATCGATGAATCACTCAGACTATCTATCAAGAACTCGACAAACTCACGGTTACCCATCGAGTGACCGGAAAGGTTAATTGAACACATCCCCAACTCATCAATGATATCTGGTCGTTGTTCCAACCAACTCAAGGTTTGACCCACCACTTGGCGGTCAATCAAATGCGCGATGTTGTAGCGCTCAGAGGCTGGCATGAAGATCCCCGGAGAGATGTACTCACCTTTGATATTCTTGATACGTACCAAGATCTCAAAATGCATTTTTTCACTATTTTCATCTAGACCAAGAATGCGCTGAGCAAACAACTCTAAGCGGTCATTCGCCAAAGCCTCATGCACTAAGTTGACGCACTCCATCTCTAAGTGACGACGACGCAGGTCTTCATCATCTTGATGGTAAAGGTTATAACGGTTACGGCCTTCTTCTTTAGCCGCATGACAAGCCGCATCCGCCTGAGCATGCACCATCTGCGGTGAAGCCGCAGTATGGTCAATCAATCGAATGCCAATAGAGCAGGTCAGGTTGAGTCGAATATCATCCCACAAGAACGGATTCTCGCTCATCATCGAGATAATACTGCGACACACATTCACCGCATCTCGCTCAGTACAGTCTTTCATTAATACTGCAAACTCGTCACCGCCCATTCGCGCTAACACCGCATTATAAGGCAGTACATCTTCCAGCAAATTGGCGCTAAACATGATTGCGGCATCACCCGCTTCATGCCCTGCGGTGTCGTTCAGGACCTTCAACTGATCCAAGTCTAAGAACAACATTGCATGAGTTCGCATGTGACTCTCAACCTCTTTGAGCGCTTTTTGCAGCTCTTGCTCAAAATGGTTACGGTTGAAGGTATCAGTCAGCAGATCATAACGAGCTTGATACTCTAACTTTTCAGAGAGCTCGTGCGTTTCAGTGATGTCTTCACCCACAATCAACAGCTGATCAGACTCCACTAGCGGGCGAATATTTTCTCGAATCCAGATCTTGCTGCCGTCGGCATGGCGATATTCGATATCACGACGCCATACCCCACGAATCTTATGTTGTGGTTGCAGCAAAATATGACGTGGAATCATCGCGTTCTCATCGACATAGAACTCTCGAGGGCGGTGCCCTAATAGTTGATCTAGCGGGTAACCTAGTAGCTGCTCCGCAAACTGGTTCACTTGTTGGATGCGGTTATTGCCATCGAGGGTAATCATCATCACCGGTTGTTTGTCGTAATATAACTTGAGGTTCGCTTCGCGCTGGAACAGTTTATTCTCAGCCAGCTTACGAGAGGTCACGTCACGCGCTTCAAACAGGAACTGAGTGTCTTCCTTCTCATTGCCTGGCATCGGCTTCAATGAAATATCCAACACCATCGCACCACGATCACGACACCACACCTCAGCTTCAAATCGTAAGGCTGGGTGTTCACTTTTAGTGATGAAATATTCACTTAGCACTTCTCGTGCAGAATCTTCCCAATGTTGATGTTGCTGCAGAGGTGTTCCCAGTTTATAGCCTTGGTTATAAAGCAGCTCATGTAGCTTGCTGTTACTCGACAACAACACACCGCCCTTATCAATGATCCCCATAAACTGCAGGCTTTGGTCGAATATCGACTCAAGCAGCAGCTGGCTTTGTCGGCTGGCACGTTCACTTTTCTTTAGGCGATTGAGGTAATACACCAATGTCGCGATGACACACGACATAACCAAAAACAGCAAACCTACGGTGCGAATTTCATCGCGGTAGCGTACTAAAAATGACTTTGGCTTGTTGAGGAAGGTCACCGAGGCTTCATTCTCGGCACCCAAATCCCATCTTGAGATCTGTTGGTAGTCAAGTTTGATTTCTGGCGCGCCAGCAACCACCAATGGCAATGGTGCCTTGGGGTTTTTCAGTACACTCAACAATACGCGCCCGGTGTCTCGGCCTTGCGTTTCTCCGCTTTGAATCACACCACCAATCGCACCAAAACCTAGCCCTAGATCGTGCACCATGTACAATGGAATTTGGGTCTTGATATTCAGTTGTCGCCAATCTTCATCACTACTCACTCTGCCTTGTGCATCGCGGTAATACGCCCAAAACAGCAAGCTTTTTCCTAGGTCAACACGTTGAGAAAAGGCCATTAACTCTTGGTAGGAATCCGGCACATAGTGCTCAACGAGATCAGAAATATCGGGATGGTTTTTGATGAACAAATCGATTTGAGAGCGAATCGCCTCACCCGTGACCGAGTGATCAGTAACAATATAGATTTTCTTTACGGTCGCTTGAAGACGCTTAACCAACTCAATATTGCCAACTAAGTCGATATCTTCGGTGATGCCCGTCGCGTTCAAACCTTCGATCATTTCAGGGGAGAAGTTGTTGATGCCACCAAAGATGACTGGCGTATCTTTGAGATCGGGCGCAAGGCGCTTCATTAAGTTGAGCGCGTTATTATCACTAACGACAATCGCTGCAAATTCTTCATGCAGTAGCTTGGTATGATAAAGCTGATACACGCGCTCTAGGTATTCTGGGTTTTGAGTGCGTTTACTATCGAGATAAACCACACGGTAAGACAGCCCGTCACGATCGAGCTCATCTGATAATCCTTTATGGAAATCATCTGTCCAGAAAAAGCCTTGGTGGTAAGAGTGGATCACCAATACATCCTTTGCCTGAGCTGAAGCAAACACACTCCAACACATCACAATAAAAAATAACGAAAATCGCACTGAATTCACCCTAACCCTATAGTTACTGCTAATATTATCACCCTTGGCTATGATGTGTACTCAGGCCGGTATGTTTTTCATTCAATCTAAGGATTATGCATGTCCACAACCACAGCTCGTCTCGATGATCTAGACCGTGCCATCCTCAAAACCTTGATGGAAGATGCACGTACTCCTTATGCTGAAATGGCAAAGCAGTTCGATGTCAGCCCTGCGACGATTCACGTTCGTATCGAAAAGATGAGATCGGCCGACATTATTGAGCGTACCGAGGTTGTGGTAAACACCAAAAAACTGGGGTACGACGTGTGTTGCTTTATTGGTATCAACCTCAATGCAGCTAAAGATTACCACTCAGCGATCGCCAAGCTGAATGCTTTAGATGAAGTGGTTGAGGCGTACTACACCACTGGAGCTTACAATATCTTTGTAAAGCTGATGTGTAAGTCGATTGAAGAGCTGCAGTTTGTATTGATCGATAAGCTGCAAGCAATCGATGAAGTTCAGTCGACAGAGACTCTGATTTCATTACAGAACCCTATCAACCGCAACGTTAACCCATAATCATTTGATAAATAGATACAAAAAGAGCCTCACAAGGAGGCTCTTTTTACATTCTTATCAGCACAATATTAAGCGCTAATACCCGCATGACGCAGCATCGCGTCGATTTGTGGCTCACGACCACGGAAGCGTTTGAACAGCTCCATTGGCTCTTCACTGCCACCCATCTCAAGAATGTTGTTCAAGAAGCGATTACCGGTTTCAGTATTGAAGATACCCTCTTCTTCAAATGCCGAGAACGCATCTGCAGACAATACTTCTGCCCACAGGTAGCTGTAGTAACCTGCACTGTAGCCACCAGCAAAGATGTGACCAAAGCTGTGCGAGAAGCGGTTCCAATCAAGACTTGGCAGTACCGATACCTTAGATTTCACGTCGGCTAGTGTTTCTAGTACGCGAGCACCGACTTCTGGATCGTATTCAGTGTGTAGCGTGAAATCGAACAGGCCAAGCTCTAGCTGACGCAGGATAAACATCGCTGACTGGAAGTTCTTCGCCGCTAGCATCTTTTCTAGCATCTCTTTCGGTAACGCTTCACCGGTTTCGAAGTGACCAGAGATGAACGACAGCGCCTCCTCTTCCCAACACCAGTTTTCGAGGAACTGACTTGGTAATTCAACCGCGTCCCAAGGCACGCCATTGATACCTGACACAGCACCCGCATCAACTTGCGTTAACATATGGTGAATACCGTGGCCGAATTCGTGGAATAAGGTCACCACTTCATCGTGAGTAAATAGCGCAGGCTTATCACCGACTGGCTTGTTGAAGTTACACGTTAGGTAAGCAACAGGCGTTTGTAGCTCGCCAGATTGAGTAATGCGACGACCGCGACAGTCATCCATCCAAGCGCCGCCACGTTTGTGTTCACGTGCGTATAGATCTAGGTAGAAGCTACCGCGCAATGTGCCTGTCGCATCAAAGATGTCGAAGAAGCGCACTGAATCATGCCATGTATCCACGCCTTCACGCTCTGTTACCGACATACCAAACACACGGTTGAGTACTTCGAACAAACCAGAAACCGCGTTCGACTCAGGGAAATATGGACGAAGCTCTTCATCAGAGATCTCGAACAAGTTCTGCTTTTGTTTCTCGCTGTAGTAAGCGATGTCCCACAGGTTTAGCTCAGAAACACCAAACTCTTTCTCAGCAAACTGACGTAGCTCTTCTACTTCGCGCTCACCTTGCGGTTTGGCTTTTACTGCTAGGTCGTTAAGGAAACCAAGTACTTGGTCTGGCGTTTCTGCCATCTTAGTCGACAAAGATTTTTCGCTATAGGTGCTAAAGCCAAGCATGCGTGCGATCTCGTGACGCAGCTTAAGTTGCTCTGTGATGATCTCAGTGTTGTCCCACTTGCCAGCATTTGGACCGCGATCTGAAGCGCGAGTTACGTAAGCTTCGTACAGCTCTTTACGTAGTTCTTGGTTATCACAGTACGTCATCACCGGTAGGTATGATGGGATATCTAGAGTCAGTAGGTAACCTTCCTGCTCTTTAGCTTCTGCCGCGGCTTGTGCTGCCGCCAGTGCTGATTCAGGCATACCGGCCAGTTCAGCGACGTCTGTGATCTGCTTGCTCCAACCCATGGTTGCATCAAGCACGTTATTTGAGAATTGAGAACCTAGCTCAGACTGGCGCTTGCTGATCTCACCGTAGCGATGCTGTTCGTCCGCGGGTAAGCCAATGCCTGATAATTCAAAATCACGCAGTGCGTCGGTAATGGTTTTTTGTTGAGCTTGGTTTAATGCAGAGAATGCTTCGCTCGCCTTGATCGCTTTATACGCTTCGAACAAACCTTTGTGTTGGCCGACCCATGTGCCGTACTCAGAAAGAACAGGCAGGCAGCTCTCATAAGCGTCACGCAGTTCGTCGCTGTTCATCACAGAATTCATATGGCTTACAGGTGACCAAATACGGCCTAAACGATCATCCACTTCATCAATTGGAGCAACGAGGTTGTCCCAGCTTGGTGAAGTATTACCTTCAAGTACTTGTTCTATCTTGTTGCGACACTCTTCAATCACTTGCTCAACCGCTGGCTTAACGTGCTCAGGTTTGATCTGTGAAAACGGAGGTAAGTCCGTGAAGGTTAATAGCGGATTAGACATATAAACATTCCTTTGGCTTTAGAGACTTTCGTCTTTTTTGTAATGAGGTCGTCTTACAGTCATCAGGCTCAGGGTCGCCCTAAAAAATCACCTGCGAATAGTTATTAGATAGTGCCCAACAAGGCAAATTTCAATAGTAGAACCAATAACTAACTGCATATTGCTAGCGACTGTTCCTGAATTGTTCGAGAATTTATGGTCCATTGGGGGTTATAATAGTCAAACTAACCCCACCTACACTAACCACACTCTAATTCGAGAGTGTTACGAGAGTTTAATTTGTTAAGTTATCGCCACAGCTTCCACGCGGGCAACCATGCCGACGTAGTAAAGCATATCGTACAGAGCCTTATTCTTAATTCTTTGAAACAAAAGGATAAGCCTTTTGTTTACCATGACACTCACTCTGGTGTAGGTCGTTACGACTTAACGCATGAATGGTCTGAAAAAACGGGCGAATACAAGCAAGGTATTGCACGTCTATGGTCTGCAAGTGAAGCGGGTCAACAAGATCATCCTGAAGACATTCAAAGCTACCTTGAGTCTATCTCTGCACTCAACAATGGCGAAAAACTGCGTTTCTATCCAGGTTCACCACGTGTTGCGCGTGCACACCTGCGTGATCAAGACCGCATGGTATTAACTGAGCTTCACCCAGCCGATCACCCTCTGCTTGAGCAAGAGTTCCACCGCGATCGTCAGGTGTCTATCTATAAAGAAGATGGCTTCCAACGCTTAAAAGGCAGCCTGCCACCTAAAGAACGTCGTGGTTTGGTTCTTATCGACCCACCTTACGAGCTGGCAAAAGAGTATCGTGATGTTGTGACTGCGATTGCTCAAAGCCATAAGCGCTGGGCAACCGGTATCTACGCAATTTGGTACCCAGTGGTAAATCGCTGTGATATCGAAGATATGATCGAAGGACTTGAAGGCTTAGGCATCAACAAAATTCTACAAATCGAACTTGGCGTATCACCAGACACCAACGAGCGTGGTATGACGGCATCAGGCATGATTGTTATCAACCCACCTTGGAAGCTAGAAAGCCAAATGAATGAAATTCTTCCATTCTTGAAGGAAGCAATTGCGCCGGCGACCGGTCACTTCAAAGTAGAGTGGATCGTACCCGAGTAATCTCAAACTCGATGGCATAGTTTGAAGAATCTTCAATAGACTGTGACATACACGAATAAATTTTAAACAGGGAGATTGAGTTCAACCAATCTGCCCTCAATATAATAATTAGACAATTTAAGAATCTATAGGACGTAGGTGTTCAGTGCGCTCACTGTACCCACAACCTTCAATAAATGGAGAAAGTAATGGCGACTCATTTTGATTACATCTGTATCGGCGGCGGTTCAGGCGGCATCGCATCAGCTAACCGCGCAGCAATGCACGGTGCAAAAGTTGCACTTATCGAAGCTCAAGACCTTGGTGGTACTTGTGTAAACGTTGGTTGTGTTCCTAAAAAGGTTATGTGGCACGGTGCTCAAGTTGCTGAAGCAATCAACCTATATTCAAAAGACTACGGCTTCGACGTTGACGTAAAAGGCTTCAACTGGGGCAAACTGGTTGAAAACCGTCAAGCGTACATTGGTCGTATCCACCAATCTTACGATCGCGTTCTTGGTAACAACAAAATAAACGTAATCAAAGGTTTTGCTAAGTTTGTAGATGAAAAAACCGTTGAAGTTAACGGTGAACACTACACAGCGGATCACATCCTGATCGCAGTGGGTGGTCGTCCAACCATTCCAAACATCCCTGGCGCAGAGCACGGTATCGACTCAAACGGTTTCTTCGATCTGATGGAGCAACCTAAACGTGTTGCTGTAATCGGCGCAGGCTACATCGCAGTAGAAATCGCAGGCGTACTAAGCGCACTTGGCACAGAAACACACCTGTTCTGCCGTAAAGAGTCGCCACTTCGTAGCTTCGACCCAATGATCGTTGAGACACTGGTTGAAGTGATGGAAGCGGAAGGCCCAACACTTCACACGCACTCAGTTCCTAAAGAAGTAGTGAAAGAAGCAGATGGCACGCTGACTCTGCATCTAGAGAACGGCAACACTCAAAACGTTGACCACCTAATTTGGGCTATCGGCCGTCACCCAGCCACTGACGCTATCAACCTAGCATCAACGGGCGTTGCAACCAACGACCGTGGCTACATCAAAGTAGACGAGTTCCAAGCAACCAACGTTCCTGGCATCTACTGTGTTGGTGACATTATGGAAGGCGGTATCGAGCTAACACCTGTAGCAGTTAAAGCAGGTCGTCAGCTTTCTGAGCGTCTATTCAACGGTCAAACCAACGCGAAGATGGACTACAAGCTAGTTCCTACTGTTGTATTCAGCCACCCACCTATCGGCACGATCGGTTTAACGACTCAAGAAGCTGAAGAGCAGTACGGCAAAGACAACATCAAGGTTTACACATCTGGCTTCACTGCGATGTACACAGCAGTAACCAAGCACCGTCAACCTTGTAAGATGAAGCTAGTATGTGCTGGCGAAGAAGAGACTGTAGTTGGCCTACACGGCATCGGTTTCACTGTTGACGAAATGATTCAAGGCTTCGGCGTTGCAATGAAGATGGGCGCAACCAAAGCAGATTTCGACTCTGTTGTGGCGATTCACCCAACGGGCAGCGAAGAATTCGTAACTATGCGTTAATCAACACCTTTAGTTGATACTTTTAAAAAGCAGTCCTTGGGACTGCTTTTTTTATGCCCGCTTTGAACCTTGGTTCTCGATTCGACGTAACACCAATATCCACCTAACTAGAAAAATGGAGTTTGTGATGAATCTACTAATTGAATCATTTGAAGGCGGGATTTACTTGGCTTACCAAATCGTTGGTGAGCAAAAGCAGTTAATTAAAGACGACCACCAGCACCCAATGAAATTTTTGAGTGTCAATCAAGCACGTGACCACTTTAGTGATCAAGGTGTGGCGTCGGCAACTCTAATTCATAACAGTGCTTATGACGAAATGTGTGGTGAACACTGTGGTAGCACACAACTGTTCGAGATTGATTTGAAGTGGAGTTAAATCAACTTCAAATCAGTCGTGATAAAAATAGAAAGGCTTGCACTAATGCAAGCCTTTTTCTTTTGGGTCATATTTATTATCGTGCAGTGCGTTTTTGTCTGCGTTTAATGTTTTGCTCTTTCACGACAAAGTCGAACAGCGGAGCAAACAGGTTAGCAAACAAGATAGCGAGCATAATGCCCTCTGGATAAGCAGGATTGAGCACGCGAATACCGACCGTCATTACACCAATCAAGATCCCGTAAGCCCACTTACTCTGATTAGTGAACGCCGCGGAAACCGGATCCGTTGCCATAAAGAAGGTACCAAATGCAACACCACCCAACACGAAGTGCCAGTAGAACGGCATCGAGAACATCGAGTTAGTCTCTGAGCCAATCCAGTTCATCAAGCTCGACGTCACCACAAGACCGACAATCACCCCAGCTACAATGCGCCAAGAAGCTATCTTCATCACAATCAAAATCACACCGGTCAGCATAATCAGCAGTGAAGACACTTCGCCCATTGAGCCCGGAATATTACCGATGAAGGCATCCATCCAAGTGATCGCCTTACCTGTCATGTTGTTGATGAGTGACGAACTACCGCCTTCATACCATTGGCTGAGCGGTGTCGCTCCTGAATAGCCGTCAGCGGCAACCCATACCAAGCCTCCGGACATATTGGCAGGATAAGCAAAGTAAAGAAACGCTCGCCCCGCCAGTGCAGGGTTGAGGAAGTTTCGTCCTGTACCACCGAACAACTCCTTGGCAACAACAATACCAAAGGTGATACCCAAAGCGGCTTGCCACAGCGGGATGGTTGGTGGAAGAATAAGTGCAAACAGTACCGAGCTTACGAAAAATCCTTCATTCACCTCGTGTTTTCGCACAACGGCAAATAAAACTTCCCAGAAGCCCCCGACCACAAATACCGTGGCATAAACAGGTAAGAAGTAGAGCGCCCCCAAGAACATCTGGCTTCCCCAGCCGCTTGCTACTAAGGTCTGTGCATCACCAAACGCCCACGATAAGCGCCAACTACTATCGATGATAGAAGCAAGCTCGGCACCGGAATAGGTAGCCGCTAACCCCATAACGGCTTGCTGACCTACGTTGTACATACCCCAAAACATTGCGGGAAAAGTTGCTAGCCACACCAGAATCATGATGCGTTTGAGGTCTATGCTGTCTCGAACATGGGTTATGCCGCGGTTTACATTGCCGGGCGTGTAAAAGATGGTCGCAAAAGCCTCATACACTGGGTAAAGCTTTTCGTACTTACCACCCGCTTCGAAGCGCGGAGCCACGTCTTCTAATCGTTTTTTCAAACTCATAATCTCAATCACCTTATTGCTGAGTTATGGTTTACTACGCATCAACGACTCTATTTGAACAACTTTTAACGATATTTAATCAAATTCGTTTTGAAGAAGTAGACATCAAGAACTTAGACCAACATTGAAAAAGAAAGATGTAAAAACAACAAAGCCCCAGCGATGGCTGAGGCTTGTTTGGTATTACTGCATGTCGGAGTTACTTCACACACATCACGTTAAGCAATGAAGAGCCTTTCAATTGGTTTACGTTACCGTTGGTAAACAGACCTTTCTTATCTGCGCCCCAGTAAGGTAGGTGCATTGGCCAGTTCTGTTTCTCCATTACCTTCGAACCTAAGATGCTCTGCCATTGTTTTTCAGTCATCAGCTTCATGTTGACCTGCTGACACACTAACTCAGCACTGGCGTAATCTAGGCGACTCCAAGGCTTACCTTGCTCCATGTAGAACTGTTGTTGATGATCTAGAAGGTAAGGTATCGCATATTGGCTACCCGCTACGTCTGCTTTCACGCGAATCTCGATCTCTAGATCATTATCTGATCTCGCGTTACCACTTGGTAGCGTCTGAATAGCAGCAGCGCTCGTCACCACAGCCGCTTGCTTGGCAGCCACAGGTTTCGATACAGGTTTAGCTTCTACTTTTGGTTTTACAGGAGCCTTAGACTTCACCGTTTTTGGTTCTGCCGTTTTTGCAACGATAGGTCGTGATGAAGTTTTCGACTTATCGACCATACGAATAAAGGCTTCACCGTAACCAGGAACCTTACGTACTTGAGCTAGGTCTTTCCTTGCATCAGAAAAGGTCGAGTAAGGGCCGATTAAGCAACGGTAGTCACCACCTTCAGGCTTCATCCAAACATTAGTCGAGATCTTTTCATATAGAGGTTTTGCACGGCTCAGTGACAAAGGCTTGTTCAGCAGGCCACATTGAACCCAGAACAGTTCGTTATCTGAATGACGTTTAGGTGCCTTGCTACCCCAAACTCCTTTACCAATCGGACATGACTGCTCTAGCTGTGGTAATTGATTGGTGCTTGCCTGAGTAGCATCACATAGAACCGATTCTGCACTAACTTGGCTCGATACCAAAAGGGATGCAGCGATAAGCCCCATACGATAATTTCTCATCACAGCACGACATACAGCATTCATTGTCAATTTCATAACCACCACTTAAACCCTTACGGGTTAATTATTACCGAATCGATGTCGATAAAACATGAATTCCATTTTAAGTATTATTGACAGTATCAATGATACTAAGTTCCAGATCCATTAAGCAAAAAAAGAGCCGTAATTGCTTACGGCTCTTAGTTTAGTGACTTTTTTTTCTAAAAATCAAACCGCGCTATCACCCTTTATAAATTTTAGGGTTAAACACGTCACGTAACCAGTCGCCTAATAGGTTAATAACTAGAACTAATGTTACCAAAAGCACACCTGGGAATGCCGTGATCCACCATGCTCCTGAGAAAATGTAGTTAAAACCAGTACTGATCAGGGCACCGAGTGACGGTTGGTCTACCGGAAGACCTAAACCTAGGAAAGAAAGTGCCGCCTCTGACATGATGGCATTTGCCACCTGTACCGTAGAGATAACCAAAATCGGTGATAAACAGTTAGGTAGAATATGACGGAACATGATGCGAGGTGCTCGGAAGCCCATCACACGAGCCGCTTCTACGTACTCTTTCTTCTTCTCTGCCAATACCGATGCACGAATCGTACGAGCATACTGCGGCCATTCAGCAATACCGATGATCACCACCAGCATAACAACGGCATATTGCGCGTAGAAGTCACTACCGAAACTCGCCTTAAAGATAGCCGAGACAATGATCGCTACCATCATGGTTGAAAACGAAAGCTGAACATCGGCAAAACGCATCAGGAAGCTATCGATACGACCACCGAAGTAACCCGCAGACAGACCAATGATGATACCTAGAGTCAGCTGAAGGCCAACCGCCAAGAAACCAATCGTCAATGAAAGACGAGAGCCGTAAAGCATGGTCGATAGGATGTCACGACCTTGCTCATCAGTGCCCAGTAAGAAACGTTCTTCGCCGTCTTCCATCCAAGATGGTGGCAACTCTGAATCCATGATGTCGATAGACGTCACGTCATACGGGTCTGTTGGCGCTAAAATCGGTGCCGCGAGTGCCATCACTAAGAAGGCTGCAAAGATGGCAAAGCTGACCATTGCCACTTTGTCGCGTAAGAAGTAGTACAGAATATCTGACTGCTTGAATCGCTCCCAACGAGATGGAGCTGTTGTTGTTTGTTCCATGATTATGCTCCTTTCCCTGTAATGTTCACTGTTGGGTTAATGATGCCGTATAGCAAGTCAACAATGGTGTTCGTTACTACGAAGATAAGACCTACGAAGATAACGTATGCGGTAATCAGTGGTGTATCCACTCGGTTAATCGCTTCAAGGAATAGGAAGCCGGTGCCTGGCCACTGGAATACAGTTTCAGTAAGAATGGTGTAAGCCACCATAGTACCGATTTGAACACCACCTACCGTTAATACTGGCAGCATTGTGTTTTTCAAAGCGTGTTGGTAGTAAATCTTGTTCAGCGCTAGGCCTTTTGCTTTACCAAACTTGATGTATTCAGAGCTAAGAACCTCTAGCATTTCAGAACGTACTAGACGAATGAATAGCGGCAGCATGATAGATGCTAGAGCAATACTCGGCAGCACTAAGTGCGCAAGGCCATCTATCGTTAAGAAGCCAGACTCCCAACCAAACCAGTTTGCGGTCTCACCACGTCCAAACGACGGCAGCCAACCTAATTCAATAGAGAATACATACATCAACATGATTGCGGTTAAGAAAACAGGCACAGAAATGCCGATACTACTGCCCGCCATCACCAGTTTAGTGAAGAAGCTTTTTGGGTGTATTGCAGAATAAACGCCAAGTGGAATCGACAGACAAACAATGATCAGAGAAGCGCCAAACACAAGTTCAAGCGTTGCGACTAGTTTATCTAAGATTACGTCCACAGCTGGGCGTTTAAAGAAATATGAAGTACCAAGATCACCTTGTAGAGCTGCGCCCACAAAGCGAGTGTATTTTGTAATGAAGGGATCATTTAAGCCGAGTTCATCACGCAGCGCTTGACGCTCCGATTCTGAAACAGATTGACCGACTAACTCACGCAACGGGTCGCCCAGGTTATCCTGAATGGCAAACGCCACCAAACTGATCACAAACATCACTATCAGTGCCTGAAACAGGCGCTTGACCAGAAACGTAACCATTCCTTGCCCCTTATCTATCCATGACTATCTAATCGAAATCCGCGACTAGATAACAAAATTCAGTCTTAAAAAAGGTATTTAGCCAGACTGAAGGAAGACCAAATACCGAAACTTAAATCTATTTCTTAATAATTTGAGAGCCTGAAAAGCTTCAGGCTCTCGATTCTAGCAAGCTAGATTATTTTACAACTAGGTCGCCGAAGTAAGGCATAACCATTGGGTTTACTACGTCTGCTGCACCTACGTTAGACTTCGCGCCCCACGCTTCACTTTGCCAGTGTAGCGGTACAAATGCTGCGTCGTTGTACAGTGTTGCTTCAACGCCTTTCAGCATTTCAGCACGCTTAACTGGGTCAGTTTCAGTGTTAGAAGCTTCTACAATCGCATCCATTTCTGGGTTTGAGTAACCAGAACAGTTGTATTGACCACGACCAGTCTCTTCGTTACGAGTCATAGTTAGGAACTCGTTGAAGTTAGCTGAATCTTCAGTATCTGAGTGCCAGCCGATCATCATCATGTCTGCTGAACATAGGTCAAACTCAGGCCAGTACTGTGCTTTAGGCATAGTCTTAAGATCAACTTTGATACCAATCTTAGACAGCATTGCCGCAGACGCTTGCGCTACTTTCGCATCGTTCACGTAACGGTTGTTTGGAGCCATCATAGTTAGCGTAAAGCCATCTTCGTAGCCCGCTTCTTTCATCAACTCTTTCGCTTTTTTCAGATCGTAACGAGGAACTAGGTCTTCGTTGTGACCCGCGTAGCCTGTTGGGCTTTGCTGACCAGCAGCTGTTGCGAAGCCTTTCATGATCTTCTTAACGATACCTTCGTTGTTGATTGCGTGAACAATCGCCTGACGAACGCGAACATCTTTAAGAGCTTCGTTGCTGTTTTGGTTCATTTGGAACGTGATGATACGAGTACCAGGTAGCGTTACTAGATCGATGTTCTTAGCGTTTTTAACACGCTTGTGATCGTTTGGTGCTACTGGGTGAATCATATCAACGTCGCCAGAAAGAAGTGCTGCAACACGTGTCGCGTCTTCTTTGATTGGCACAAGTGTTAGCTTGTCTACGTTACCTTCAGTTTCTGTATCCCAGTAATCGTTGAAACGTTCGAACGTTACTTTAACGCCTTGCTCACGCTGCGTTACGATGAAAGGACCAGTACCTGAAACGTTAGTCGAAGCAAACGAGTTACCGTGCTTAACTAGCTCAGACTTGTCTTTACCTTCCGCTGTTTGGCCAGAGTAGAACTTGCTGTCCATTGGGAAGATGTAAGTTGCTGTTTGTAGTACTAGTGGGTAAGCCGCTTTTGATACTAGCTCAACTGTGTAGTCATCCACTTTTACCATTTTTTCGTATGGCGTGAAGATAGACTTAAAGTCTGGAGAAGCTTGTAGACGTTCAAAAGTCCACACAACATCATCAGCAGTCAGTTCGTTACCAGAGTGGAATTTCACACCTTTACGTAGGTTGAAACGGAAAGTCGTTTCATCAACACGCTCCCAGCTAGATGCTAGGCGGCCTTCAAAATCCATCTCTTTTGTGAAACGTACTAGAGGGTCAAACACCATGTGAGACATTTGCAGTGTGCCACCAGACAGCTGCTCGTGCGGGTCAAGTGATACTGGGTCAGCTGCGTAGCCAACGGTAATATCTGCTGCTGCTGCACTAAAGCTTAGGCCAGCTGCCATTAAAGCTACTGCTAATTTGCTTTTCATGGTTTTCATTGCATAACTCCTTCATGCGGGAATCCAGATCCCTAGTTGTTGTATTTGCGTCTGTTTATTGTTGTTAGCAAGCTAAACTCCAGCCTGCTAATTTTTATACCGCGGCTTGTGCCACTGCTTTTTCTTCTCTTAAACCTGTAAATTCAGGCATTAAAGAAATTAGGTGTTTGCTGTATTCATGCTGAGGCGATTGGAATAGCTGCTCAGTTGGCGCGACTTCCAATAGTTCTCCCATTTGCATCACACCAACACGATCACACATTTGGCGAATAACCGGTAAATCGTGACTGATGAACAGCATGGTTAGGTTTAGCTCGTCTTGTAAGTCTTTTAGTAGGTTAAGGATCTGAGCCTGTACCGACACATCCAGTGCCGAGGTAGGTTCATCACAAATCAAAAGACGAGGGCGAGTTGCCAAAGCGCGAGCGATAGAAATACGCTGACGTTGACCACCTGAGAATTCGTGCGGGTACTTAACCCCGGCCATTACGCCTAGACCAACGTGCTCTAGCAGGTCGTTCACGATCTGACGAGTTTCATTCTCGTTGCGCGTAAGCTTATGGAATCGGATAGGCTCAGCAATGATGTCGAATATCTTCATTCGAGGGTTCATTGATGTGTAAGGGTTTTGGAAAACCATCTGCATTTGACGACGCATAGGGCGACGTTCTTTTTCAGATTTAAGACCAGTAAGATCAACGCCTTCAAACGTTACCTTGCCTGAATTCGGTGCGTACAAGCCAGCAATCACACGAGCAATCGTTGATTTACCTGAACCTGATTCACCTACTAAGCCAAACGTCTCACCTTCATGCACTTCAAAGCTCACGTTGTTTGATGCTTGAACGTACTCACGACGACTCTCAAAGAAAGAATCTTTGGTGGTAAAGCGTAAGTGCACGTTTTCAACATTCAACAATGGGCCAGTGTAATCGCGGTGATCTTGGCTTTGGCCTAACCAGTGGTTTTTCACATCTAGAGGCTCCATCTCGTGCGCTTCTTCGATGTAGCTCACAAGAGGGAAACGATCAAGTTTACGGTCTGAACGTGGAACCGCTGAGATAAGACTGTGTGTGTATGGGTGTTCAGGAGTACCAAGGACTTTCGCCGTCGGGCCAAACTCAACTAAGTCACCACGATACATAACGGCTACGCGGTCGGTAACGTTTGATACCACGCCCATGTCGTGCGTGACCAACATACAACCTACGTTTTTCTTAATACATAGATCGCGAATCAAACCTAAGATTTGATCTTGAATAGACACATCCAGTGCCGTCGTTGGTTCATCTGCGATGATAAGGTCAGGTTCACCAGCCAATGCGATCGCGATAACCACACGCTGACGCATACCGCCAGAGAACTGGTGTGGGTACTGCTTTAAACGGTTTTCAGGTTGTGGGATACCCACTTGGTTCATCAAGTCTAATGAACGCTGGTAGGCTTCTTGATCCGAAACCTTCATGTTGGCATGAATCGTCTCTTTTAACTGCTGTTCTACTGTGAATAGAGGGTTAAGAGACGTCATTGGATCTTGGAAGATAAAACCAATCTTTGAGCCGCGAACAGAACGCATCTGTTCAGGAGATAAGCCAGAGACTTTTTCGCCATCCAGAAATACCTCGCCGCTAGCAATGCGGCCGGGAGGGCTCAGCAAATCGATCACAGCATTACCTACTGTTGATTTACCTGCACCAGACTCGCCTACAACACCAACGATCTCACCACGTTCGATGTTGAACGAAAGCGATTTAACTGCGGCGTGAACTCCATGACGAGATGGGTATTCGATACGAAGATTTTTTACTTCTAAAAGTGACATTACCAGACCTCTACTGCTTTGGCAGCTTTCTGCCCTGTCTGCAAAATTGAATCCATTCTTACCAGAATATTGTTCTGATATTTTATACGGTTGACAATTTGGCAAATAATTCACAGAAAAGCAACAAAAATAGGATAAAAAGTCGACATTAAACGCTTAGCAAGCAAAAGTGCCACATAACTATTCACCCAGAGAGCATATAGTAAGAAAAATCAACATTATATTATCGGCAAGAAATACTCACAAACTCCTTACCACTGCTTACTTGTAGAGTTAAACCTGTGCTTCAAAGCAGATCTCACTACCATTCAATAAAAACAAATAATTATTCCAAAAAACAATTAACACTATAGAAACAAACGCTAACTTTGTTAATTTAAACAAATAAAACAACTAGATACACGCCAAGTAACCATACATTTAACCATTTGTATTTTTTTGATAAATACAAACCAGAGAAACGAAAGGCTTAATAAATCTGAGGAGTTTTGAACGACCAAATGCGTAGAAAGCTGTCAAATACATGGGTTAGTGAGCAGATTAAGGGCCAAATTCAACTTTTCACAAAAATCTCTAGACCAGACCTATTAATTTGTCGAATTATTGAGTGGTTATTTTATATAAAATTAGATATAGATCTTTCCGTTTGATAAATGAACTACCTCCATACAGACGTAATAATCGAGGAGATCGAAGGTGGGATTCTTGCTTCTAAAAGGAGTTTATTAAAGAGGAGCGAGTCGAACTGGACCAATTCAACACTGTGAGAAGCAATAATTGAAGAATACTGACACGACATATGCAACAAAGCCCATAATTTCTGATGATGCTTCTTAAGTGAGCGGTGAAGATACATTCTTTGAACATCAGGCGAACCCATTTCGGTTCCTATCTAGTGATCTACAGATGAAAAAAAAGCTCATCATTTCTGATGAGCTTTCATAAAGGCGGTCAGTGAAGAGACATCCTTTGAACATCAGGCGAACCCCACTTGGGTTCCAACCTGTGATCTACAGATGAAAAAAAGCTCATCATTTCTGATGAGCTTTCTTAAGGTGGTCGGTGAAGAGGGATTCGAACCCCCGACCCTCTGGTCCCAAACCAGATGCGCTACCAAGCTGCGCTATTCACCGAGACATTTCGTTTGATTTCTCAAACTGGGAACTTCAAAGAAGTTACCAAAATTAATGGGGTGGCTAACGAGATTCGAACTCGCGACCACCGGAATCACAATCCAGGGCTCTACCAACTGAGCTATAGCCACCACTAATTTTTTATATAACCGCTTAAAAGCGATTATTGAAATAGTGGTCGGTGAAGAGGGATTCGAACCCCCGACCCTCTGGTCCCAAACCAGATGCGCTACCAAGCTGCGCTATTCACCGACTAATTTTGTATCGATTCTTGGGATAGTGAATCAACACAGGAAGCCGAAGCTACCGATATTTTATAAAGAAAGAATGGGGTGGCTAACGAGATTCGAACTCGCGACCACCGGAATCACAATCCAGGGCTCTACCAACTGAGCTATAGCCACCATTATTTCTTTTGTGCCAATTTCTCACTTACCGAAGTAAGAGACCGGATGGCGCGCCTGAAAGGATTCGAACCTTCGGCCTTTGGCTCCGGAGGCCAACGCTCTATCCAGCTGAGCTACAGGCGCATGCCCTGTCGGCGGAGTGGAATAATACGTATATCACCCAATGCCGTCTAGTACTTTTTTAACTTTTTTTTCTGTTTGGTCTCTTTTTCGACAGTTAATATGTGATAAACCCCTTATTTGAGTACTACAACCCGCCACAGCTTATAAGTTGTTGTTTATTGCAACAACTTATCGGGATATAATCACCCATTATTTACATTGGTTTAACAGTTGCTCTTTGCTGGTTAAAGCCAAAACACCCTTCCAACACTATAAATTGGTAAGCATGTACTTACCTTGGGAATGTAAAGTGAGTTTAATGGATATGTCTCGTCGAATTTTAAGCGTTGTCATCGCAGTTTTAACCTTTTCAACTGGCGCAATGGCTGCAGGCCTTAGCGAAGCGGAGCAAGATGCAATTGCTGAACGCATCAAACCAGTTGGCCAAGTTTACCTAGTCGGCAGCGAGCCAGTAGCCGCAGAACCAACAGGCCCTCGTGATGGCGCAGCAGTTTACGGTACCTTTTGTATCGCTTGTCACGCATCTGGCGTAAGTGGCGCACCTAAAACAGGTGATGCTGGAGATTGGGGCCCTCGTATTGCTCAAGGTCGCGACATCCTAGCTGACCACGCAATCAACGGTTTCAATGCGATGCCAGCGAAAGGTTCATGTATGGACTGTTCAGACGATGAAATCAAAGATGCTATCGAGCACATGATTGCCGGTCTGTAATTTACCGATCTGTAATTAAAAATGCCAGATTCAAAAAAGGTGACCTCATGGTCACCTTTTTTATTGGCTTATAATATAGTGCTATTAAAGCTGAGCTTTATTTCTTGTTGAACATCGCACGAATATTCGCAATGTGTGCCTGCCCTTTTTCCATTCTTTCTTCAGCGGATTGAGGCTTCTTAACGCTTTCCCACTCCACATCATCGTGCGGCAGCTCATCAAGGAAGCGGCTTTGTGTTGGCTTTATTAATTCACCATATTGACGACGTTCACGACACTTAGTAAAAGTCAGCTCTTTCTGCGCTCGAGTAATCCCCACATACATAAGACGACGTTCTTCTTCTACGTTGCCTTCATCAACACTGGTTTGGTGCGGCAAGATGCCCTCTTCTGCTCCCATCAGGAATACATACGGGAACTCTAGGCCTTTCGATGCATGCAATGTCATTAATTGGACTTGATCTGCATCGTCATCATCCTCACCACGCTCCATCATGTCGCGCAGCGTTAAACGTTGAACCACCTCGCGCAGGGTTTTCTCTTCTTTGTCGTAATTGTCACCCTCAAGATCGGCCACAATCCAACTATAGAGATCAGAGACGTTCTTCATTCGCATTTCAGCGGCTTTCGGGCTCGCTGAGGTTTCGTACAACCAATCTTCGTAGTTGATGTCACGAACCAAAGAACGAACGGCTTCAACCGTATTACCACGCTCTGCATTGTCTGAGATACGAACAATCCAGTCACCGAAGCGGCGAAGATTTTCTAAACCACGCCCGGTCAGTGTCTGCTCTAAGCCCATCTCAAAACTGGCTTCAAACAGACTCTTACCACGCATATTGGCGTAACTGCCTAATTTCTCAAGCGTCACCGGACCAATCTCACGACGCGGTGTATTTACAATACGTAGGAAAGCGTTGTCATCATCAGGGTTCACCAACACACGTAAGTAAGCCATGATGTCTTTAATCTCAGCTCTAGCGAAGAAAGAGGTACCACCAGAGATCTTGTAAGGCACGCGGTTCTGCATCAGCGCTTTTTCTATCAAGCGAGATTGGTGGTTACCACGGTAAAGCACTGCGTAATCTTTGTATTCAGTACGGTTCAAAAACTTGTGCGCGATGATCTCGCCAGTAATACGCTCTGCTTCATGCTCTTCATTCTTAGCATTCAGTACCTTAAGCTTTTCACCGTCCGGGATCTCTGAGAACAGTGATTTTTCATAAACGTGTGGGTTGTTAGCGATCAAGATGTTCGCCGCACGTAAGATTCGACTGGTTGAGCGATAGTTTTGCTCGAGTTTGATCAAGCGAAGGTTCGGGTAGTCTTCACCCAGCAACACCAAGTTTTGCGGTTTTGCGCCACGCCATGAATAGATAGATTGGTCATCATCACCTACTACCGTCAAACGACCACGCTCTCCTACTAGTAAACGAACCAACTCATACTGGCTGGTATTGGTATCTTGGTATTCATCGACCAGTAAATAGCGGATACGCGACTGCCAGCGCTCACGCACTTCTTGATTAGTTTTCAGTAGTAATACCGGCATCGCAATCAAATCATCAAAATCGAGCGCGTTGTATGCCTTCATCTGTTTCTGGTACATCTCAAAACAGAATGCAAAAAGCTGTTCTTGTTCGCCTTGAGCTCGAGCTTTCGCCTGATCTGGCGTCAGCATGTCATTCTTCCAATTCGAAATCGCACTCATCAATGCACGCAATAAATCTTTATCGCCATCGATCTGTCTCTCTGTTAGCTCTTTTAACAGAGCTAACTGGTCTTGGTCATCAAACAGAGAGAAGCCAGCTTTTAAGCCCAGTGCTTTGTACTCGCGACGAATAATAGTTAGGCCCATGGTGTGAAACGTCGAAACAATAAGTCCTTTCGACTCACCTTTACCTAAGGTTTGACCAACACGCTCTTTCATCTCACGTGCCGCTTTATTGGTAAAGGTTACCGCTGCAATATTACGCGCCTTATAGCCACACTCTTGAACCAAGTAAGCGATCTTATTCGTGATAACACGTGTTTTACCGGATCCAGCGCCCGCTAATACTAAGCAGGGCCCCGAAACATATTTCACGGCTTCATCTTGTCTTGGGTTCAGTTTCATTTGGTTCTCAATTTGGTCTAGAGGAGCGAATTAAATTGCGCGCTTATAATAATGCTGCAACACCTCGAATGCTACGTTCTCTTATACAAGATTTTTACGCTGCTTGTGTAAAACTTTGTTGCACATGTGTGTGGTTCTTAGGCTATAATGAATGAACGTTCATTCACTGGTGATGGAATAATGACAACTCATGCACCTCGGGATAAACGCCAGCAAATACTTTCTGCAGCTGAAAAGCTAATTGCAGAGGTCGGTTTCCAAGGCCTTTCAATGCAAAAATTAGCCAAAGAAGCGGGAGTGGCTGCAGGCACTATCTATCGCTACTTCGATGATAAAGAGCACTTGATAGAAGATGTTCGAATGCTCGTGACTCAAAGAGTAGCTGATGCTGTTCAAGAAGGGGTTAATGATTCGGATCCAATTAAACAACGCTACCGTACTATGTGGTTGAACATATGGAACTTAGCAGGAACGAATTTAGCCGCAATAAAAAATCGAGTTCAGTATGACTCTCTACCCATCACAAATAGCCTAAACTTCAGGGAACTAGAACGTAAAATGTTTGCCCAAGTTGAGCTGCTATTTAATGAGGGGAAGGAACAAGGATTGTTTAAACCACTTAACAATGAAGTATTAGGTGGATTGAGCTTGGCGGCTAGTGTTTCTCTAGCACGCAAGCATTCTTTAGGATTTTACCAACTTGATGAGGCAGAACTAGAATCTGCAATCGAAGCCAGTTGGGACGCAATAATTAAACACTAGATCGGAGTTTTGACCATAATGAAAAAGTGGACTTTCTTCATGTTACTCATCGCTGTACTACTTTTCGGCAGCGTTATTGGGTTTAACATGTTCAAACAACAAAAAATTGCTGAGTATATGGCCAACCGCCCTGAACCAGAGTTTCCAGTAACGGTAACTGAAGTTCAGCCGATCGACTGGGTTCCAGTGATTGAAGCTATCGGCTTCATCGAACCTAACCAAGGTGTGACACTAGCGAACGAGACCAGCGGTGTTATTGACCAGATCTCTTTCGAGTCAGGTACTGATGTTAAGAGTGGTCAGCAACTGGTGCGTCTTGATTCTGACGTAGAGAAAGCAAACCTAAAGAGTTCTGAAGCTCGTTTGCCTGCTGCGAAAGCAAAATACAAGCGTTACCAAGGTCTATTCAAGAAAGGTTCTATCTCTAAAGAAGCGTACGATGAAGCAGAAGCGAACTACTTCTCTCTATCTGCTGACATTGAAAGCCTAAAAGCATCGATCGAGCGTCGTGAAATTCGCGCGCCATTCGACGGTACTGTTGGTATTCGTAACGTATACCTAGGCCAATACCTACAATCGGGTACCGATATCGTTCGTTTAGAAGATACCAGTGTCATGCGTCTGCGCTTCACAGTTTCTCAAACAGATATCTCTCGTATCAATGTTGGTCAGGCTATCGACATCTTTGTTGATGCTTACCCAGAGACACCGTTTGAAGGCTCTATCAGTGCAATTGAACCAGCTGTAAGCATCCAAAGTGGTCTTATCCAAGTTCAAGCAGACATTCCAAACAATGATGGCAAGCTTCGTAGCGGTATGTTCGCTCGCGCTAACATCATTCTGCCTAAACTAGAGAACCAAGTAACTCTGCCTCAAACGGCGATTACTTTCACTCTATACGGTGACAATGTTTACATCCTGACTGAAGAAGACGGCGTTCAACGTGTTGCTCAACATGTTGTAAAAGTAGGTGAGCGTACAGCTGATATTGCACACATCCTTGAAGGCGTTAAAGCCGGCGATACGGTTGTAACTTCTGGCCAAGTACGTCTAAGTAACGGTGCCAAAGTTAAGGTTGTTGAAAGTGATGCAATCACTCCACCATCTGAAACACCTAAGCTGTAACTGGAGGCACAATGCGCTTTACTGATGTTTTTATTAAACGTCCAGTTCTAGCGGTATCCATCAGCTTTTTGATTGCGCTGCTTGGCTTACAAGCAATCTTCAAAATGCAGGTGCGTGAATACCCTGAAATGACGAATACCGTCGTAACCGTAACCACGAGTTACTACGGTGCAAGTGCCGATCTTATCCAAGGCTTTATCACCCAGCCCCTCGAACAGGCTGTGGCTCAAGCGGATAACATCGACTATATGACTTCTTCTTCTGTGCTCGGTAGTTCTACTATTACCGTGAACATGAAGTTGAACACCGACCCGAATGCGGCGCTGTCTGACATACTGGCCAAGACTAACTCGGTGCGTTCTCAGCTTCCTAAAGAAGCAGAAGATCCAACCGTAACCATGTCTACCGGTTCAACGACAGCTGTACTCTACATTGGTTTTACCAGTGATGAGTTGGTGTCGAGCCAAATTACCGACTACCTAGAGCGTGTAATCAACCCGCAACTATTCACGGTAAATGGTGTATCTAAAGTCGACCTTTATGGTGGTATGAAATACGCACTGCGCGTATGGCTAGATCCATCAAAAATGGCAGCTGTTAACCTAACTGCTACTGATGTTATGTCGGTATTGAATGCCAACAACTACCAGTCAGCGACAGGTCAAGCTACTGGCGAATTCGTTCTTTATAACGGCAGTGCCGATACACAAGTATCAAACACTGAAGAGTTAGAGAACTTAGTCGTTAGAAGTGGTGAAGGTGAGATTATCCGTCTGTCTGACATCGCTAAGGTTTCTCTAGAGAAAAGCCACGACGTTTATCGTGCAAGTGCGAACGGTCAGGAGGCGGTTGTTGCAGCAATTAATGCGGCACCAAGTGCGAACCCAATCAACATCGCTGCAGATGTACTTGAGCTTCTTCCTCAGCTAGAGAAGAACCTTCCAAGCAACATCTCAATGAACGTAATGTACGATTCAACCATTGCGATTAACGAGTCAATTCAAGAAGTTATCAAGACAATTCTTGAAGCGGCATTAATCGTATTAATCGTAATCACATTGTTCTTAGGTTCATTCCGAGCGGTACTGATCCCTATCGTTACTATCCCACTATCTCTGATTGGTGTGGCAATGGTAATGCAGGCGATGGGCTTCTCTTGGAACCTGATGACACTACTGGCAATGGTACTCGCCATCGGTCTGGTGGTAGATGATGCGATCGTGGTACTTGAGAACGTCGACAGGCATATCAAGCTCGGAGAGTCCCCTTTCCGCGCTGCGATCATCGGTACTCGTGAAATTGCGGTCCCTGTTATCGCAATGACACTCACGCTAGGTGCGGTATACGCTCCAATCGCAATGATGGGCGGTATCACGGGCTCACTATTTAAAGAGTTCGCATTAACCCTAGCCGGTTCTGTATTTGTATCAGGTATCGTGGCACTAACGCTGTCGCCAATGATGTGTTCAAAAATGCTGAAAGCTCACGCTGAGCCGAGCAAGTTTGAACAGAAGGTTCATAGCGTTTTGGATGGTATGACTAACCGTTACGAGCGTATGCTTGGCGCGGTAATGCAACATCGTCCAGTATTTATTGGCTTTGCTATCATCGTATTTGCAAGTTTGCCGATGTTGTTCAAGTTCATCCCTAGTGAATTAGCACCTTCAGAAGATAAAGGTGTAATCATGCTAATGGGTACTGCACCATCTAATGCGAACTTAGACTTCATGCAAAATACCATGAACGACGTAAACAAGATTCTGTCTGACCAGCCAGAAGTCGCTTACGCGCAGGTGTTCACAGGAGTTCCTAATGCAAACCAAGCGTTTGGTATTGCATCTATGGTTCCTTGGAGTGAGCGTGAAGCAAGCCAATCTGAGGTAGCAAACCGCGTTGGTGGTTTGGTGAAAGATGTTCCAGGAATGGCAGTAACAGCCTTCCAAATGCCAGAACTACCAGGTGCAGGTTCTGGCCTTCCAATTCAGTTTGTTATTACAACGCCAAACAGTTTTGAAAGCTTGTTCCAAATCACCACTGACATTTTGACTGATGTAGCGACAAACCCACTATTCGTATACTCGGATCTCGATCTGAACTACGACTCAGCAACGATGAAAGTACACATCGACAAGGATAAAGCGGGCGCATACGGCGTAACCATGCAAGATATCGGTATCACGCTAGGTACCATGATGTCAGATGGCTACGTAAACCGTATCGACTTGAATGGTCGTTCTTACGAGGTTATCCCTCAGGTTGAACGTAAATTCCGTTTGAACCCAGAATCGATGAATAACTACTACGTACGTGCTGCGGACGGTAATGCTGTCCCATTAGGCAGTTTGATTACGATTGATGTTGTGGCAGAGCCTCGCTCTCTTCCTCACTTCAACCAATTGAACTCAGCTACGATTGGTGCAGTACCTGCTCCAGGCGCTGCAATGGGTGATGCAATTGCATGGTTTGAAGACACGGCGGCGAATAAGCTTCCAAGTGGCTACAACCACGATTACATGGGTGAAGCACGTCAATACGTAACTGAAGGTAGCGCACTTTACGCGACCTTTGGTCTAGCACTGGCTATCATCTTCTTGGTACTAGCGATTCAATTCGAATCTCTGAAAGATCCATTGGTTATCATGGTATCTGTACCACTGGCGATCTGTGGTGCCCTAATAGCTCTGGCTTGGGGTGCGGCAACAATGAACATCTACTCGCAAGTAGGTTTGATCACCTTAGTCGGCCTAATTACCAAGCACGGTATCTTGATCTGTGAAGTTGCAAAAGAAGAACAGTTGCATCATCACAAGACTCGTATCGAAGCGGTAATGGAAGCTGCGAAGGTTCGTCTTCGTCCAATCCTGATGACAACAGCTGCGATGATCGCGGGTCTAATCCCACTGATGTACGCAAGTGGTGCGGGTGCAGCTCAGCGCTTTAGTATTGGTATCGTAATCGTTGCTGGTCTAGCGATTGGTACTATCTTCACGCTATTTGTACTGCCAGTGATTTACAGCTACTTGGCTGAAAAACACAAACCTCTACCTGTATTTGTAGAAGACAAAGACCTAGAAAAGCTAGCTCGCGTCGATGAAGCAAAAGCGGCACACAGAGAATTAGCTGATAATAAGTAATCGCTAAGTCGTATTAACAATAAAAAGGCTACTTCGGTGGCCTTTTTTTATACGCCATAGGCGACATCTCAAGTGTGATTAAATAGAATAGTGGTAAATATTCAGGAGTTTTAATTGATATGTTTGATCCAAAAAAACTAGAGCAGATTGCTAAGCAGATCCACGATTCTATGCCTCAACCAGTAAAAGAGCTTGGTTCAGACGTAGATCAAAAAGTTCGCCAAGTTATCCAAGGCCAACTAAACAAGCTAGACGTTGTGAGCCGTGAAGAGTTTGATGTTCAAACACAAGTACTGCTTCGCACTCGCCAAAAGCTAACTGAAATGGAACAAAAGCTAGCTGACTTAGAAGCAAAGATTGCCGATAAGTAAGCGCAAAGCAAGAAAACTGAAAGGGTTGGTGTGAAAACGCCAACCCTTTTGTATTTCTGAGGATCAATCAAGACCTGAAAGTCGACGAAAACTGATCAAACAATGTTCATTTGATTGATTTTTAAGACTTTGTTACTAAAAGCAAAAAGGCTTGGTCAACGGCGACCAAGCCTTTTTATTAGATGTTGTGTTGCTTATTTATAACTCAAACCTGTAAGGAGTTAGTGATACTGCTTCGCTTTTTCTGCAAATTTATCAGTATCTAAGCGACTAATTAACCGCCTACAGCGATACGCTTCATGTCGCTCATGTAGCTACGTAGCTCTTCACCAATGTACTCTACAGGGTGGTTACGGATAGCTTCGTTTACTTCAATTAGCTTAGCGTTATCAACTTGGTTAGATGCTTCACCTAGACCGCGGCCGATTACGTCAGTTGCTACTGAAGGCATGAACTTCTCACGTAGTAACGGTGTTGCTACGTTAGCGAATAGGTAGTTACCGTACTCAGCAGTATCTGAGATTACAACGTTCATTTCGTAAAGACGCTTACGAGCAACTGTGTTTGCGATTAGTGGAAGCTCATGTAGAGATTCGTAGTAAGCAGACTCGTCGATGATACCTGATGCAGTCATAGCTTCGAATGCTAGCTCAACACCTGCACGAACCATAGCAACCATTAGGATACCGTTGTCGAAGTACTCTTGCTCTGAGATTTCTACGTCAGAAGCTGGGTAGTTTTCGAATGCCGTTTCGCCTGTCTCTTCACGCCAGCCTAGTAGGTTCACGTCATCGTTCGCCCAGTCAGCCATCATTGTGCTAGAGAAGTGACCAGAGATGATGTCATCCATGTGCTTGTTGTAAAGCGGACGCATTAGATCTTTAAGCTCTTCAGAAAGCTCAAACGCTTTAACTTTAGCTGGGTTAGATAAACGATCCATCATGTGAGTTACGCCACCAAACTTAAGTGCTTCAGTGATCGTTTCCCAACCGTATTGTAGAAGTTTGCCTGCGTAGCCAGGTTCGATACCGTCAGCAATCATCTTCTCGTAAGATACGATAGAACCCGCTTGTAGCATGCCACAAAGGATAGTTTGCTCACCCATAAGGTCAGATTTAACTTCCGCTACGAAAGAAGACTCTAGGCAACCTGCACGGTGACCACCAGTACCTGCAGCCCAAGCTTTAGCGATATCCCAGCCTTCACCTTTAGGGTCATTCTCTGGGTGAACAGCAATCAGTGTTGGTACACCGAAACCACGCTTGTACTCTTCGCGAACTTCAGAACCAGGACACTTAGGAGCAACCATTACAACCGTAAGGTCAGAACGTAACTGCATGCCTTCTTCAACAACGTTAAAGCCGTGAGAGTAACCAAGTGCAGCACCTTCTTTCATTAGAGGCATTACAGTTTCAACAACATTTGTATGTTGCTTGTCTGGAGTAAGGTTGATTACTAGGTCTGCTTGAGGGATTAGTGTTTCGTAGCTACCCACAACAAAGCCATTTTCATCAGCATTTTTGAATGATTGACGCTTTTCATCAATTGCTGCTTGGCGTAGAGCGTAAGATACGTCTAGACCAGAATCACGCATGTTTAGACCTTGGTTTAGGCCTTGAGCACCACAACCAACAATTACGATTTTCTTACCTTCAAGAAATTCAGCTTCTGTCGCGAATTCCTCACGATCCATAAAGCGGCAACGACCTAGTTGGTCTAGTTGTTCACGAAGGTTTAATGTATTGAAATAGTTAGCCATTCTAGGGCACTCCTTTAAAAATAAGTCCGTAAGGTCGATATCTCTCTATCGAATGACTTCATACTAAAACAGACACTCCGTTGCTGAAAGTGATATATTCACAATTAGTTATTGCAATAAATGCAACATGGAAACGATCGCAGAACATGAACATAAAATCTCTACAATTATTTATACATTTATGTGATAGCAAGAGTTTCAGCAAAACCGCTGCTGCTATGCATGTCAGTCCTTCAGCGCTGAGCCGTCAGATACAAAAACTTGAAGAGGAAACAGGACAAGAACTGCTTATCAGAGACAACCGCAGTGTTGATCTCACCCCAGCAGGAAAACACCTATTGCCTGTAGCACTAAGCATCGTTGGAGAGTGGCAGCAATACAATCTTCATTTGAAAGGTGGAGAGCAAGAGCTTAAAGGTGAGATCCGTATATTTTGTTCAGTAACAGCTAGCTACAGTCACTTACCTGAACTCATAACCGAATTTAGGGCTATTCATCCGTATATTGAATTTAAGCTCTCTACTGGCGATCCAGCTCAATCCATCGACAAGATTTTAAACGATGAGGCGGATATCGCGATTTCAGCAAAGCCAGACATTCTTCCTTCAAGATTAGAATTCGAGACCATCAGCGATATTCCACTATCCGTCATAATTCCATCAGGTGTCAGCAGCTTTAGCCAGCAACTTCAGTCTGACAAGCCAAACTGGAATGAAGTGCCCTTTATCATCCCTGAAGCAGGTACGGCGCGTGAACGTGCCAATGCATGGTTCAAAAAGATGAAGATAAAACCCAACATATACGCGCAAGTTTCAGGCCATGAGGCGATAGTGAGTATGGTGGCGCTAGGTTGTGGGGTAGGAATTGCACCTGACGTGGTGATTAACAATAGCCCTGTAAGAGATAAAGTCGACCGCTTAAAGATAGAACCCATCAAACCCTTTGAGTTGGGTGTTTGCTGCAAGAGAGCACAGTTAGAAAACCCATTAATTAGAGCATTTTGGCAGGTCGCCGAAGGAAAATATCTGCAAGACTAAAGAATATATAAGTGGTAACAAACGGGGATAGAGTCACAGATAAAGAGCACGTTAGTGCTCTTTTTGTTTTTCTAAACGACAGATATGAAAAAAGCCCGCTGATTTCTCAGCGGGCTTTTCAATGGTGGTGGAGGGATAGGGATTTGAACCCTAGAACCGCTATTAACGGTTGCCGGTTTTCAAGACCGGTGCTTTCGACCACTCAGCCATCCCTCCAACAAATTGTCATCAACAGATTTGTGCACTGTTGAGGTTGTTACTTGCTATGCAAATAACGAAATTAAAGCCTGGCGATGTCCTACTCTCACATGGGGAAGCCCCACACTACCATCGGCGCTATTGTGTTTCACTTCTGAGTTCGGCATTGGAATCAGGTGGGTCCACAATGCTATGGTCGCCAAGCAAATTTTGCTTTTACTTTCAGTTTTTAAAAAACTGAAGGCAAATAATCTGGAAAACTGATTTAAAAGTCTCTTCAAACTCATTCAAGCGTTTGGTATTTCTTTGAGTCCACAAAACCCCTTGGGTGTTGTATGGTTAAGCCTCACGGGCAATTAGTACAGGTTAGCTCAATGCCTCGCAGCACTTACACACCCTGCCTATCAACGTCGTAGTCTACGACAACCCTTTAGGACGCTTATAGCGCCAGGGAAAACTCATCTCAAGGCTCGCTTCCCGCTTAGATGCTTTCAGCGGTTATCGATTCCGAACTTAGCTACCGGGCAATGCCATTGGCATGACAACCCGAACACCAGAGGTTCGTCCACTCCGGTCCTCTCGTACTAGGAGCAGCCCCTTTCAATTTTCCAACGCCCACGGCAGATAGGGACCGAACTGTCTCACGACGTTCTAAACCCAGCTCGCGTACCACTTTAAATGGCGAACAGCCATACCCTTGGGACCGACTTCAGCCCCAGGATGTGATGAGCCGACATCGAGGTGCCAAACACCGCCGTCGATATGAACTCTTGGGCGGTATCAGCCTGTTATCCCCGGAGTACCTTTTATCCGTTGAGCGATGGCCCTTCCATTCAGAACCACCGGATCACTATGACCTGCTTTCGCACCTGCTCGAATTGTCATTCTCGCAGTCAAGCGGGCTTATGCCATTGCACTAACCACACGATGTCCAACCGTGTTTAGCCCACCTTCGTGCTCCTCCGTTACTCTTTGGGAGGAGACCGCCCCAGTCAAACTACCCACCAGGCACTGTCCGTAATCCCGATTCAGGGACCAACGTTAGAACATCAAAACTACAAGGGTGGTATTTCAAGGACGACTCCACCACATCTAGCGACGCGGTTTCAAAGTCTCCCACCTATCCTACACATGTAGGTTCAATGTTCAGTGCCAAGCTGTAGTAAAGGTTCACGGGGTCTTTCCGTCTAGCCGCGGGTACACTGCATCTTCACAGCGATTTCAATTTCACTGAGTCTCGGGTGGAGACAGCGTGGCCATCATTACGCCATTCGTGCAGGTCGGAACTTACCCGACAAGGAATTTCGCTACCTTAGGACCGTTATAGTTACGGCCGCCGTTTACCGGGGCTTCGATCAAGAGCTTCGACCGAAGTCTAACCCCATCAATTAACCTTCCGGCACCGGGCAGGCGTCACACCGTATACGTCATCTTACGATTTTGCACAGTGCTGTGTTTTTAATAAACAGTTGCAGCCACCTGGTATCTGCGACTCTCGTCTGCTCCATCCGCAAGGGACTTCACTGATAAGAGCGTACCTTCTCCCGAAGTTACGGTACCATTTTGCCTAGTTCCTTCACCCGAGTTCTCTCAAGCGCCTTGGTATTCTCTACCCGACCACCTGTGTCGGTTTGGGGTACGATTCCTTACAATCTGAAGCTTAGAGGCTTTTCCTGGAAGCATGGCATCAATGACTTCACTACCGTAGTAGCTCGACATCGTATCTCAGCGTTAGTAGCGGTCCGGATTTACCTAAACCACCCGCCTACGTACTTGAACCTGGACAACCGTCGCCAGGCCCACCTAGCCTTCTCCGTCCCCCCATCGCAATTGTAAGAAGTACGGGAATATTAACCCGTTTCCCATCGACTACGCCTTTCGGCCTCGCCTTAGGAGTCGACTTACCCTGCCCCGATTAACGTTGGACAGGAACCCTTGGTCTTCCGGCGAGGGAGTTTTTCACTCCCTTTATCGTTACTCATGTCAGCATTCGCACTTCTGATACCTCCAGCAGCCCTTACAGACCACCTTCAACGGCTTACAGAACGCTCCCCTACCCCACATACCCTAAGGTACGTAGCCGCAGCTTCGGTGTATAGCTTAGCCCCGTTACATCTTCCGCGCAGGCCGACTCGACCAGTGAGCTATTACGCTTTCTTTAAATGATGGCTGCTTCTAAGCCAACATCCTGGCTGTCTGAGCCTTCCCACATCGTTTCCCACTTAGCTATACTTTGGGACCTTAGCTGGCGGTCTGGGTTGTTTCCCTCTCCACGACGGACGTTAGCACCCGCCGTGTGTCTCCCGGATAGTACTTACTGGTATTCGGAGTTTGCAAAGGGTTGGTAAGTCGGGATGACCCCCTAGCCTTAACAGTGCTCTACCCCCAGTAGTATTCGTCCGAGGCGCTACCTAAATAGCTTTCGGGGAGAACCAGCTATCTCCAGGTTTGATTGGCCTTTCACCCCTAGCCACAAGTCATCCGCTAATTTTTCAACATTAGTCGGTTCGGTCCTCCAGTTGATGTTACTCAACCTTCAACCTGCCCATGGCTAGATCACCTGGTTTCGGGTCTAATCCTAGCAACTGTACGCCCAGTTAAGACTCGGTTTCCCTACGGCTCCCCTAAACGGTTAACCTTGCTACTAAAATTAAGTCGCTGACCCATTATACAAAAGGTACGCAGTCACACCACGAAGGTGCTCCTACTGCTTGTACGTACACGGTTTCAGGTTCTATTTCACTCCCCTCACAGGGGTTCTTTTCGCCTTTCCCTCACGGTACTGGTACACTATCGGTCAGTCAGTAGTATTTAGCCTTGGAGGATGGTCCCCCCATATTCAGACAGGATATCACGTGGTTAATTTAGCACGCCAAACTGTGTTATTAGCATCTATCGATTGAAGATGGACGCTTCGGTAAATTGAATTAGCCATATCTATTAATCATCTTTTTGTTTTCACTACATTAATCATAAGTATACTTATAATGATATCAAGCATAATATGGTAAAAAAACCTGTTGAGGTACGGTAATTTGAGAAAAAAAGTCCCTATTTTAACCGACTCTGTGATAATTAATTCATTTGTTGAAAAAT
>NZ_PIGD01000048.1:0-2834 GCF_003050085.1 Vibrio sp. 10N.286.48.B8 | reverse complement strand
TAGGACGGCAATATAGCTTCGGCTGTATTGAACCACGAGCATAGACTGAAGACAGGTGCTACGACGGAACAAGTAAGGTAGGCTCTACTCATCAAACGATGAGCAATCCACGTATATCATCATGAGAACCGACGACATTACTTGCTTCATCTATGCGGTAACACTATCCCAAAATGAACAAAGGCTCTGAAATGAGGGAGCAGAAACTTCTACGTTTTTAATTGACAGTGGGGGTCATATCAACGCCTTGTTAAGGTGTGAGGCACGCAATACCCAAGCTTCTGCATAGCACCTTAATCACTAAAACCAACGCTTAGTAAAAATGCCACGCGTGCCGAATCACTCTTGAACAATTTGTTAGCTGCGTAGCCAAATTGAAATATGTTCAAGACCAAACAATACTGGTGAGCCATAGCTCCACATTATTGCTCCAATAATAGCGTATGATAGTGCTAACTTATGAAAGTAACCTTTATACTTTTCATACCTAACAAATACTTGAAAAACGTCTGGGGTAAACTTCATTGATGCACTGTTAATAATATTATCTACAGTTTTTTAATCGGAATTCTACGAGCATTCCACACACGCCTACTAACGCGCCTGAACGTTCAAACCAGCCACCAATTGACTCTTGTTCTGGTTTTAGAAAGTCTATTGTGTTCATAAGAACGACGATTGTAGCTAAACCTATTAGCCAAATAGCACAAAACCATAAGTTCATTTTTAAAGGCTTTGTATAACTATTAAAAATCGTATCGAAGTCTTTATGCTCTCGACTGATAAAAACTGGGAGTTGTGGTCTCATACTTCTCCTTTTTCTCATAGCAGCTAACGCCGCGTTAAGGTGTGAGGCACGCAATACCGAAGCCTTCGCATACCACCTTAACCACTAAACCTGACGCATGGTAAAAATACCACGCGTGCCGAATCACTCTTAAACAATTTGTTAGCAGGACATTACGCAAGTAGCCGATGCTTCATTGACATAACTATAACCTTCGATAGTGACTGTAATCTGCTCTAAACCAAAAACTGACTCTGAAGTTATTACTATAGGGAAGTTTAGTCTTATCAAGTCATTATGATTGGGCTTCGTAATGCCAAACCAAAAGCCTACGGTTTTGCCATTTACGAACATATTGGGTTGAGAATGTTCGACTTCAGCTAATCCGTAATGAATGAAACCAATAAACTCATTACCATTCGCATCGACGAATTTCGCCCTGACAATGATGTTAGAGTTGGGGTCTAGTGCATCATCTTGACTAGCTTGACAAATGACAGTCTCATCATGACTATCATCTTTCCATGAGGGAAACTGCCATACTGCATAGTCTTGTATATCTTGGGGAGTTATTTCCCATATTTGCTTAGCCATGTTACTCCTGTACTGCTAACGCCCAATTAAGTAGCTGACAACGCTACCAAATACACTCAAATCCACCACCGTAATCACTGAAGCTAAACCGAGTTGAAAATGCCACGCGTTGGCAGTCTGCTTGAATTGCTTGTTATGTGTTTACTCAAAGTAACCCTCGGAAGCAATTGCAACCGATTGAAAGTACAACCCTTCACCTTCTTCTAAGTCAGGAAGAGTTGGACGCCAGAAAGATAACTGAAGCTCTTTAAATACGTAGCTATAGCCTAACTCTGGATCAGAATAATCATAGTTACCTTCTAGCTGAATTCGTTCGAGCACATTAGTTGCTAATGTCCTATGTACGTCCAACCCAAGCAATGTCGTTGAAAACAACTCTGACGCAGCGGCTTCAATGAATTCAACTCTTCCTTCATTATCAAAATCTACCATGAGACCGTCTAAAAAATGATGGCGATGACCATAGATGCAATCAGGAGCTCCGATAACATTGCTCACTTCAGTTTCTGTCATACCGAACTTGACTGGACCGATTGAATTTCCTAGCTGAATTTCGAAAATTTCCATTTTTATCCTAAAAACACATAACGCCTGCATAACACGTTTGCTACCATGCAGACCTAGCTGAATTTTACTGCCTTAATCACTGAAACTAAAGGCAAACCTACAACGCCGAGTGTAGCAAATCGTGTTGATGCATTTGTTATGCCTGATATTCCGACAACTTCTTAATCCCAACTTTTGAACCTTTTACAAAGAATTTTTTTCCTAGCACATCTGTTAAATAGTATTTTCTAAACATAAAACCATCACTCTCTATAGAGTACAATTTTGTATAATCATCATGTTTAATACGATATTCATAGATTTCACCATCATTTAATCGAACCCCTACATCATGGACAAACCCACTTGAAAAAACCGAAGGAATACCATTCTCATCAAAAGCTATCGGCTCATCTTTCAGCGCCCATGAATTTGCAGATTTTCTTGAAATATAACCACAAAGATTTGAAAGAAAAATTGGCCTTTTCCCTGTATTTACAACATATATTCTCAAAAACGGCGGTGGATTATCACGGTTTTCAGATTGGTCTCTAGAGCAATCATAAACAACTTTACAGAAAACTTTTACTCGGCTTCTATCCCTATAAATCGAATATCCACTAACAAATAAACTAATACCTGAAATTAGCAAAGCCAACCAGGGTAAAACATTTTCAAAACTCATTAATTACCTCTTAAGGCATAGACATAATGACCCCCACGAAAGGTGCTAGCCTCCAATATCGTGGGTTAGCTTTAAGCCAGAGCCATAATTAGTGCGTCAAACAACTAAATTTGGAGGCTAGCATGAGTAAAGATAGCATAATTTTCATTGGCTTAGATACGCATAAGTCATTTATTCAAGTCGCTGTTTTACAAGAACATCGAGGGGCAAACCCACAACACC
>NZ_PIGD01000047.1:0-3013 GCF_003050085.1 Vibrio sp. 10N.286.48.B8 | reverse complement strand
AAGCGGCAGTGCGGTTAGCCAAACAGAAACCATCACTTTCACCAATCAAAGTGATGATGTGGAGAAATTCCGTTTAGAGCCGAGTGAGTTTAATACCGACGGTACTCTGAAATCTGATGGCTTAGTGATTGAGATTCGAGAAGAGCCTTCGGGTTCGGGTAACTACATTGGTTTCACCACAGATACTTCAAATGTCGAGACTACAGTCTTCACGCTTGAATTTAGCAGCACGACTTTAGGTGAATACACCTTCACGCTTATAGAAGCGATTGACCACACACCAATTCAAGGTAATAACGACCTAACGTTCAACTTGCCAGTGTACGCGGTTGATAGCGATGGCGATGATTCTCTAATGTCGCCACTTGCTGTGACGATTACCGATGATATCCAAGTCATGGTAGATGGCGCGTTTACGATTGAAGAGCCAACTGTGGCTGATTTAGCAGCGGGTACGCCGACAACTACGACTGTGAATGTTCTTGATCTAGAAGGGGCGGACGGCACGACCATCACCCAAATCAATTATGACAACGGCACAGTGTTTACGCTTGACCAGAGCAATACGGGAGAGCAGAAGTTTGTGGTTGCTGAAGGTTCGCTTTATGTCACGCTGCAAGGTGATGTGCGCTTTGAACCAAACCGTAACCTCGACCACACAAGTGGAGACATCGTTAAGTCGATAGTCGTGACTTCAAGCGACTCAGATAGTGATGTTGTTACTTCTACAGTCACGTTGACTATTACCGATGGTGACATCCCAACGATTGATAATGTACCGAGCGTTACTTTATCTGAAACTAATTTGAGTGATGGTTCTACGCCAAGTGGTGTCGCTGTAAGTCAAACAGAGACGATTACCTTCACTAATCAAAGTGATGATGTGGCGAGTTTCCGTATTGAACCGACAGAATTCAATGTTGGTGGGGGGCTTAAATCAAATGGGCTGGTGGTTGAACTAAAAGCAGACCCAAGCACACCAGGTGGTTATATCGGTTTTGTGACGGATGGTTCGAACGTTGAAACCAACGTGTTCACGATCAGTTTCTCTAGTACTACCCTCGGCCAATACACTTTCACGTTGTTGGAAGCATTAGACCATGTGGATGGTTTAGCGAACAACGATCTTAGCTTTGATCTTCCTGTTTATGCGGTAGACACCGACGGCGACGATTCATTGGTGTCACAGTTGAATGTGACCATCGGTGATGATGTTCAAATCATGCAAGATGGAGCGTTAAATATTGTCGAGCCAACAGTTGCTGATTTGACGGCGGGCACGCCCACGACAACGACCGTTAATGTATTTGATCAAGAAGGGGCAGACGGCGCGACCATCACACAATTTACTTATGATGGCGGGACTGTATTAACGCTTGACCAGAATAATACTGGCGAGCAGAAGTTCGTAGTTGCTGAAGGTTCACTGTATATCACTATTCAAGGTGACGTTCGCTTCGAGCCGAACCGTAATCTTGACCATACTAGCGGAGATATCGTTAAACAGATCCAGGTCACCTCAAGCGATTTCGATAAGGATACCGTGACATCGACAGTCACCCTGACGATTACTGATGGTGATATCCCGACCATTGATACGGTGCCAAGTGTTACTCTGTCTGAAACTAATCTTGCTGATGGCTCAGCGCCAAGTAGCGGTGCTGTAAGTCAAACTGAGACGCTTACTTTTACTAATCAAAGTGATGATGTGACCCGTTTCCGTCTTGAACCTACCGAGTTCAATGTCGGCGGCGCACTGAAATCGAATGGTTTTGTGGTCGAGATAAAAGAAGATTCAGCGAATCCAGGTACTTATATCGGCTTCATTACTGATGGTTCAAATGCTGAAATTCCAGTGTTCACGATTAGCTTCTCGACCTCGACTCTTGGTGAATACACCTTTACTTTATTGGAAGCGTTAGATCATGCAGATGGTCTAACGAACAATGATCTGAGCTTTGATCTTCCGGTCTATGCGGTAGACAGCGATGGCGATGATTCTTTGGTGTCTCAACTCAATGTAACCATCGGCGATGATGTTCAAATCATGCAAGACGGTACGTTAGATATCGTTGAGCCAAATCTGGCTGATGGTACGGTAACAACCAATACCATTGATGTAATGCCAAACCAAAGTGCTGATGGTGCAACGGTTACTGAGTTTTCTTTTGGTGGAATCGTTAAGACGTTGGATCAGAGCATCGCAGGCGAACAGCAATTCAGTTTCACAGAAGGTGAGTTGTACATCACCCTTCAAGGTGAGATGCGCTTTGAGCCCAACCGTAACTTAGACCATTCCGCGAGCGAAGACATTGTTAAGTCGATAGTCGTGACATCCAATGACTTTGATAACGATCCGGTGACTGCGACCGTAACTTTGACCATAACCGATGGCGACAACCCGACTATCGATGCGGTGCCGAGTGTTGCACTTGAAGAAGCTAATCTGGCTGATGGCTCATCACCAAGTGGTAGTGCGGTTAACCAAACAGAAACCATCACTTTTACCAACCAAAGTGATGATGTTGTAAAATTCCGCATTGAGCCGAGTGAGTTTAATACCGGCGGTACTCTGAAATCTGATGGCTTAGTGATTGAGATTCGAGAAGAGCCTTCGGGTTCGGGTAACTACATTGGTTTCACCACAGATACTTCAAATGTCGAGACTACAGTCTTCACGCTTGAATTTAGCAGCACGACTTTAGGTGAATACACCTTCACGCTTATAGAAGCGATTGACCACACACCAATTCAAGGTAATAACGACCTAACGTTCAACTTGCCAGTGTACGCGGTTGATAGCGATGGCGATGATTCTCTAATGTCGCCACTTGCTGTGACGATTACCGATGATATCCAAGTCATGGTAGATGGCGCGTTTACGATTGAAGAGCCAACTGTGGCTGATTTAGCAGCGGGTACGCCGACAACTACGACTGTGAATGTTCTTGATCTAGAAGGGGCGGACGGCACGACCATCACCCAAATCAATTATGACAACGGCACAGTGTTT
>NZ_PIGD01000046.1:0-4301 GCF_003050085.1 Vibrio sp. 10N.286.48.B8 | reverse complement strand
TTCATTTGCTGACGATAGCTGTCTTTAGCAAAGAAGTTACCATTCGATACATCCCAGAAGCGCGTAGAGTACGACACCAACTCATCTTTGATGCCCGTCTCGCCATCGGTTAACGAGCCCGGTGTACGACTACGCATGTAGTTGTTGCCACCGTACGTCAAGTAAGCTGGGGTCACCTCTTCACCAGAGATATCCATACTCACCTGCAAGTTAATGCCGATACCATCCAACTTATCTAAATAAGTGCCCGCATCCACTAGACAGGTGAGGTCATCGTTGTCTGCAACCACTGGCCCTTGGAAGAAGTTCGAGCGTGGTAGCTCTTTCACCGTACTGAACTCTATCGTTAGCCATTGGTCTTGCCCTATACGTTGAGTCAATTGCGCTAACTTAGCTTTAAACGCTTCATCCGCCGTCAACATCTCACCGCTGCCATCTAAGGCCGGGTACCACATCGTTTTACCGCGAAGCTTGTCCACATAACCGAAAATATGCTTTTTCACCGACAGAGTATCCGTCGCCTCTTGGCTTGTTCTCAGATTACGAATGTCATCAAAACTCTGTAACGCTTTAAAGTATTCAACCAACTGCGGGATTGTTTGAATTTTAAAAACTGACGCGCGATTGAACCCTTTATCTGGCGCAACAAAGGCTTCTTGCCACTTGTACTCCAACGCTTGAACGGCATAGAACATCCACTCTTGCAGCTCTGCAAACGCTAACTCAGCGTTCAAGGCCTCTTTTGTCAGTACGCTGTAATGCACTGGGTTAGCATAATAACGGTCTGCCTGTTGTTGCTGATTTTCACCCAACTGCGCAATCAGTCGCTCAGCTTCTGCAGTGAACCCTGCCAGCCTTTCCACTTCATAAGCCAGGTAGCTCATCGACTTCGCGATGTCCACTTCAGCCGCTTTGAGCTCTAACATGAGCGCTTTAATGCGCGCCTTAGAATTCACGTCAAGTAAACCGCGCTCAAGACCTCGGATTGTCGCACGCTCTAACACTGCCAAAGTTTGTGTGTACTCAATAGCGTCATCACGCGGCACGTCTTTCAGGTCTTCCTTTAAGCTAGCCAACGCCGCTTGCACTGCGGATAAATCGACGTTGCCCGCTTCGCTAACAAAGTCATCCAGCGTGTCTAAATCGTCCTGTTTCAGTAACTCACTAATATCGACATAAGCGTTGCCTGACGAGGAACCATTGCGTTCCGCATCTCGTTTCGCTTCAAGCAACTGGCTCAACGACAACTCATTCTGACCAAACTGCACCATGATTTTATCAATCGCATCATGAACTTGCTTCTCTTGCTCAAGACGCTCCATCTCAATGGTGATGTTGCCTTCGATAGTCTTACGGGCTTTCTGTGCTCGCTCGACGCCTAGCGTCGCCGCTTTAATGCTTTGTTGCTGTTGGGCGATTAAGCTGCCTTTTCTCTGCGCTTGCGTCTGGCTCGCGCACAGGTTATCGCCTTGTCCTACCGTACAACCCAGCAGTTTAAACAGCTGGTTATTCAGCGCTTGCTGCTCATTAGCAAAGGTCTGTCTGAACTGGTCGCGTTGGTAGCGGTAGTTCGTGTTTGCGTTTTTCGCCTCTTGCAGCGCTTTCTCTGCCGACGGTACTACGTCATACGCGCTGCCTTTGAGTAACGTTTTAATCGCATCAAATGAGTCATAAACGGTGTTGCCTTTGTCTTTGAACCCTTGCAGGAACAGAACAAAATCATCCGGAAGCCCTAAGTAGTTACCCTCGCCTTTTAACCACTGAATCACCGAGCCCAGTTTCATCGTAAGGCTGTTGAGTTTCGCCTGCTCTGTAGCCAGCATGGCGTTCACTGGCGCATCGCTGCCCAATAGCTGCTCAAGCTGCGTGGCTTTCGACGTCACACTGTTAAGCAGAGTTTGCGCTTCTGCCGCTAACGCTTGCATGGTATCGGTATTCGCGTACACCGCTTTGAGCTTGCTCAGGTGAACTTGTTGCTCAAGCAGAGTGTTCATCATTTGATACACCAGCAGGGCGTCTTTGTATCCCACTACCAAGGCTTCGCCTTCAAAGATAGGAGAATGTTGGCCTTGGCCATTAAGGTATCGCGCACTCTGTAAGTCACGATGCGGTAACTGTGTCGCATACGCTTGTGGGTGGTTATCGATAAGCGACCAGTACTCATTCAAGCTGCGCTGTAAAATATCAACGGCGTTTTGACGGCTTCGCTCAAGGCTAGCGACCGAGACGTCTGCATCATTAACCCAATCGATTCGAGCTTGGTCAATCGAACGGTTCGCTAAAATAAATTCGGCAGCCGCACGGTCGTAGTAAATATCAAACAGTATCTCTTTAAGGTAAGGTAAATCCGGCTGCAGTGCTGCAAAGCCCTCCACCACCTCAATGGCATTATCGGCTGTCGACTTTTCCGCATTGGCCCATAGCTTAGAAAAATCTTGGCTCAGTCTCTCAGAGCTCATCGTAGACACAATCTCGCCTAGCTTTGGGTCTAAGGTAAACATGTTATCGAGGTAGCGGAATGCGGCGGCGTTTTGTTGGGCAGCGTTATTAGAATAACGTGGGTAAAGCGTCGCCATTGTCTCTTCGACAGGTGAACGTCTTGAAGCTAACTGAGATAAAGTAACGGAACAATGATTGCTATTTAGTTGTCCCTCAGAGCAATACTTAACGACGGGCTTAGTCAAGGTTTTATGGCATGTACTACCAGCTTTTCTGTACCCACTAGGGCAATGACTTGTCCGTGAACTGTACAAACTCTTAGTCCGAATGACCTCATAGTCAACTCGACAAGCTTGAGTGCTACAGCCTCTATATTTCTGGCTACCAGCTTTATAAACCCAAGAGTCGGTATGGCTATAAGTCAAATCACTAAAACGGTATCGCTCAAGTATTTTTTTTCCTTTCCAGTAAATACTCGATGGTCCATTTGCGCCAATCGTGTATTTTGACATTTTACTTTTATCTATTGGCATGTAAGGTCCTGGATAAAATGGTTCAGCATAATCTTTCTCCGTAACGACGCGAAGACAAGACGCACTTTCCATTCGATAACCAGATGGACAGGAGTAGGTAACACTTTTAGAAAGGCTTTTCGTACAGCTTTGCTTGTTGGAACTCAGGTTATAACCACTATCACATTTAACCAAAACTGGTTTTGTGATTTTTTTTGTACAACTTAGTCCTTGTTTATCAAACCCTGAAGGGCAAGTATGGTAAACAAACTCCTCACCAAATGGATAAGGCGCATTATTGGAGGCCTGGACCACACCCGACTGCATTATTGAGAGCGTAAAAAGCCCTACCAAACTGCGTTTAGTATATTTCATTATTTTTCTTTTTTATGTGGAGATAAATAAGGTGGGAGTTAACCACCGCTGTTATTACTGGATTAGTTCCATTTATTCAGTACGCACGCACTGTAACTTAACATTCATTCATTCATTCATTCATTCATTCATTAGCTAAAAACTAATAGTTTAATTAGTATCTATAATAATTAATTAATATTCAATAACTATAAAAAATGCTTATCATTACACAGAGGAAAGTAGCATTTACCTTTAATTTAAGTGACAATCAACACAATAAAAGGCTCTCTAATAACATGAACGAACCACATTTATTTTTTATTAGGGTAATTAACAATTAGAACAAAAAGATAGCTACAAGTAATTTATTAGTTCAAGACACAAATACTCAACCTCAATTTTTAAATTCAATCTCACAACAAGGTTTTCTTTAATGACAAATAAAAGAGCCTCATGACATCATGAGGCTCTATTGTTGGTTACCTTAGCAAGATCAGTGGGCCTGAGTCTCCTCCGCCACACGTCTCTGCATTGCGGGAGTAGTATCGGTGCTTAATAATAAGCTCTATATCATCCAAACCTTCAAGGTCTACTATCTCACCGTATCGGTCACCCAGCTTCACGGACAATCTCCAACCTGAAGCCGCGACACTTCTCTCTTTAAAGGCATACGTTGGGTTCAAAAACGCCGACTGACTCTCTTCGTCTGTCATGATGTTGGCCTTCATTTGCTGACGATAGCTGTCTTTAGCAAAGAAGTTACCATTCGATACATCCCAGAAGCGCGTAGAGTACGACACCAACTCATCTTTGATGCCCGTCTCGCCATCGGTTAACGAGCCCGGTGTACGACTACGCATGTAGTTGTTGCCACCGTACGTCAAGTAAGCTGGGGTCACCTCTTCACCAGAGATATCCATACTCACCTGCAAGTTAATGCCGATACCATCCAACTTATCTAAATAAGTGCCCGCATCCACTAGACAGGTGAGG
>NZ_PIGD01000045.1:0-4503 GCF_003050085.1 Vibrio sp. 10N.286.48.B8 | reverse complement strand
GGAGGTAAAACTCGTCGTGGCAGCTTAACAAAGTGTGGCAACAGTCGAGCCAGACGGTTACTCGTTGAAGGCGCACACACCTATAAGCATAAAGCGAACATCTCTGTAGAGCTGCAACTAAGGCAAGAAGGGCTGCCTAAAGAGATAGTTGATATCGCTTGGCAAGCCCAGCAAAGGTTATGTCGTCGTTACCAACGACTACTACAAAAAGGTAAACACCGAAATGTCGTTGTGGTCGCCATCGCAAGAGAGATGATCGCTTACATCTGGGCCATTGCGCGTGAAGTTGTCATTAGCGACGTAGATCCTAGAACTCGAATCGCTCGTTTACCGGCATGAAGACAGAATTAGTGTTATCGCATTGGATAAAGCATCGGGAGTGGCACAAACACCGACGGCGTTAGGACGGCAATATAGCTTCGGCTGTATTGAACCACGAGCATAGACTGAAGACAGGTGCTACGACGGAACAAGTAAGGTAGGCTCTACTCATCAAACGATGAGCAATCCACGTATATCAGCATGAGAACCGACGACATTACTTGCTTCATCTATGCGGTAACACTATCCCAAAATGAACAAAGGCTCTGAAATGAGGGAGCAGAAACTTCTACGTTTTTAATTGACAGTGGGGGTCATATCAACGCCCTGTTAAGGGGTGAGCAACGCAATACAAAAGCCGCCGCATACCACCTTAATCACTTAAACCAACGCATAGTAAAAATGCCACGCGTTGCGAATCCCTCTTGAACAGTTTGTTATGAAAATTCACCTTGAACCACTATAGTCGCAGTGTTCTTCAACTAAGTTTTTTGGATAATTTCCTCTGCGAAGTTCATTACATTGGCGAGTCATTAGTTGCACCACTGAATTATTGGTTTCTTCTACATTGTAAAAGAGACTCAAATGCTCTTTCTGTTCAACCCCTGCATAACCAACATATTGTTTGTCATCAACAGCGACATCTATACCTAATATGATTGAATCCAGAGAGTAGTCGCTGAGGTTCTTATCGTTTTCATACGTTGCCGGAACGTTATAGAACTTGGCAGCCAACGGATTAAATACCGGCAAAAAGGTTTTCAAAATACCTTCAAGTACTTGTTCAGCTGGAGCACCTTTGAGTTGTTCTTCCGTAAGGTTCATAGAGCTAGTTAAAAGATACAAATTATAGTCAGGGTAATAGGCTAGCTCGCTAAAACAATATTTATCTGATTTGCTACATTTTGCGATTTCAAATATTTCGAATTGGTTTAACAGGACTTTATTTGGAATATCCAAGACGGATAGCTTCATATCAATGAACTTTGCATAGTTATTTCCTGATAACGAGGCGATTTTATTTTGCTCCCAAAATGAATGCTTGCTCTCGGATGCAGTAAGGGAGATTGAGTAAGAAATAGTTATTTTTCTATCAACAGGGTTGTGAGAAATGAGTTTCGCTTTAAAGAAACTTGTAGCTTTTTCAGAAATTGAGTAAAGCTGTCCGCTCCTAAGCGCTTGCGCGCTGATGTTTTTGTTGTCGTCCATATCTGATTTAACTTCACGCCCGGCTAATAGGTTATCTATTGCACGAGAGTTGAACGACAAGCTAGTACAATTAGATGAGTCTAGACATGACTTAATTGTTGATGCTGGATGGTAGTTCATAGAAACAGTGGAATTAGTCTCATCAACTTGAAATTCAGCCGCACTTGACTGGACGGACGTAAAAACTATTAGCATTGTGCCCAACACCGTCATCCATGGTAAATCTTTCATTAATGTATCCTAATTTTCATAACGCCCAATTAAGTAGCTGACAACGCTACCAATACACTCAAACTTAACACCGAAATCACTGAAGCTAAACCAAGCTAAAATTGCCAAGCGTTGACAGTCTGCTTAAATTGCTTGTTATATTAAAGCTGTAAACTAATTTATTGATTCAGCTGAGATGAGAGTAACAGTAACGAAAAAATCGCAAAGCTGTACCTGAGATCATTTCTCAACTTTATCAACCTATTATTGTTCAGGAGCTCCAAATCTTTACCAAAAAGCATCGGGACAAATAAGAACATACCAAAATGGAATACTACAAACGGTGGAGCACCTCTAGAGCGCCAATGTTCATGTTCCATTTCACACCATTCATCATAAAAATTCTTGCTAGATTTTATAAGTGGAAACAGTGAAACCAACACCGCGCAAACCATCAGAGTATTAAATAACTCACCCACATTAATCCCTTAATTTGAAAAATAATATAACGCCCAATTAACGTGTGAGCAGCGCATACACTGAACTTAAACACTGCGCCGTAAACACTACACTTAACCCGAAGTGAGAGCGCCAAGCGTTGCGAATCACTGTTGAATTATTTGTTAGGCTTAGTTCTTACTAAGTTAAAGCCCAAGCTCCTTAGCTAAGTGCCTTTTCGCATTTTTAATAGACCTAACTTCAGCACCCCAGGTTTTTCTTATCGTTTCTACCTTTTTCATTATAAGGTCTGTGTCTGGTTTTTCTCCCTCTAGAAGGGCTTGTAGCTCCTCTAATTGATTATTTCGGACAATCTTTTGGATAGAGTGATAGTTAGTTTTATGTGTTTCGTATAGCTGTACGATAGCTTTCGCCTCACCAACAATGTAATGCTCTCTTGTAGAGTAGGTATTGGAAATAGAGTTAGTTAACTGAAATAGGCTCTCAGTCAAAGACTTCTCAAACCGTCTGTTGAACATAAACTGACTATAGAAATAAGTAATAATGAGTGTGATAACCCATGTAATCAACCCAGCAACTACAGAGTTAAATAGAGACTCGTCTTCCAAAATAGTACTAATTACGCCTGACACATGAACCTCGTGATTGTGATGAAATTTAATCGGTAAGCCTAACGCCGCATTAAGGTGTGAGCGACGCTTGGCTACACTTGAGCGAAGCGAAACTGCCAAGCGTTGGGAATCACTCTTAAATGCTTTGTTATATTGAAACAAGTAGCTACAGCCACTTAAATGACCTTGGTCTTTCTTTGACTAAACTTCGTAAGTATTTGCTCATCGCTCTCTTCTTGGTTCGAGTCTGCTGAATAGAAAAAACTTACTGTTTGTTCATCTTTAAGTAACGAATAAAGAGTGGGTCTTAGCAATCTTGTTTTATTATCATTGAATTGTGTTCTTTTACCATCCCCACCATTTCTTCTAGCATCAAAGCAGTACAATCTATTTGGATCTTCACTATCACTTTCGGACAACGAACGTACCATCGAATCTTTTAAAAGATCAGGTTTATTTAAAGTAACTTGTTCTGGTATGAATTGAGCAAAGTATTCATTGAACTGCTTCAAGATATCACCAATGTTACTGCCATACTCAATACCAAAAAACTCCCTTAGCTCTTTCGGAGTAGTGTCAAAGCCAGCAGAGTTAACAGGGAAAGTTTTATTTATACTGGCATCATCTTGTCTTATAAACTCTGCTTTCATCAGAGCAAACTTGGGTTTTCGTTCATGCCTTTGATACAGTTTCGCTAAAACTATGTAGCTATAGCTCTTATACTTAAATGGAAAGGCTTCGATAACCCACCCCAAACTCTCCATATCTTCTTTGAGGAGCTTAAAACTAGCGAAAACACTCATCCTGATACCTAATCCAAATTCAATTTAACTATAAGTAATTTAAAGAGTTATCCATAATTTTACAAGTAGGGAGATTCCTTCACCCGGGTTAGTAAGTCAAATTCAATATAACGCCAAGCTAAGCTGTGAGTGAACGTGTGCCATGTTTGAGCGAAGCGAGTTCGGCACGCGTTTACGAATCAGACTTTAGCGCCTTGTTATATGTTTTACTTGCTAATATGCCAAGCCATTACAGCACTAACAATAAGAAAAAATATACCTATCAATCCGACATTAACTGAAAAACTTACTTTATTGTTTTCATCTTGAGAGTCATTGGTTCGGGACACAAGTTCACGATGAACCATTAACGACAAAAAGTCTTGATTAGCTGGATTGTTACCATCAAATGTAATGCCTGCCAATACAACGAGTAATACCCCGCTATATGCAATGTAGTCAACCAAGTCTATTGTAGATAGGTAATCAAAATAATTGCGAGAAATTAGCAGAGCTAACGAAATCACAACAAGATAAGCAAAAGTCCCTTTGAGAAAACCCTTCATTAAAACTCCCTGTACATATAACGCCGCATTAAGTGGTGAGCAACGCGACCACCCAAGCCTAAACCTTGCCACATTTAGCACTTAAGCTGACCTAGTCTGAAAGCGCCAAGCGTTGAGAATCCGTCTTAAATGCTTTGTTAAGTTTTGGCTTTAGAAATGCTGCGCAGGATGATATCCGCTTTCAGCACAATTAATTCGGTTCTACGACTGATTTTACCGACGATACTAACAAACCTTGGATACCAACGCCTTGATGTGGCGGTGACACTAAATAGTATTGCAACAACAATTACCAGAGGTATTGTAATCGGTAAAATAGCAAGCCCGAATATAAACTTAATCCCG
>NZ_PIGD01000044.1:0-4567 GCF_003050085.1 Vibrio sp. 10N.286.48.B8 | reverse complement strand
CGGTTCTACGACTGATTTTACCGACGATACTAACAAACCTTGGATACCAACGCCTTGATGTGGCGGTGACACTAAATAGTATTGCAACAACAATTACCAGAGGTATTGTAATCGGTAAAATAGCAAGCCCGAATATAAACTTAATCCCGTCCCCAAAACCCAACAGTACCTTGCCTAAAGTTAACCTTTGATCAAACTTGAAATTTCTCGTTATCACTTCTGTTAAAAGGTTAGTACCTATAACCGCTGTAACAAAAGGAAATATGAATAAAAAGAGAGTACTTTTCTGGTCAAAGTCGTCAAACACTTCTTTAGACATTCGTTGAGATTCCACCCACCCCCCCGCTATCGATTTTATATTTTCTATGTACATGACAGCACCAGCAGACAAAACAATAAGTACTAAGCCAACCAAAAATACTGTCAGAGCATATGGGTTTTCTCCTGAAACCAATGATGCAATACCCATAGCTAAAAAAAGAAACATAACCCCGAATATAAGTTGCATCTCCAATGAAAACATGAAATCTAATTGCATTACTGAATACTACCTCTTAAAAACTTAACGCCGCATTAAGGTGTGAGGCACGCAATACCGAAGCTTACGCATACCACCTTAACCACTAAAACCAACACATAGTAAAAATGCCACGCGTGCCGAATCACTCTTGAACAATTTGTTAGCCCTTTTTCAAAAGGTTAAGACTTGTATACGACAACCAAACCACCAAGATTGCCAGTAAATTTAGAGAAACTGTTACTTCATTAACATTCACACTTATCGGTACTTCAACTCCAAAAGAAAAGGCTAAGGAAAAGTTAGGAGTCTCTATGCCTATAATCTGAATTAAATAAAGAGCGATCATTAACTTAAATACCCAAAGCTTCTTTTTTAACAACCCGTAAAAACTAGACAAGTTCAAGCTTAGCATCACTAAAACAATTGCAAATGTGAGAAAAAGACTCGAAGAGCTCAATTGATTTACTTGGGCAAGCAAGGTAAATGGTAGAAACAGAGTAACTGCAACAGATATACCCTGCAAAAACAGCAAGAACTTTGTTCTTTTTAAATGATTTTCAAACAATTTTTTATTTTCTCCTTGAGGGCTAACGCCGCATTAAGGTGTGAGCTGCGCTTGGCTATATTTGAGCGAAGCGAAAATGCCAAGCGTTGCGAATCACTCTTAAATGCCTTGTTAGCATTACAGTTCCCACCCAGACTTATATGTTCTAGCACTCAATAAACTACAGAGCTCATCCATTACTTTCATAGATTTTTCAAGCCTGGGTAGCCTTTCATCCGAAAGGGTATCATTGACCCAGTGACGATTATGAACATACAAGTTGTAAGGATTGATAACACACTTGAAATCAATGCTTAGTGACGTCGAGAGCGCAGAATCAGCCATGTAACTATGAGGTAGCCCCGCTGAGGTTACAAACGTCACCACTTTATCGAAGAGTGCGCCAGTTAAGCTACCATCAGGAGGTGTAGACCCAACATATTCAATGTATTTCTTTAACTCAGAACAACATCCCCAGTTATAAATTGGGCTGCATAAAACAATACCACTCGCCTCAGACGTCAACTTATGTAACGCCTTATATTGTTCCGTATGATATATTTTGTCGTTGTCAAAATTTGGCACATCAAGTTCCGCCAAATCAACAAATTTAACTTGTCTATCCAACGATTGTAGTTCGTCAATACATAGCTTAGCGATTTGACGACTTCGACTATTTGGATCCAAGCTCGAACTTACTACCAAAATGTACATGTTATCTCCTGTCGAATGCTAACGCCGCATTAAGGTGTGAGCAACGCTACCACAAAACTAAACCATACCACCGTAAACACTAAACCCAACGATGGAATGAAAAATGCCAAGCGTTGGGAATCACTCTTAAATGCTTTGTTATAAGGAGGGTTCACCTATTGTCCACATTTCAACTTCTATACTTTCTTCTTCATCACCCCAGTCTTCTTTGTAGCCCAGCTCGATGTAATCGAAATTTGCAGAAATCCCATACTTTTCCAAAATACTTCTACCTGTAAGTAAACCATCGTCAGGTCTAAACCGCTTATAGTAGGTTTCGTCAAAAAACACCGTTACTTCACTAGCAAAAAGGTTGGGATAACAAAGAAGTACAGCTACCCAAGACTTGCCTTTTTCTTTGTTTGGCTTTGCATTAACCATATGATTGGCGGCTATAAATAACTGTTCTAAAGCCTCTTTCTGCCACTCAAACTTGGAACTAGAACCTTGGATTAAGCGATCAAGTGTCCAAATTTTGAAGTTAGTGTATTGCTCACCATCTCGCTCTGGATAATAACCTCGAAACTCTTCAGCCCACACTTTTAGGGCACGTATGTGCCTTTCTGGGTTTCGTACTTTCTGTTTTGGACGATGAAAGCTAATTCTTCGCATACCTTCCTCCTTATAACGCCAAGCTAAGCTGTGAGTGAACGTGTGCCAAAATGAAGCGAAGCGGAATCGGCACGCGTTCACGAATCAGACTTAAGCGCCTTGTTAGTTGTAATTCTTCACCTCGTGCGTAAGGCTAAAGCCCGCTTCACTTACTACTTTTGATGCCAATAAAATGAATTTCTCAGCTTCATTGTTAGGTTGGTATTTTGAAACTACCTGGATTTCAAATAGCTTGTTCTTTGCTAACGGGTATTGCTCAAACACTTCACCAGACTCAATAAACGACAAGTAGAGGTTCAGCTTTTCTTGGAGCAATAAGAGCTTTTCATTTTGATCGTCCCACTCTAAATGATCGGATATCACTAAAGTTACTTTTTCTTCATCGTGCCCAATAATGTCTACTTTATCTAGTTGCTCAATTGTCATTTTTGCTCCATTACAACTAACGCCCTGTTAAGGTGATGAGATGGTCTCCCCCTACCACTTCACATGACTGTAAGCCATGCTTGGAGTGTTCAGGTCCGAAGTAAAAGGAGAAGACCATGACTCAGCATAAAATCATCGGCATCGATTTAGCAAAAAATATCTTCTTTCTTTTTGAAATCAATCATAAAGGAAAGAACCTTTCTCGTAAAAAACTTCAACGAAGTAAGCTACTTAGCTACATCGCCAATAAAGAGCCTTGTACCATTGCTATGGAAGCATGCTCTGGTGCCCATTATTGGGCTCGTGAATTCTCTCAGTTCGGTCACGAAGTCATACTCTACGCACCTCAGCATGTGAAAACTCAAAGGCGTAAACAGAAAAACGACTATAACGATGCTGAAGCCATTGCCGAAGTCGCGCTCTACAAAAGACCTCACCCTGTTCCTCATAAATCCGTCGAGCAACAAGACATCCAATCTCTTATTCGAATGAGACGTCTGCTCGTCACTGAAAGAACTCGCATCGTTAATCAAGTGCGTGGCCTCATATCTGAATACGGCATCATTATGCCCAAAGGAGCCGCTGCCTTCAGAAAGGCCATACCCGAAATACTCGAGAACGATGAAAACCAACTGTCTTGTATATTAAGAGAGCTGCTATCCCATCAGTACGAACGATATTTATACATCGACGAACAAGTAAAATGGTTCGACGATAAACTTAACCAAACCATCAAGCAGTTCGAAAACGCAAAGCGACTCATGTCTATTCCAGGCTTTGGGCCACTCACTAGCCAAGCCGTTGCGGTATGGCTTGGCTCCGGACAACAGTTCAAAACCGGTAGAGATGCCTCCGCCGCAATGGGCCTTGTGCCGAAGCAAGATACCAGCGGTGACAAAGTCATTCTTCTTGGGATAACCAAAAGAGGCAACACGTATATCCGCTCCCTACTCGTTCATGGAGCAAGAGCAGCGCTGAGACGCGCCAAATTTAAATCCGATAATCTCAGTAAGTGGATGCTTGAACTCCAAGAGCGACGAGGACCAAACAGAGCCGCTGTCGCCTTGGCAAACAAACTCATGCGCATAGCGTGGGCCGTCATCACTAAAAATGAAGAGTATCGACCAACACAAAGCTAATGATGATCACCAACCCTTTGCAAAGTACGTAGTAAGATGAATAACAGGACAAATCCTACACGTTGAAAACCTTATGCTCACACTGTCTTATAAAGTCGATAAGGTGATTAGGACTTCGTGTTCGACTTCCTCATCTTGGCCAAGGCAATAGCCGTTAAACAGGCCGTATATATGAAAGTTAACCTGCGCTTTTAATCATACTGCTGGCTTGCAAAACTGGGGGAGACCATATATGTGAACAACGCTAACCACCCTACCTAAGCATTGTGCCATAAACACTAAACTGGCTTGATGTGAAAGCGCCGAGCGTTGCGAATCACTCTTAAACAGTTTGTATGGATAATAAGCATTCCAATCGGGTAAGGTGAGACCCAGACTTTAGCTGCAACTAAAGTTCTTCTATCTGGTAGTTCGATTAAACGATGGCTCCTCGATTGAGAGACCGGTAACAAGTACGAACGTCAGATAGAACTCCAAGCACCACACTCGAATAGTCTTCTGGGTCTCGAGCCCGCATTTGCAAGCAAGAGTTAGCTTATTATGAATACAAACACACTTCAAAACATTAATGTT
>NZ_PIGD01000043.1:0-5020 GCF_003050085.1 Vibrio sp. 10N.286.48.B8 | reverse complement strand
CGGAGTGGACGAACCTCTGGTGTTCGGGTTGTCATGCCAATGGCATTGCCCGGTAGCTAAGTTCGGAATCGATAACCGCTGAAAGCATCTAAGCGGGAAGCGAGCCTTGAGATGAGTTTTCCCTGGCGCTATAAGCGTCCTAAAGGGTTGTCGTAGACTACGACGTTGATAGGCAGGGTGTGTAAGTGCTGCGAGGCATTGAGCTAACCTGTACTAATTGCCCGTGAGGCTTAACCATACAACACCCAAGGGGTTTTGTGGACTCAAAGAAATACCAAACACTTGAATGAGTTTGAAGAGAACAAAAACAGCTTTCCAGATTATTTGCCTTCAGTTTTTTAAAAACTGAAAGTAAAAGCAAAATTTGCTTGGCGACCATAGCATTGTGGACCCACCTGATTCCATGCCGAACTCAGAAGTGAAACACAATAGCGCCGATGGTAGTGTGGGGCTTCCCCATGTGAGAGTAGGACATCGCCAGGCTCCAAATTTATTTTCACTTTTTAAAAGTGAAGACAAAAAGCTTCGTTATTTGCATAGCAAGTAACAACCTCAACAGTGCACAAATCTGTTGACGACAATTTGTTGGAGGGATGGCTGAGTGGTCGAAAGCACCGGTCTTGAAAACCGGCAACCGTTAATAGCGGTTCTAGGGTTCAAATCCCAATCCCTCCACCACCATTGAAAAGCTCGCTGAGAAATCAGCGGGCTTTGTTTCGTTTTAACGTTTCAAACCTTTATATATCCAGTCAAATTGTGAACTTTCAGTTATTCACTCACCGATACTATAAGAGCTCCTAAATCATCTTATTAGGTTGGTTGCCAACAAGGTCAATGAATGTCTTATATAAGTGACATTTAACTGATATCAGCTTACACAGAGCGAAATAAGAGTCAGATTAATGTTAGGAAGCCGATATTTACTACGTAACCTTTGATGATTCATGATTTTTTAGTAACAGAGCTACTCGCTTAGTCGATTTTTCTTATCTTAAACTCACTTGTTAGCACTGAGTCGTACTCCTTTCCTATGTACTTGGTATTGAAGATACTTTTATGTTGCTCTGTCTGTTCTGAAGATATACCTACCCATTGCGCAAATGTGTCTGAAAAGTCTCTCAGATTGTATTTGACCGAATGTATTTTCGTTTCTTGTGGGTCATTACTCATTGCTATGAAAGGTACTTCTACTGCCTGCCTTGTAAAATGTGAGCCAGTACCGTGAATTAGATACGGTGGAACGTTTACAGACGTTAGGCCATGGTCAGAAAAATAAATGATTTTATATGTTTTATCATGGATCGTGAGTAAGTCTCTAAGCCTTTCTATAAAAGCTACGCCATAAGCCACTGATTTTGAATAGCATATGAGGTACTTGTTATCTGAGGGTTTTAGTGAAATTTCTTCATCAAATCTCTTACAAAAATCATAATGAGACCCCATAGTGTGGATGAAAATCACTTTTGGCCTTTTAGTCTCTTCACGAATTGCTTTGATCACTTCTGGTAGGAGAATGTTATCGGGTTCAGCTTTATCATAAGACGTATTCTTATAAAATTGGTAATGTGCTCTACTAGCGATTGCGGATACCTGTGTCTCGTATTGCCCGATCTTTGCTTGATTTGATATCCAATAAGTTTTCATTCCAGCATCATTAGCAAGATCTATCACATTTAAGTTTTTATCATGCCTGTTTACATCTAGGCTCTTTGATAATATTCGAGGGACAGAGAAATATGTAACAACGGATGGGGAAATAACACCATTAAATATGGATGCTCCTTTTATATTTCCATTTTTTTCGTTATACGATGGGTAGTGATTTTTGATCACAGATTCACCAATATTTACGATGTAAATATCTTTTAATACTTTGTTTGTATGAACATTCTCCCATTTTGAAGAGATTACGGATTTTCCCCCTTCGAGAAGAGACAGCTCATAATATAAAGAAATAGGTTTAATAACTGTAATTAACCCTAAAAAACTAAACCACACTTCATGATGGATTGTTTTTAAGTATTCTTCATTGATGTATGTCGTCTTTTTATTATCATGTAAGCTATAAAATTTTGTGACTAATATGCTGGAAAATAATATCAACATAATTAATGAAAATGACTTACCAACCTTTCCTAAGGTAATGTGAAATGATAAAAAAAGTAGAATGGAAAATATAATAATTTTTACATATGTTATGACGCTAATGCTTTGTATATGTTCAAGTGCCTCACCTCGATTAGACTCTAAAACCGAACCTAAGACACCTAAGTCTAAGCTTAGAGAGTTTAATCTTAAGTAGAAATCAAAAGTCATTATTACCGTTAGAAGAAGAAATACAAATCTATTACCGACAAATGCTATTATAGTTGCTATAAATAATATGTTTAAACTCAATATTGATAGGGTAAACCAAACATTATCATCAACCCCAGTTCTCAACAGGTAAAATGTCATGATACTCAAAGGAATCAGAGTCTTAATATCAATATTTTGTCTAGTTCTCATATGTTTTTGGGTAGCTTTTGTTATCGGCCCTTCGATGAGTGTAGTCATTGATGTATGGAGAGGCAATGTAAAGGCATACCCAAATGAACATAATAACATCCCTAAAATTATCGGTAATTCTGGTGGTTTGATCGCACATGCCGGTGGGGGAATCAACGGATTAAAATATACAAACTCGTTAGAAGCGATGGAGCAATCAATTGAACATGGATTCAAGATGATAGAGTTAGATCTACTTATCTCATCGGATGGAAGGATTGTTGCTGTTCATGATTGGAAGACTTTTCACGAAATGACAAATTCTAATAATACTGGGTCTATTAGTTCTAAAGAGTTTGAATCAAAGATAATTTATGATCAATATAAAACATTAAATATATCGACAGCTATTGATATTCTAGATAAAAATGATGTGGTATTAGTTACGGATAAAATAAAAAATCTTGCCTTGCTTTCAAAGTATATAATAGATAAAGATAAATCTATTATCGAAGTATTCAGCACAGATAAATATAATGAAGCAATAGAGTTAGGTTTTAATAATGTCGCATTAAATATAGATCTAAATACACCATTGATTCTTGAGTGGATTGATTTAAATAAAATTAAGGCTGTGACGTATCGGGGTGATAATCTTGGCTCGCTTGGGAGCGAGTATCAGAAGGCGATAGAACTAAGCAACATGGGGGTTTCTGCCATGATTTATTCGACAAATGATTTAGACTTGGGTGGTATTAAAGCTTCTGGAATCGGAAATTTTGCGTTATATGTCGACTTTGTTCTTCCATCAGATGAACGTTAAGGTTTTAGTCCATCCAAAAGCAGAGCGTAATCGCTCTGCTTTTTGTTTATCGGTACTTCTATGTCATTTCGTTTACTTCGCGACGTTACCAGCCACGTTCAGGGCATCCCAAGTACGCGCAAATGGTGGCGCATAGCAGAAGTCCATATAACCAAGCTGTTGGGTGGTCATCTTAGCGGTGATAGCAACTGCTAATGCATTGATGCGACCAACTGCTCCTTTCTTACCTACGATCTCACCACCTAGAAGAACCTTAGTACCCGGGTGATAAACCAGTTTGACCTTGATGTCTTCTTGGCCTGGGTAGTAATCGGTTTGGTTCTTGTCTGAAATCGTTGATACTTTCACATCTAAGCTATGTTCTTTCGCCAGAAGTTCAGATATGCCGGTACACGCCAGTTCGTAATCGAGCACTTTTAAACAAGATGACCCCAAGAAGCCCGACATATAAGTATCTTTGCCTGCTAGCTTGTCGGCCATCATGCGCGCTTGCTTGTTGGCTGTGGTTGCTAGAGGAACATAAACAGGTTTGCCTAGTGCCATATGATGGACAACGGCACAGTCGCCGACAGCATGGATGTAAGCATCTTCAGTGGCACCATATTCATTCACCAACAGAGCGCCGTTTGCAGCTTTTGGTAGTTCGTATGCTTCAGTATTTGGTTTGAAACCGAGTGACAGGATAACGATATCAGCTTCGACATTGCCGTTATCGGTTTCAACGATGTAACCACCTTGATCAGCATCACGAATAGCTGACACGCTGCAACCTGTTTTAAGATCTGCACCTGACTCCCGAATGGCCCCTTCGACTACTTCAATGATTTCTGGACTGAACTGACGGCTCATGATGTGCTGTTCACGTTCGATGATCGTCACGTGCTTATCTAAGCCATGTGCCGCATCGAAGACTTCCAGCCCGATAAATCCTGCGCCAATGACACACACGCGTTGTTTACTATCGTCTTTAAGCGCTTCTTTGACTGCTAAACCATCTTCCATGCTTGTGAGTGTGTATACGTGTTCTGGATTGAATTCACCGAATGATGGAACGATCGGACGTGCGCCTGTCGCAATCACCAACATATCGTAATCGATAGTGGTCTCTACGTTTTGGTGACGTACCGTAATTTGTTTTTCAGTGCGGTCGAACGACACCATTTCTGTTTCTACGCGTACATCTAAACCAGATTTGATGGCTTGTTCTGGCGTACGAGAGATCATTCGTTCTGTGTCATCAAACATGCCGCCTGCAAAGTAGGGTAGACCACAGGCTCCAAAAGAGATGTAACTGCGCTTATCTAATACGATGACTTCGTCTGATGGTTGATTACGTTTGTATTTTGCTGCGAAACTCATACCAGCGGCGCTACCGCCTATAACTACAACTTTCATATTTACTACCTAAATAACCTGAACTCAGGAAAAACAGAAGAGCACTCAAGTGGAGTAATGCCAGTCAGTTAAGCTGACTGGCATTTTTTCTATTTGTCGCATATTTCTTGGGTTTCAGTTTCACCCAGCGAAGATAACTTCTATCTTCTCTTCGGGGTGGCAGGATAAACATGGATATTTTCTGTAGTAGTACTTCATAGTGTTTAGGGAGTTTCCCAGGACTCGTTAAAGGTAAAGCTGCAAAGTATTGAGTCACAGCCATGGCACTACTCGTAAAGCTTAATTGATTCGGCCAGACGCTATCTAACTTACTCG
>NZ_PIGD01000042.1:0-5441 GCF_003050085.1 Vibrio sp. 10N.286.48.B8 | reverse complement strand
TCCTGTCGGGTTTCGCCACCTCTGACTTGAGCGTCGATTTTTGTGATGCTCGTCAGGGGGGCGGAGCCTATGGAAAAACGCCAGCAACGCGGCCTTTTTACGGTTCCTGGCCTTTTGCTGGCCTTTTGCTCACATGTTCTTTCCTGCGTTATCCCCTGATTCTGTGGATAACCGTATTACCGCCTTTGAGTGAGCTGATACCGCTCGCCGCAGCCGAACGACCGAGCGCAGCGAGTCAGTGAGCGAGGAAGCGGAAGAGCGCCCAATACGCAAACCGCCTCTCCCCGCGCGTTGGCCGATTCATTAATGCAGCTGGCACGACAGGTTTCCCGACTGGAAAGCGGGCAGTGAGCGCAACGCAATTAATGTGAGTTAGCTCACTCATTAGGCACCCCAGGCTTTACACTTTATGCTTCCGGCTCGTATGTTGTGTGGAATTGTGAGCGGATAACAATTTCACACAGGAAACAGCTATGACCATGATTACGCCAAGCTTGGTACCGAGCTCGGATCCACTAGTAACGGCCGCCAGTGTGCTGGAATTCGCCCTTCGAAGCATCCATCTACAGCTATGGTAACTATAATTTCATTATCCTAACTTTTAACATAATTATAACCTTACGGTCTGTATTGTTCTGCTCAATATTCAGAGATATCGTCTTATCGTAGCCTTGTAATTTAAATGTTTGCTTGGGAGCTGTAATCATAATGTGTTCTTTTATAATGAACAAGTGCAAATAATCCACTAAAGAAGAATGATATTATAAATAAACCAAATAAAGTCATTGTTAATCCAATTGAACAAATCATATTCCATCCATTTAAAGCGTCTGGATAATCAGGAATACGTCTAGGCATTAAGGGCGAATTCTGCAGATATCCATCACACTGGCGGCCGCTCGAGCATGCATCTAGAGGGCCCAATTCGCCCTATAGTGAGTCGTATTACAATTCACTGGCCGTCGTTTTACAACGTCGTGACTGGGAAAACCCTGGCGTGTTACGCGCAGCGTGACCGCTACACTTGCCAGCGCCCTAGCGCCCGCTCCTTTCGCTTTCTTCCCTTCCTTTCTCGCCACGTTCGCCGGCTTTCCCCGTCAAGCTCTAAATCGGGGGCTCCCTTTAGGGTTCCGATTTAGTGCTTTAGCCGTGGAGCTGGGGTTTTTTGTTGCTGGCGTTTTTCCATAGGCTCCGCCCCCCTGACGAGCATCACAAAAATCGACGCTCAAGTCAGAGGTGGCGAAACCCGACAGGACTATAAAGATACCAGGCGTTTCCCCCTGGAAGCTCCCTCGTGCGCTCTCCTGTTCCGACCCTGCCGCTTACCGGATACCTGTCCGCCTTTCTCCCTTCGGGAAGCGTGGCGCTTTCTCATAGCTCACGCTGTAGGTATCTCAGTTCGGTGTAGGTCGTTCGCTCCAAGCTGGGCTGTGTGCACGAACCCCCCGTTCAGCCCGACCGCTGCGCCTTATCCGGTAACTATCGTCTTGAGTCCAACCCGGTAAGACACGACTTATCGCCACTGGCAGCAGCCACTGGTAACAGGATTAGCAGAGCGAGGTATGTAGGCGGTGCTACAGAGTTCTTGAAGTGGTGGCCTAACTACGGCTACACTAGAAGAACAGTATTTGGTATCTGCGCTCTGCTGAAGCCAGTTACCTTCGGAAAAAGAGTTGGTAGCTCTTGATCCGGCAAACAAACCACCGCTGGTAGCGGTGGTTTTTTTGTTTGCAAGCAGCAGATTACGCGCAGAAAAAAAGGATCTCAAGAAGATCCTTTGATCTTTTCTACGGGGTCTGACGCTCAGTGGAACGAAAACTCACGTTAAGGGATTTTGGTCATGAGATTATCAAAAAGGATCTTCACCTAGATCCTTTTAAATTAAAAATGAAGTTTTAAATCAATCTAAAGTATATATGAGTAAACTTGGTCTGACAGTTACCAATGCTTAATCAGTGAGGCACCTATCTCAGCGATCTGTCTATTTCGTTCATCCATAGTTGCCTGACTCCCCGTCGTGTAGATAACTACGATACGGGAGGGCTTACCATCTGGCCCCAGTGCTGCAATGATACCGCGAGACCCACGCTCACCGGCTCCAGATTTATCAGCAATAAACCAGCCAGCCGGAAGGGCCGAGCGCAGAAGTGGTCCTGCAACTTTATCCGCCTCCATCCAGTCTATTAATTGTTGCCGGGAAGCTAGAGTAAGTAGTTCGCCAGTTAATAGTTTGCGCAACGTTGTTGCCATTGCTACAGGCATCGTGGTGTCACGCTCGTCGTTTGGTATGGCTTCATTCAGCTCCGGTTCCCAACGATCAAGGCGAGTTACATGATCCCCCATGTTGTGCAAAAAAGCGGTTAGCTCCTTCGGTCCTCCGATCGTTGTCAGAAGTAAGTTGGCCGCAGTGTTATCACTCATGGTTATGGCAGCACTGCATAATTCTCTTACTGTCATGCCATCCGTAAGATGCTTTTCTGTGACTGGTGAGTACTCAACCAAGTCATTCTGAGAATAGTGTATGCGGCGACCGAGTTGCTCTTGCCCGGCGTCAATACGGGATAATACCGCGCCACATAGCAGAACTTTAAAAGTGCTCATCATTGGAAAACGTTCTTCGGGGCGAAAACTCTCAAGGATCTTACCGCTGTTGAGATCCAGTTCGATGTAACCCACTCGTGCACCCAACTGATCTTCAGCATCTTTTACTTTCACCAGCGTTTCTGGGTGAGCAAAAACAGGAAGGCAAAATGCCGCAAAAAAGGGAATAAGGGCGACACGGAAATGTTGAATACTCATACTCTTCCTTTTTCAATTCAGAAGAACTCGTCAAGAAGGCGATAGAAGGCGATGCGCTGCGAATCGGGAGCGGCGATACCGTAAAGCACGAGGAAGCGGTCAGCCCATTCGCCGCCAAGCTCTTCAGCAATATCACGGGTAGCCAACGCTATGTCCTGATAGCGGTCCGCCACACCCAGCCGGCCACAGTCGATGAATCCAGAAAAGCGGCCATTTTCCACCATGATATTCGGCAAGCAGGCATCGCCATGGGTCACGACGAGATCCTCGCCGTCGGGCATGCGCGCCTTGAGCCTGGCGAACAGTTCGGCTGGCGCGAGCCCCTGATGCTCTTCGTCCAGATCATCCTGATCGACAAGACCGGCTTCCATCCGAGTACGTGCTCGCTCGATGCGATGTTTCGCTTGGTGGTCGAATGGGCAGGTAGCCGGATCAAGCGTATGCAGCCGCCGCATTGCATCAGCCATGATGGATACTTTCTCGGCAGGAGCAAGGTGGGATGACAGGAGATCCTGCCCCGGCACTTCGCCCAATAGCAGCCAGTCCCTTCCCGCTTCAGTGACAACGTCGAGCACAGCTGCGCAAGGAACGCCCGTCGTGGCCAGCCACGATAGCCGCGCTGCCTCGTCCTGCAGTTCATTCAGGGCACCGGACAGGTCGGTCTTGACAAAAAGAACCGGGCGCCCCTGCGCTGACAGCCGGAACACGGCGGCATCAGAGCAGCCGATTGTCTGTTGTGCCCAGTCATAGCCGAATAGCCTCTCCACCCAAGCGGCCGGAGAACCTGCGTGCAATCCATCTTGTTCAATCATGCGAAACGATCCTCATCCTGTCTCTTGATCAGATCTTGATCCCCTGCGCCATCAGATCCTTGGCGGCAAGAAAGCCATCCAGTTTACTTTGCAGGGCTTCCCAACCTTACCAGAGGGCGCCCCAGCTGGCAATTCCGGTTCGCTTGCTGTCCATAAAACCGCCCAGTCTAGCTATCGCCATGTAAGCCCACTGCAAGCTACCTGCTTTCTCTTTGCGCTTGCGTTTTCCCTTGTCCAGATAGCCCAGTAGCTGACATTCATCCGGGGTCAGCACCGTTTCTGCGGACTGGCTTTCTACGTGTTCCGCTTCCTTTAGCAGCCCTTGCGCCCTGAATTTTGTTAAAATTCGCGTTAAATTTTTGTTAAATCAGCTCATTTTTTAACCAATAGGCCGAAATCGGCAAAATCCCTTATAAATCAAAAGAATAGACCGAGATAGGGTTGAGTGTTGTTCCAGTTTGGAACAAGAGTCCACTATTAAAGAACGTGGACTCCAACGTCAAAGGGCGAAAAACCGTCTATCAGGGCGATGGCCCACTACGTGAACCATCACCCTAATCAAGTTTTTTGGGGTCGAGGTGCCGTAAAGCACTAAATCGGAACCCTAAAGGGAGCCCCCGATTTAGAGCTTGACGGGGAAAGCCGGCGAACGTGGCGAGAAAGGAAGGGAAGAAAGCGAAAGGAGCGGGCGCTAGGGCGCTGGCAAGTGTAGCGGTCACGCTGCGCGTAACCACCACACCCGCCGCGCTTAATGCGCCGCTACAGGGCGCGTCCATTCGCCATTCAGGCTGCGCAACTGTTGGGAAGGGCGATCGGTGCGGGCCTCTTCGCTATTACGCCAGCTGGCGAAAGGGGGATGTGCTGCAAGGCGATTAAGTTGGGTAACGCCAGGGTTTTCCCAGTCACGACGTTGTAAAACGACGGCCAGTGAATTGTAATACGACTCACTATAGGGCGAATTGGGCCCTCTAGATGCATGCTCGAGCGGCCGCCAGTGTGATGGATATCTGCAGAATTCGCCCTTACCCTAAAGGATTTGTGCTACCATGTAAATGTAAAAAGAATATATGTATAAATACAATACATAATGCTACAAAAGGAAGTATAAAATGTAATACAAAAAATCTTTTAATTGTTGGATCACTTACTGTATATCCTCCACATAACCAAATGACTAATACTGGAATTGAACACTATAGGGCGAATTGGGCCCTCTAGATGCATGCTCGAGCGGCCGCCAGTGTGATGGATATCTGCAGAATTCGCCCTTAATGCCTAGACGTATTCCTGATTATCCAGACGCTTTAAATGGATGGAATATGATTTGTTCTATTGGGTCAACAATGACTTTATTTGGTTTACTAATTTTTAAATAATATTACTATTTATTGTTTTTATGAACTTTTACTCTATTAATTTAGTTAAAGCACACTTAATAAATTACCCATGTCCATTGAACATAAACTTTTTATGGAATTACGGATTCCTTTTAGGAATAATATTTTTTATTCAAATTATAACAGGTGTATTTTTAGCAAGTCGATATACACCAGATGTTTCATATGCATATTATAGTATACAACACATTTTAAGAGAATTATGGAGTGGATGGTGTTTTAGATACATGCACGCAACAGATGCTTCTCTTGTATTTTTATTAACATATCTTCATATTTTAAGAGGATTAAATTACTCATATATGTATTTACCATTATCATGGATATCTGGATTGATTTTATTTATGATATTTATTGTAACTGCTTTCGTTGGTTATGTCTTACCATGGGGTCAAATGAGTTATTGGGGTGCAACTGTAATTACTAACTTGTT
>NZ_PIGD01000041.1:0-5738 GCF_003050085.1 Vibrio sp. 10N.286.48.B8 | reverse complement strand
GTTTCTCTGGCACGCGAGAGATCTCGAATAGCTTCATCTTCGGCTTCTGGTACATAGATGGGTGTAAGCTCTTCGGCTTTTAACAGCTTGGCGAGCTTTGCTGCGTCTCGTTTGTCAGTTTTAATTCTATCGCCTGGCTTCTTAGGTATAAGTGATGGAGCGACGACATAGCAGCAGTGTCCAAGGCTCGTAATCAGGCGATAAGTCCAGTAACCACATGGTCCTGCTTCATAGACAAAGTGCAGAGTGGCTTTTGGATACTTGGATTGCAGTTGTCTGGCCAATTTAATAAGCGCGGACTTGTTAGATTTAATACGGCCAAGGTGTTGTGGGTTTGCCCCTCGATGTTCTTGTAAAACAGCGACTTGAATAAATGACTTATGCGTATCTAAGCCAATGAAAATTATGCTATCTTTACTCATGCTAGCCTCCAAATTTAGTTGTTTGACGCACTAATTATGGCTCTGGCTTAAAGCTAACCCACGATATTGGAGGCTAGCACCTTTCGTGGGGGTCATTATGTCTAGTTTTCTTTCGGAGTTTACAGTGATGAATATTCCTGATTATTGGTTGGATTTTGTATCCAAGAACGATTTGAGTAATAAATCATTTGAGATCCCAGATGACTTTGATTTGTCAGAGTTAGGGGCAGACTTTAAGGTATTTACACGCTCGGAAATTGAAGATGAAACTAGCCATTGTTATCCGGGTATCAACGTTGTTAAGTCTGGATATATAGCCGTTGGTAGCTGCTTATGTGGGTCTGGAGATCCATACTTTATCAATGTTAATGATGGCGAAAACGGAAAGCTCTATCGAGTTTATCACGACGATAATTCCGTCGATATTGTTGTAAATAATTACAAAGATATCTTGAACTTCGTGGAATCGGAAAACTAACAAATTGTTCAAGAGTGATTCGGCACGCGTGGCATTTTTGCTATGCGTTAGGTCTCGTGACTAAGGTGGCATGCGGAAGCTCTGGTATTGCGTGCCTCACACCTTAACAAGGCGTTATATCAATTTAGGGATAGGTGCAAAAAATAATGAAACTATATGAAAATGTAGTCATTGGAAACTTTCTTTATGGATTAGGCTACTCTGTTGGTGCTAAGAAAGGCGGAAATGAGGTTTTGTCAGTCGTAAACCTGCTTCAACAAACACCGGCAGACAAAGAGCTGGGTGATGTACTTTTAGAATTTCCTGGAGTTGTAAAACTCATAGAGTTTAAAAACAAAGCTGGCAGCTTAAAAAAAGAGATGCAAAGACACTATCAATTAAAGTCTGCATTGGGAGAAGGCCACAAAAACATTTCTTTGTCTAAGAGTATTCATTGGTATGTTGAAACCGAGCCTTTAAATGATCTCTGTGTAAACAATATCAAACCTTATCTGGATGCCTTTGATAGTAGTGTTAACGATAGTTTTACATTAGAAACTTTTATTGAAAAAACTGTAGATGATGTCTTTAGTAACGATACCACTTTTAGCAATGATGACTTTAAGGACTATTTGAGTTTGGTTGCTAGGTGCCAAGGTACAGGAGAGGTGGGGACTGGAGGTATAATCATCGCAGTTTCTGAGAGTGGGATAAAGTATTTCCAGTTTACGGACATTATGCAGCTCAGGTTACAACATAAAGAATATGTGAATGAGATAAAGAATCAATTAAATAAAAGTATAGAGGTTAAAAAAAGTATTAATAGAACCAAAGGTTTCGATATGGAGATCAGTCGATAATGGAGAGGTTGGATAAGTTATTTGATGCAGCTGCTAATTTGCTTGCTGCAAGTGAGAAAAATGAACAAAAATTTTCTAACGCAATCGCGTCAATTGAAAAGACTAACCGGAGTGTTAGCAGAGTTGAGTCAGAGACTAAAAGAACAATAAGAGAGTCTACCCAAAATGCATCAAGTGAAATATCGGATAAGGTTTCAGAGCAATTATTTAAAAAACTTGAACATGCGCATGTTAAAGCAGAACAAGCAGCGTCCAGGTATGAGAAAGCAAGCAGATACTCGGTGTTAAAACTATCTTTCATTATGCTTATGTTTTTAATTGGTGTTGCAGTTAGTATTTGGTTTCTATTTGTCAAAGATATTCCCACTATAAATGAGATTAACGAGCTAAGAAGTGAGAAAGCGCAACTTCAAGCTCAGATAGAGAAGCTTAATCAGTATGGCCACATCACGAGTTGTGGTGGTAATCTGTGTGTTTCTGTCGATAAAAATGGCCGTTATAACTCTACTGATGGCAAGGTTATTTATTATGTAATAGCCCCTCGAGATAGTAAAAATTGATATAACAAACAATTTAAACAGATTCGTAACGTTTGGCATTTTTGGTTTGAATCAGCTTTAGTGATTAGGGCACAATATTCTGGTTAAGTGGTAGCGTTACTCACTACTTAATTGGGCTACATGGACTCCCTCTTTTGTCAACAATAGCTCCCGCTGACAACAGTGGATCGGACAGCAGCTCTACATTCGGTGTTTAATCGGATTCGTTCCGTCACCTTGATGATATTCGCTTGATGCCTGCCTCATTCGTTAAACAGTATTTATTACTTCCCAATTAAACAGGTTTAGACATCTCGGTCTGGTCGTATTGTCATCATTTGCTATTGCTTTGACTCGGTGAGTGTTAACCGTTTACATAGTTAATCTTGTACTCTTTTCCCGTTGTTAATAATGCCCATATTATACGAGCGTTCTTTGCTGCTAGGGCGACAGCTGCTCGTTTATAACCTCGTCGTTCAACGAGTTGATTTAACCAAATACTGTTGCGATCGGTTTTCTCTTTACATCGTGCAATAACGGCTCTTGCGCCATGAATAAGTAGAGTGCGAATGTGTTTTTCGCCTCTTTTGCTGATGCGACCAAGATGAACATGACCACCTGTTGAGTGTTGTCTTGGAACTAACCCTATCCAAGCAGCGAATTGGCGGCTGGAGCCAAATTGTTTGGCGTCATTGACCGTCGCGACAATGGCACTTGCACTGTGTTCACCGACACCTGGAATATCCATGAGGGCTTTGGCTGAAGCCATCTCACGAACTAAAGCAGAGACTCTACGATCATAGTGCAGTACTTCTAGGTTAAGGTTTTGAATCTTGCTCGATAAATATTGAAGTAGCTCTCGAGCGAGTATAGGCAGCCCATTTTCTGCATCTTCAAGGACACTACCAATGGTGTTTTGAGCCGAGTAGCGACCCTGCGGCATCACAATGCCAAATTCAGAGAGCAAACCTCTGAGTTGGTTAATAGTCGCCGTTCTTGTTTCAATTAGCCCCTGTCGAATACGATGCAGGCAAAGCACAGCTTGTTGCTCTTCACTTTTGATAGTGACAAATCGTGTTTTGGGTCTAGATACTGCTTCGCAGATGGCCTCCGCGTCATTGGCATCGTTCTTCTCATTTTGTCGATATGGGATAACGAATTTGGACGCCATAATTTTCGGGTTATGACCGAGTTTCAGCAGTTCTCTTGCCCAGTGGTGTGCACCAGAGCACGCCTCCATACCGATGAGGCAGGGCGATAACTTAGCGAATGTGTCTAAGAGTTTGTTTCTTTTGACAGTTTTGCGTAGGACGCACTTGCCATATGCATCAACGCCGTGAATACTGAACACATTCTTGGCGAGGTCAACGCCAATAGTTTTAATGGTGGACATAGTAACCTCCAATTCTTCAGCGTGTACTAAGTAAGTATGGCACGCAGAGTGTCAGGTAGAGGGAGTCCATATCATTCGTTATAAGGCTCGAAGATAAAAGGAATTTACGTGGAAATCAGAGTAGGGAAGCTAAGCGATGTCGCAGCCATCACCGATATCTTTAACTTTTACATAGAGCATACTAACGCTCGTTTTGAAGAGCAGGCATTTACGCAAGAAAACCGTCTAAATTGGTTCTCTCAATTCTCATGTAATAGTAAGCATCAACTTTTCGTTGCTATCGAAAGTGGGGAGTTGCTAGGTTTCGCATGTTCCCAGCCTTATAGGGACATTTCAGCATTTGAGGATACAGCTGAAGTTACCGTGTACCTTGCTTCAACAGCAAAAGGTAAAGGTGTTGGTTCAAAACTGTATTCTAAGCTGTTCTCATCAATTTCTGGTTACGGAGTCCACAGGGTGTTGTCAGGTATCGCATTACCTAATGATGCTTCAGTTGCCTTACACAAACGTTTTGGTTTTAGAGAAATTGGCGTATTCAATGAATATGCAAAGAAAAATGGTGAGTACATTAGTTCGGTTTGGTTGGAAAAGGCGCTTAACTAAAAGTCCGCCTTATAACAAAGCGTTTAAGACAGATTCCCAACGCTTGGCATTTTCGGTTTGCTTTGAATTTAGTGTTTACGGCACAATGGTTTAAGCTAAGTGGTCTGCGTTGCTCACTACTTAACGCGGCGTTATGTTCACAAGCAGGAAATACGGATGGCAATATTAGATTTTAAAGAGATTCCCATGCCACATAAGGGTGGCGGTGAACAAGACAAATTCGAGCTTTTTGCACGGGATTTCTTCCACAACTTAGGCTATAAAATTGAATCAGCTCCCGGAAGAGGTGCTGATGGTGGCAAAGATCTACTTCTGATTGAAACCCGAAAAGGTATAGCAAATGATACCGAAGTGCGTTGGCTAGTTAGTTGTAAGCATAAAGCTCATTCAGGTTCATCTGTGTCTAAAACTGACGAGCCAGAAATACTAGATTCGCTACGTGCTCATGGTTGCGACGGGTTCATCGGTTTTTATTCAACATTACCCTCATCTGGTTTAGTAGCTAAAGTTGAAAGTATTACTGAAATTGAGAATCAGTTTTTCGATTCGTCAAAGATTGAGCAAACACTACTCAAAAATAGTAGTTGCCTCGAATTAGCAAAACGATACTTCCCAGTTTCATATAAGTCTTGGGCTGATGAGAATCCGAAACCAGCTCAAATCTTCTCAGACTTTGAACCTTTTAAATGTCATAGTTGCGGAGAAGAACTTGGCTATGAAAGTATTGGTAGGGTAGTTTCTTGGAGTAAATACGAAACTGTTAATGACGTAGCAATCAAGAAAATCAGAAATCAGTATGTCTGTTGTGGTGGCGATTGCGACTATAAGCTCTCTCATTCTGCTCGATACTTCACTGATGGTTATGTAGATGCATGGGCAGATCTAAAAGATTATTTCACGCCAACTCTTTACTTGAGAGCTGTAATGGGATTTTGCAACGAATTGAACGACCCTACTATTGAGTACAGTGCCGAAGCATTTGACCAAGAGAAAGAAATCTTGTTAAAGGCATTTCCATATGTCTGCCGTAATTTGACCAAATCTGAAGTCGATCAAATCCGAGATCTAGCAATGTTACCTAAGTTTCTCGGTGGTTTAGGGTAAGTGAACATAACAAGAGACTATGGCGTCAATAGTTAATTTTTGACGCTATCTTTATCCCACATTGCGCCGTCTCTTAGCATTGAATTGAGTGTCACAACCATCTTTCTCATGCAGGCAACTATCGCTACTTTTTTAGGTTTTCCTGCCGCAAGTAATCGTTCATAAGTAGCCTTAAATACAGGGTTGCATTGGATAGCCGACATCATTGCCATGTACATGACTGTTCTAACTTGAGGCCGACCTCCTTTTATCATCCGTTTGCCTTTGAAGCGTCCGCTCTCTCTTGTTATAGGTGCGACGCCAATGAGAGAAGAGGCTTGCTTGTTAGTGATAAAACCGAGTTCGGGTACATTGCTAATT
>NZ_PIGD01000040.1:0-6321 GCF_003050085.1 Vibrio sp. 10N.286.48.B8 | reverse complement strand
GCACTAATAATCGATGCATTCTCAGCAGAGAGAATAAGCGGTCTCGACCGATTTCAATGTCGTTCTGAGCAAGTAAATACTTGATCTTACGGGTCCCTATACGAGGGTGCATCATCCTTTGCTTCTTCACAAAACCGAGTACTAATTCATCTTTCTTTGTCTGATGAATTTCTGCAACACAGCGCTTGTAGAAAGCTTGTCGTGTAATACCTATGAAGTGACAAGCTTTAGTGACGGTCAACTTTCTGACCGTTTTTTCCTTAATAACTCGGCCTTGCGCTTCTTTGAGATTCGGACACCGAAATCTCGATCCATGACTTTTACAACCGCTTCAAAGAACTCAGCTTTGAGCTGAGTCTCTTCTAATTGCTGCTCGAGTTCTTTGATTCGTTGCTCTGGGGTTTGAGTTGAGGAAGAGTTTGACATAGTCGCTCCTAATGCTCTCGATTGTTCTGTTCCTTTAGACCAATCTAGTTGACCATGTTTGCGAAGCCAAACTAAAACGGTAGAGCGACCTTGGATCCCATAACGTTCTTGAGCTTGCTTATAAGTCATTTCGCCTTTTTCAACTTGGCTTACGACTGCCAATTTAAAGGCAAGAGAATAATCTCGTTGAGTACGTCTACTTGTTGTTTTCATGACACTCTCCAATTCCATGTTGGAAATGTGTCAACCATATTTAGGACGGTACACTAAAAACTAAAAAGGCCTCATAGCGAGGCCTTTTGGGTATGCATAAAACTAACTGTTATTGAGCTTCAGCCAGTGCAATACCACGCTGAGTTAGACCGCAAAGCATGACAGGCACAGCGTTAAAGATCTCTTCGAACTGCTCTAGACCTTCAATCCCTTGCTCAGCAAGCGTTGCGATTGAGGTTTCTGGATCGTAAAGCATGCTCAATGAAAGTAGGACGCCGCCAACAAGCGCGTTGTCTTCGCTCTCTTCAGGCATTAGCGTTTCCCAATCATCACGAGCAATCTGCCAGCCTTGAAGCAAGCCTTCACAAAAATCACGAGCGGCAGTGTTAACCACTTCTTCGTCGTCTAATTGACAAGCTTCAGGCCAAACCCAAGTACCTTCAATCAGTTCTGGGCGAGTTTTATTCCAAAGCTCGATGATAACTTCAATGTAGCTTTCTAGCTGTTCACCATCCGTAAAAGGCGCGACTTCTTCGCCACCCCATAAGAACGGTAGCCACTCATGCGGGGTTAACACATTGGGTGCCGCTGCCATTGCAGTGACAAATCCGATGGTTTTGTGTTCTGTGATTAGCTTTCCTTCCAACTCTGGAAGCGCAAGAATATCTTGTAAAGTCAAAGTGAGGTACCGTAAAAGGGAACATATTTGCGCTTATAGTACCAATGAACTTGTGCCAATCAAGCTTCAATCTAAAAAGGCTTGATGTCATGGATGATAAACACTAGTTTTAACAGAAAAGAAAACAATAAAAGAATTATGCAGATACGGTCGTCTTTAAAGAAAAAAAGCATGGTAGCGCTTGGGCTGTACCTTGCTATGTTTATTGCCATTGTCGGTAGTGTGACGTATTACGTCGTAGAATCCCCTGTGCGCGCCAAATTACAACAAAACCTCGACTTACGTACGCAACTGTTATCCGCATTGATTACAGAGCCACTCAGTAGCTCTCAAGGCTTTGTTGATAGTTTAGTTGGTTTTGCTCAAGCACATCGCAAAGGTGAAGATGTCATCCCGCTATTCAAGTCGATGTTAGCCGCGAGCGATGACACAATTGTTAGCGCTGGTATTTGGCCAGAACCGTATGCGTTGGATTCCGACAAGCTCTTAAACAGTTATTTTTTCAACAAAGCTGACGATGGCACGATTGATCAACTGTTCTCTTACAACAATCCTAAAAACGCCCCTTATCACGAAGAGTATTGGTATACCTCGGTTGTAGACAAGCCACAGGGAACCATCTCTTGGAGCGATGTCTATATTGATCCCTATACTCACGTTCGAATGATTACGGCTTCGTCACCTTATTACTATGACGGCACCTTTGCTGGTATTGCGACGGTGGATCTCTCGCTCGAAGAGTTGTTGGGTTTCATTAAAAACCACGCCGAAGAGTACAATCTTGGTATCACCCTGAGAGATAAACTCAACCAAGTGTTGGTTTCTCATAACTTCAATCTTGTTGAAGGCATCTATATCAGTAGCAACCAATTTGGTGATTTCGGCTGGCAAGTGGATGTGGTGAACTCAAAAACACGTGTAGCAGACGAAGTATTTCGCCAGGTGATGAGCATTGAAGGTGGTATTGTTCCGCTATTGCTACTTTGTGTGATGGCTGGATATTACTTATTGAATCGTTATTTGATTAGTCCAATCACAAGGATTGCTGCACAGGTTGATAGCTCGAAAGCCGGCGAAATCATTGATGTGGATTACTCGAGTGATGACGAAATCGGCCATTTGATTAAAACCTTTAACGAAAAGACTATTTATCTCGAAGCGGAAAAGGTTAAAGCTCAGGCATCCACCAACGCAAAAACCGCTTTCCTTGCAACCCTATCACATGAAATACGCACCCCTATGAATGGTGTGTTGGGTACCGCTCAGATCCTATTAAAAACGCCTCTAAACTCCGAACAAGAGAAGCATCTTAAGAGCCTGTATGAGTCCGGCGATCATATGATGACCCTACTCAACGAGATCTTAGACTTCTCGAAGATCGAGCAGGGTAGGTTGGATCTTGATGAAACGCGTTTCCCGCTTGATTCGATCATCGGCAGTATTAACAGTGTTTACTACACATTGTCTTCCGAGAAAGGGCTTCAATTCAAAGTGTACTCCGAGGTGCCTTCTGGTCGTTGGTATTTCTCAGATAAAGCTCGCCTGCGCCAAATTTTGTTTAACTTGTTGAACAACGCGGTGAAGTTCACCTCCAGAGGCTTTGTTGAGGTGTACTTGAAAGAAGTCGTAGAGGGAAGTGACACCTACCTTAGTATTCGAGTTCGTGACACCGGAATTGGCATCTCTAAAGAAGCTCAAAAGCGTATTTTTAAACCGTTTGAACAAGCGGAGTCTTCCACTACAAGGCGTTTTGGCGGTACGGGTCTTGGCTTAGCGATTGTGAAGAAAATTGCCCAACTGATGGATGGCAGTATTACCGTCACCAGTGAAGAAGGGATAGGCACGAGCTTTGATGTTCGCTTGAAGATTCAACCTTGCCAGCCTGGCGAAATCGAGAGCTTGCCACATAAGAAGCTAGACTACTCAGGCTTAAAGGTACTGATCGTCGAGGATAACCGAACCAATACAGTGATCATTGAAACCTTCATGAGCAGCAAAGGATTCATTTATAAGAGCGTCGAGAATGGTGAGTTAGCGATACAAGCCGTGGTTGCTGAGCGCTTTGATTTGATACTCATGGATAACCATATGCCTGTGATGGATGGTGTTGAATCAACCACTGCGATTCGTGCGTTGATAGGTGATGTGTCATCGGTATTGGTGTTTGGTTGTACGGCTGATGTCTTTAAAGAGACTCGCGAGCGTATGCTGGGAGCGGGTGTGGATTATATTATCGCTAAGCCGATTGATGAGCGTGAACTGGATGATGCTTTATTCCGCTATTCAAATAAGCTTTACCAATACCATGAAGTAAAAGCGGATGATCTCGAAAGCCAAGACGTAAAACAACACGATTCGAAAAGTAAAAGCGAGTCACTGCCTAAACCTGATCTTCGAAACAAAGATAACACTGAAGAGCTGTTAGTGACGCTGTATGTGGCGTTAGAAGACAACAACCTAGAACTGATTCAATTTGCACTAGAGAGTCTACGTGTCCACGTTGAACCTATGAACAACGCGGAACTTACTGAACAAGTCGATAAAGCGTTAGAGCAGGTTGCTTTAGGATCACCACCAACACAAGATGTCATTAATATCATTACTGTAAATCTACCGATGGCTTAAATGTTGTTTAATTACGGTAAGTAAATGACGAATTGTCCAACATTTGACCTTGGTTGGATTTTTTGGTGAAAGTAACTGCTTTTAAAGTGGTTTTTGGTTGTTAATTTACAACTTGATTTTTGATTCGGAATGTATGACTACTAATCTTGTGATTTAATAGCAACATTATCTGGTGAGGTGCAAATGTATCTTGTTTATATGTTACTAAATCACTAATTAAGCAGTGATATATTTTAGGTTTGTCGTCAATGAAGTCTCGTGGTCCATTTTGTATTCGAAACGCAGCTGCGGATACATTTGCTATGGTCGTTTTCTGTTTTATTTCTGGCATGATCGTAGAAGTGTTTATTTCTGGTATGACGTTTGAGCAATCTCTTGCTTCTCGAACGTTATCTATTCCTGTAAACATTGCTATCGCTTGGCCTTATGGCGTTTTTCGTGATTGGTTCTTGCGCAATGGTGCAAAACTTTCACAAAGCTCATTGATGAAAAACTTGTCTGACTTGATGGCATACGTGTTATTTCAGTCTCCTGTGTATGCGGGTATTTTGTTGGCAGTGGGTGCTTCAGGCGACCAGATCGTTACGGCTGTCACCAGTAATGCCGTTATCTCGTGCGGTATGGGCGTACTTTACGGCTACTTCCTCGATATGTGTCGTAAATGGTTTCGAGTTCCAGGCTACTATCAACAAGCTTAAGAAAAGAAACAAGCGTAAGTGCAGCGAAAGAATGAAATTTGGTTTGTTTTTGATCTAATGAGTTAATTTGTAATCGAACAAACCGAAAAAGGCACTTTTTTTGAGAATGCCCCTTGACCAAAGCAAGCAGAATCAATAAAGTAGCGCCTCGTTGAGTGACATGCTCAACACACAATTTGTGGAAGGATGGCTGAGTGGCTTAAGGCGCTCGCCTGGAAAGCGAGTATACGTTTATAGCGTATCTGGGGTTCAAATCCCCATCCTTCCACCACTATTCAAAACCCTAGCAGAAATGCTGGGGTTTTCTCGTTTTAGAGCCCCTATATTCACGTAATCTGCCTCCTTCCATGACGTCGCCTTTTCAAATCCTTTTCGTGATGGCCTTTTCTCTGTTTATGTGAAACACATTGATCCAGATTAGCGATTGATGTCACCGATAAACGCTTAATTTCTTGGTCTGGATCTACAAGATTAAGAGTAAGCAACATTTTGAATAATCTTAACTCTTAGGAATCTATAGCATCATGACAGAAACCCTTGTTTCTCCAATGCTCTCCTTTACTATTGCGATCTCATTACTGTTTATTGGTAAAGGTTTAATCGAGCGCTCTGAAGTATTAAGGAAGTACTCTCTGCCAGAGCCAGTTATTGGTGGCTTTGTTTGTGCCGCTACCGTAGCGGCGCTTTACTATCTATTTGAAATCCAGATCACCTTTAGCCTTGATGTCAGAGATTTTTTGCTACTTTACTTTTTTGCTGGCATTGGGCTTCAAGCGGATATTAAGACGCTGGTAAAAGGTGGGCGACCGTTGTTCATCCTGCTCTGTCTGGCTTCGGCTTTTATTGTCCTTCAAAACTTAGTTGGCATGGCTGTCGCGTCGGGTTTTGGTATGGATGCGAAAGCGGGTTTGTTGTCAGGTTCTATCAGTCTGATTGGCGGTGTGGGTACGACACTAGCTTGGGCGCCAATGTTTGTTGAAGAGTTTGGTATTGCTAACGCGCTAGAACTTGGTGTGGCTTCCAACACAGTTGGTTTGATAGCGGCGTGTGTGATTGGTGGTCCAATTGCTAACTACCTACTCAATAAACACAAAGTAAGTCCTTCTAATGAAGAAGAGGTCACCGTTGGTGCATTCCAAGAGAGTGAAACAAAAACAGAGCTAAGCCACTACGGCGTTCTATGGGCATGGTTGATTCTAAACTTGACGCTGATGCTGGGTTATAGTTTGAGTGAAGTTATCGAATCAATGGGTCTGAAACTGCCGTTATTCGTTAGCTGTTTGATCGCGGGTATCTTAATCGGAAACGTTGGTAGGGCTCTGTTCAGGAAGCGCCGTACACAAGAGAAAATTGCTCAAGGTCGCAAAGGTTTAGCGATGATCTCTGACATCTGCTTAGGCATGTTCTTAACCATGGCTTTGTGTAGTGGTCAACTGATATTGGCCACGTTCCTAGAGTTTAACCAGAACAATCGTTCTGATTCATTGGGAGTCAAACCACCGTTGTATTGGTGCGGGCGGAGTTGGCAATAATACCCAATAATGTATCGAGTAATTTCTTGTTGTGCCTCTGCAAAGCTCCGATAACCTACTGTAGGTATCCATTCCGTCTTCAAGCTTCTAAAGAAGCGTTCCATTGGTGCATTATCCCAGCAATTTCCTCGTCGAGATAAGCTTTGCT